>CAZFAT010000191.1:0-14588 GCA_964517075.1 uncultured Solibacteraceae bacterium
TCAGCACCCCGAGAACGACCGCTTCGTCATGTCCAAAGGGCATGCCGCGCCGCTGCTGTACGCGGCCTGGGCCGCGACGGGCGCCTTTCCGCGCGACGAGGTCCTGACGTTGCGCCGCCTGGATTCCGATCTCGAAGGGCATCCGACGCCGCGCCTGCCCTTTGTCGACGTCGCCACGGGATCGCTCGGCCAGGGGTTGGCGGCTGGCGTCGGCATGGCACTCAACGCGAGGCGCATCGGGTCCGACTACCGGACGTACGTGCTGCTCGGCGACGGCGAAACCGCGGAAGGCTCCGTATGGGAGGCCGCCGAGGTCGCGTCGGCCCAGCAGCTCGATAACCTGTGCGGCATCACGGACGTCAACGCGCTCGGGCAGAGTCGCACGACGCAGTGGCGGCACGACCTCGGCGCCATTGCGGGCCGTTATCGCGCGTGTGGCTGGCACGCGGTCACCATTGACGGACACGACATGTCCGCCGTGCTGGCCGCGCTGGCCGAGGCGCGGTCCACGCGCGGCCGACCGACGATGCTGGTGGCCCGGACCCAGAAGGGCAAGGGCGTGAAGCACGTCGAGGGGAAGGACAACTGGCACGGCAAGGCGATGAAGCGCGACGAAGCCGACCGCGCCATTGCCGAACTGGAAGCGCAACAGGTCCGGACCTCCGATCCGGCGCCCGTCATTCCGCGGCCGGCCCGACGCAAGGTGGAGGGCGCGCTGCCCGATTTCGTGACGGCCACTCCGGCGCCGTCCTATGCGGCAGGCGATCAGGTGGCGACGCGCGAGGCGTTCGGTTCGGCGCTGCTGGCGCTCGGCGGTGTCGATCCGCGCGTGGTCGCGCTGGACGCCGACGTGAAGAATTCGACGTTCAGCGAGCGATTCGAGAAGGTCTACCCCGAGCGGTTCTATCAGATGTTCATTGCCGAGCAGGCGATGATCGGCGTGGCGATGGGGCTCGCCAGCCGCGGGGCCATTCCGTTCCCGTCGACCTTTGCGTGTTTCCTCGAACGGGCGGCGGACTTCGTCCGGATGGCCGGCATCTCGAACCTGGGCCTGAAGCTCGCCGGATCGCACGCGGGCGTCTCGATCGGCGAGGACGGCCCGTCGCAGATGGCCCTCGAGGATCTCGCGATGTTCCGCGGTGTGCCCACCTGCACGGTGTTCTATCCGTGCGACGCGGTCAGCATGGAGCGGCTCATGGCGCTCGCGGCGGCCACGCCGGGCATGGTCTACCTGCGCACCAGCCGGCCCAAGACGCCGGTCATCTACCAGCCCTCGGATACGTTCAGTGTCGGCGGGTCCAAGGTTCTGCGGCAGAGCGGTGGCGATGCCGTCACGGTCGTGGGCGCCGGCGTGACGGTCTTCGAGGCCTTGAAGGCCCACGACACCCTGGCGGCCGAGCGCATCGCGATTCGCGTCATCGACGCGTACTCGGTTCAGCCGATCGATCGCGACACGCTCGTGACGGCCGGCCGGTCGACATCCGGGCGCGTGATCACCGTCGAGGATCACTACGCGCATGGCGGCCTGGGTGACGCCGTCAGCGAGGCCGTCTGGGACCAGGGGTTCCGCGTCCAGCGGCTGGCCGTGCGCGAGATTCCTCGCAGCGGTCCGCCCGACGTGCTCCTCGATCGCTACGGCATCTCGGCCCGCGCCATCGCCGACGCCGTCCGCGCGTTCGTACGGTGAATCGGCAACGGAGGTGCGGACCTTCCGCCTTCGCTGAAGCTTCGGCGGACCACCGGAGCCTTGGGGGCGGTGGTCAGGTCCGCACGATCACGGACGGCCGACCTGACGGTCGGCCGCTCCATCGCCGCCAGGACGGCGCTCGATCGACAGGAACAGCGGCGCGACGCCCATCAGTGACAGGAACCCGAGCGTGAACCGGCCGGGGCGGTTGACGACGACGAACTCGACGTGCTCGTCGGGCGCGGTCGTGAAGCGCACGCGCTTCCAGACGAGCGTGTTGTGCGCGTGCAGCACGTGGTCGCCCGCCCTCACGTCGCGGCTGATCGTGTCGCCGAACATCAGGTTCGTGCGCTCACCGTCGTCCAGGCGCACGACGACCTGCCGCTGGCCGACGTCGGTCTGGCTGGTGCGGCTGACGGTGACGCGCGACGTGGTCGCCTCCATCAGACCGGCCCGACCGGCGGGAGCGCGCGCTTGTGATCGGACGCGCGCCGGAGCCGGTCGATCCGGGCCGCGGTGGCGGCCTCCACGGCGCCGGGCCCGTCCCGAAGGTACCGCTCCAGCGCGTCATAGGTGAAGCCCATTTCGGCCTCGTCGGTCTGGCCCATCCAGAGACCGGCCGTGGGCGGCCGATCGATGATTGTCTGGGGCACGCCCAGGTCGCGGGCGAGGGTCCGCACCTCGCTCTTCAGGAGCCCGCCAATCGGCAGCAGATCGACGCCGCCGTCGCCGTACTTCGTGTAGTAGCCGAGCGTGACCTCGCTCAGATTGCCCGTCCCCGCCACCAGGTAGTTCAGCGAATTCGCGATGTAGTACAGCGCCGTCATCCGCAGCCTCGGCTTGATGTTCGCGTCGGGCAGCTGCTGTTTGATGTCGACGGGGCCGGGCTGTGGTGTCAGCCCTTTCGTGGCCTTGAGCAGCGCCGCGGAGAGGGCGTCGAAGGTGCTGTCGAGATCCACCCGGACAACCGGAATGCCAATCGCCGCGGCGATTTGTCGCGCGTAGGCTTCATCATCGGAGTGGCTGTAGCAGGGCAGTAGCACGCCCAGGGCGTGCTGAGGCGCCGCTTTCTGGCAGAGGCACGCCACCACGGCCGAGTCCACGCCGCCGCTGAGGCCCACGACAAACCCGCGCGCACCCGCCGACGCGCATCGCGTCTGGAGCCAGCCGGCGATGCGTTCTGCTCTCGTCACAGGCTGATTCTATCCGTCACGATTGATGGATTCGACCGCTGGCGAATCCGGCCAGGTGGGTTCCGGTACAGCGGTGTAGTGGGCGTGGGCCAGTTCCTGCTGGAAGAAGACGACTTCCGACCCCATGAACGCCAGCTTTGCCGCGATGCGGGCCATGATGTAGAGCTGGCCGGCCGCGAAGGCGATCCACGCCTCCCAGGTGGCGCGGGGATCGACCAGCAGCCAGGCGGCTGCGAGCCCCAGCACCACGCCCAGATTCACCAGGTACAGTCCTGCCACGCGCCAGAGGCGGCGGCGGACGAAGCGAAGGGCGGCGCTGAGCGCGCCCAGCATGCTTCGCCGGTCTTCCACCACGGTGCGGACCTTCGCGAAGTCGGCGATCACGGTCACGGCCGCGAGCGTCGCCAGCAACACCAAATACAGCGTCGCCCGTAGCAGCAGAGCCGTGGATTCGCTCGTGAGATCCCGCGTCCAACGGTTCCACAGCGTTTCGAACAGCAGGGGATGCAGCCAGCGGAAGATGGCCCAGTAGCAGACGCCGATGACCAGGGCCAGGCGGACGAATCGGACGAAATACGCGCCGCAGGCCGAGAAGAAGGCCGCCGTGCGAATGGGCCGCGCGCGCGCCAGGCGATCCAGAATCCCTCCGGAGAGGAACACCCACAGCGCCACATAGACAGCCGCGGCGGTCGCCACCAGCGGGTGGGGCGCGATGCCGTCGAGGATGCCGCTGACCGTGGCGATGGTGCCACCGAACCCCAGGATTTCGTGGGTGACCGACGTCGCCAGCCCGCGCGCCTGCGCGGCGAACTCGCCGGCCCAGTGCACGTCCCATCCCTCCAGCAGGCGGTCGGCCACCATGCTGGAGCCGAGATGCGCGGCCAGCGCGGCATTCACGGCCATGGCCGGAGGCACCGCCGCCGCCACCGTCATCACGGCGATCCCTGAGGTCATCGCCGGCGCCGCCAGCATCCGCCGCCAGCCTTCGCCGAAGGCGCCCCCGACCGTCGCGCGCGGCCGGGCCGCAGGGTACGGGCTACGCGACGAAGGCATAGGTGAGCAGCACGTTCTGCAGCCAGATCAGCCAGCGGAGCGTCCAGTGCCGGGCGGCGTCAGCGCCGAGTGGCTTGGCCGTCCAGGTGTTGTTGGTCATGTTGAGGTCGAGGAGCAGCACCCGCGCTGGGTCGACTTCGACCGTCGCCACGCGTGCCCCCCGACGGTACCGGAACGCCCGCCATTCCGCCTGCCCGTCCCATCGCTCGGTCACATCAGCGCCATCGGCGAAGCTCACCTTGACGTCAACGGGAAAGATGCCAGAGCCCAGACGCCGCACGACGACCGTTGAGTCCACCGCCCCGTTGTCGGTCGCCTGATCCGTGACCTGTTCGACGCTGTAGTCGAAGGTAGTCGCGCTCTGATGCACCGCGTCGACGAACCACCTGAGATCGCGACCGCTGACGTCGCTGGCGGTTGCGAAGAATTCGTCAGGTGTCGGATGCCGGAAGGCACTCTTGGAGAAGTGGGCCGCGAGCACCCGCTGCATGGTTTCCCAACCGAGCAGGCGTTCCAGCGTGGCCAGCCACAGCGCGGTCTTGGTGTAGGTCGTGACCGCGGCGGTGCCTGGCCAGTACTGCCAGGTAGGCGTCGACGGTCGATCCCACGCTGGAGCGCGACGGTACAGGTTCAACCGGTTGCCATGCACGTCGCGCGACCACGCGACATCCGCGTACGCCCACGGAACCACGCCGCCGAAATAACGTTCCACGATGAGAAACCGGTCCGGGAAGGCTTCCTGCATGACCCGCGCCGTCGCGTAGGTGGTGAGGCCTTCGTCCATCCAGGCGTGGTCGAACTCGTTCGTCGCGACGACGCCGTACCAGAACTGATGGCCGGCCTCGTGAATCGTCACTTCTTCCGGCTGCGCGCCGCGCCACGGTGCGAACCGGCGGGTGCCCGCCGTGAAGAGCGTCGGGTACTCCATGCCGCCGGCGCCGCCACCCTGGGCGGCGGCATTGACGATGGTGACGGGATCGACAATGGTCAGGTGATCGTACGGATAGGCGCCGAACCACTCGCCGAAATAGCGGAGCGTCGCACGCGTCGCCTCGAAGTGCCGATCCGCCTGCCTGGCGTGTTCGGGCTGGAGGAGCAGCCGCATGTCGACTGCCGGGAGCCCCGGTTCCTCGAAGCGCTGCCGTCGCTCCAGATAGTCGGGGCTCGTCGTCCACGCGAAGTCGTGTACGTCATGCGCGAGGTAGCGGTGCGTGGTGAGCGTGCCCGCCGAATTGTGCGTCTGATCCTGCTCTCGTCCGGTGGCGCCCACGATCCAGCCGCGCGGGACGGTCAGGCGCACGTCGTACACCCCGTAGTCCGCGAAGAACTCGGTGGCTGCGTGAAACTGCCGGCAGTTCCAGCCGGAGTCCTCGAGGACGCCGATCTTCGGGAACCATTGGGCGATGAAGAAGAAATCACCCAGGGCGCCCGTCCGTGCGTAGGTGCGGGGCACCCGCGCCGTCCACCCGAGATCGACCTCCAGCGACTCGCCCGGCTGCACCGGGCGGTCCAGCGCGACTGCCAGCACCGTCTGGTCAGAGGCATTGCCGTCATCAGGTGCGATGTACCGGGCGCGAGGCAGCAGATCCTGACGGCCGGCGGCCCCGGCGATCGCCAGCGAGGTGAGATCGATCGATGCGCGGTCCTCGTCGGGCCGCCCGGCAAGCGTCCGGTCGCGGCCGAGCGCCTGCTCGCGCAGCCAGGATGACGACGGGTGCCGCCACGCATTCCAGTACATGTGGAAGCGCAGCTCGGTGGCCGGCACGTTGGCGATGTTGCGCCAGGTCAGCCGGCCGCGTCCCAGGATCAGCCGGTTGACGGGGTCGAGCGTGGCCTCGAGCGTGTAGCTGGCATTGCGGGGAGAGCGGCGGGGCGCCTCCTGCCTGGCGACCACTCCCTGGGAGAGCGTGAGCATCACCAGGGCAGCCCACAGGCCCCGCAGAGACCGCATGGACGGCAATCCTACATGGAACCCGATTTCCCCGACTAGAATTGTCGGCCTGGAGTGCGCGTGCCTATCAAAGTCCTGCATGTCGGTATCGGGCCCATCGGCGCTGGCGTCGTCCGCCAGGTGGCTGCCCGTCGCGGTTTTACGATCGTCGGTGCTGTCGACGTCGATCCCGCCAAGGCCGGCCGGGATCTGGGCGAGGTGTGTGACGTCGGCCGGAAGCTGCGGGTGAAGGTCACTGACGACCTGGCGAAGACCATCAAGGCTGTCCGTCCCGACATCGCCGTGCTGTGCACCAGTTCGTCGTTGAAGAAGGTGGTTCCTGAGTTCGAAGCGGTGCTGAAGCTCAAGGTGCCCATTGTCTCGACGACCGAGGAACTGGTGTATCCGGTCAAGAGCAACGCGGCGGCCGCCCGCCGCATCGACGCGCTGGCCAAGCGCAGCCGCGTGGCCGTGCTCGGGACAGGCGTCAATCCGGGATTCCTCATGGACGCGCTGCCGCTCGCCCTGACCGCGGTGTGCCAGCGCGTGACGGCGATCGAGATCGATCGCGTGCAGGATGCTCGCGTCCGGCGGCTGCCGTTCCAGTTGAAGATCGGCGCCGGCCTGACCCGCGAGGAGTTCATGGCGCGGGTGAAGGATCAGACCGTGCGGCACGTCGGGTTGGCCGAGTCCATCACGATGATTGCCGACGCGCTCGGCTGGAAACTCGATCGCGTGACGGACGACGTGCATCCGAAGATGGCCGACCAGGCTGTCTCGAGCGACGTGGTCTCGGTCGCGGCCGGCCGTGTGTGCGGCCTGACTCAGGATGGTGTGGGATATCGCCGCGGGCAGCCGGTCATCAAGCTGCACATGGAAGCGTATCTGGGTGCGCCGGAGGCGTACGACGCGGTGCGCGTGTTCGGCGATCCCCCGCTCTCGATGAAGCTGGCCGGCGGCGTCCACGGCGACATCGCAACTGCGTCGATCGTCGTCAATTCCATCCCCAAAGTCTTGCAGGCGCAGCCAGGCCTGCGCACCATGCGCGACGTCGCGTTGCCGTCGTTCTTTCCGGGGTAGAGGAGACAGAGAGGCCGGCCTTATCAGATCCTGGCGCCGCCCAGCACACCGGGGATCCGAGACACGGTGCTCGAGCAGGCGGAAGTCCTGTCGGAGCTGTGGGTGGCGTAGGCTCCAGGCCCCCGCGCCGGCCACCTGACCGAAACCAGACACTCACCCCACCGTTCTCCGACGTCGCAGATGCGCCTGACTCCTCTATGATCGCCGCCGGCGATGACTGGAGGCTTCCAGACGCCCCGCCGGTTCCAGGTGGCGTTCGTGGGCGGGATGCTGGTGCTCGCGTCCGCGCTCGGCTGGCTCGTCTGGACGCTCGTCGACCAGCAGCGAGAACTCGCCGCGCGGCGCCGGACCGAGCAGACGGCGGCCACGGCCGACCTCGCCGCCGCCCATCTGCTCACCCGCGTCCAGAGTCTGCACGACAGCCTCACCCACTGGCGCGATCTGTCGCCGACTCCCCCGCCTGAGCTGCCCGCCGGCGCCGTCGTGGTCCGCTGCGCCGCCGAGCAGGTGCGCGTGTTTCCCGACGACGGGCTGGCGTACTGGCCCGATCCGCTGGTGAACGGCACATCCGATCCCGCGGCTCTGGCGCTGGTCGATCGCGCCGCGGCAGAGGTCGGGGCGGGGCGCATGGTGCGCGCGCTCGAGGTCTATGACGATTTGGCAGCGCTCGGGCGCACCCCCGTCGCGAACATGCCGGCCGCTCTCGCGGCCCGCGTCGGGCGTCTGTGGGTGTTCGAGCGAGCTGGCGACGAAGCCGCGGCCGATCTCGAGCAGGAGGCGCTGGGACGGGATCTGGACGCGGCCCGCTGGCCGCTTGAGTACGGCGCTTATCAGTGGCTGGCGGGCGAGGCCGATCGCACCGGCACGGCGGAGGCCGGCGCGGCTCGCCACGCCGCGCTCGCTCGGGCCGAGGCGGCAGCCTGGATTCGCGACCGATGGCACAACGCCGGCCGGCAACTCGCCGACGGCCGCGACGTCGTGGAGACGGCTGCAGGACCGGCGTTGGTCGTCTGGCGCCAGTTCGACAACGAACACGTCGCACTCGTGGCCGATGGCACGTTCGTGGACCGTGAAGTCGAGGGGCCGATCCGGCCGGTCCTGCACGATCGCCGCGCCCACCTCGTCCTGACGTCGCCGGGCGCGCCAGCGCCGCCGGCTGACGCAGGTGCGGCGGCCGCTTCGCGCCCGGTCGTACGCGTCGCCGCCGGCTTGCCGTGGACGATACGGATCGTCCCGGCGCCCGATCCCGACGGCGGACCGGCTCCGCGGTGGCCGTTCGTCGCCGGCCTCGGCCTGCTCGTCGTCATGGTGCTCGCCAGCGGGTGGATGATCGGACGCGCGCTGGCGCGCGAGCTGGCCGCCCGCCGACTGCAGTCGGATTTCGTCGCGGGGATCTCGCACGAATTCCGGACGCCGCTGTCCACCCTCTATCAGTTGTCCGAGCTGCTCAAGCTCGGCCGCGTAGCGAACGACGCGGAGCGGCAGGTCTACTACGACCTGCTGCACGCCGAGAGCGGCCGGCTGCGGCGCCTGGTGGAGGGCTTGCTCACGTTCGGCCGCCTCGACTCGGGGCAGGCGGACCTGCAGCGCGCGCCGCTCGATCTGGCGAGGCGCCTTCCCGTGTGGGTCGAGGAATTCCGGACGGCTCGTCCCACACCCCGCCACTGCGTGGATGGCGAGATGGGGCCGGAGGCGGCGGTCGTCGAGGCCGATGAGGAGGCGCTGCGCTGCGCCGTGTGGAATCTCCTCGAGAACGCCGTGAAGTACTCGCCCGCGGGCGGCGCCGTGCGGGTGGGCCTGGCGGCCGATCCGCGTGGTGTCGCGTTGACCGTGCGAGACGAGGGGGTGGGCATCCCACGCCGCGAGCAGGCGCGCATCTTCGACCGGTTCGTCCGCGGCGAGGCCGCACGCGCCCATCACATCAGCGGCACCGGACTCGGCCTGGCGCTGACCCGACTCATCGCGCAAGCGCACGGCGGAGACGTGACGGTCGCGAGCGAGCCGGGCCGAGGCAGCACGTTCACGATCACCTTGCCGCGAGGCCGTGCCGCGGAGCCGGGCCGAAGCGCGTAGCGGCGGGGGTGGGGCCCCGCCGCACTGAATAGCAATGAGCCGCATCCTCATCGTCGAAGACGACCCGGCGCTGGCCGTCGGGCTCAGGAACGATCTGGCGCTCGAGGGCTACGAGGTGGACGTCGTCGCCGACGGCCAGTCGGCCGTGGAGCGCGCGATGGGCGCATCCTTCGACCTCGTGCTACTCGACCTCATGCTGCCGCGCAAGGACGGGTTCGCGGTGTGCCGCGAACTGCGCCGCGCGGGCGTGCGGACGCCGATCATCGTGTTGTCGGCCCGGACGCAGGATGCGGAGAAGGTCCTGGGATTCGAGCTGGGCGCCGACGACTACGTCACCAAGCCGTTCAGCCCGCTGGAGCTGCGCGCGCGCATCGCGGCGATGCTCCGGCGGACGCGTGAAGAGGACCCAGGCGTCTGCCGCGTCGGGAAGGTGGAGGTCGACTTCGATCGCGGCCTGGCCCGGCGCGACGGCGCGGCCGTCGATCTGACGCCGCTCGAGCTCAAGGTCCTGCGGGCGCTCGTCCGCGCCGACGGCCGGCTGCTCACGCGATCCCAGATTGTCGATGCGGCGTGGGGACCCGGCGTGGCCATCAGCGACCGCGTCGTCGACAACCACGTGATGAACCTGCGACGCAAGCTGGAGCCGGAGCCCGCGGCCCCGAGGTATCTGCTGAGCGCGAGAGGGCTCGGGTACCGATTCGAGAATCCAGACGGCGGCGGGACCGGAACCTGACGGACGGTCGGCAACCGCCACACGTCCGGGGTCTACCCTGCGCCTCGGAGGGACGTATGAGGCAGCTACTGATGGTCGTCACCGCGGGAGTTGTCGTCTGGGCCGCGATCGGCGGCGCGCAGAGCGCGCGTGACGCGGCCGTGACGCTGCAGGCGGCCATCGTCCAGGAGACGATCCGGCACGATCTCGCGGGCGCGATCGTCCTGTACGAGCGGGCCGTGCGCGAGGCGGGAGACGCGCCGGACCTGGCGCCGCGGGCGGTGCTCGCGCTGGCGCAAGCGTACGAACGCGCGGGACGTCTGGATGCGCGCGGGCAGTACGAGCGGCTCGTGCGCGACTTCTCCGCCTCCAGCGAGTCCGACACGGCGCGCGCACGGCTGGCGGCGCGCGGCTGGCCGGCACCGCCGGCGGGCGGCGTCGCGGCCGCCGGTGACCGGATGGTGTGGACTGGCCCGAGCCTGACCATCTCGGCCTTCGGCCGCGTGTCGCCAGACGGGCGCGTCGTGACCGGCCGCGATCGGAATGGTGGCGGACTCGTCGCGCACGACGTGCGGACGAACGAGGACCGGCCGCTGACGGCGTCGCTGACTCCCACTGCCTATGCGGGACGCTCGACGTTCTCGAGAGACGGCCGTCAGATTCTCTACGAGTGGTCGGAACAGGCGACGGGCCGGCGGATGGAGATCCGCATCGCGCCGTTCCCTCCATCCGGAACCCTCCAGCCCACACTGACGCTTCGGCCGGACCGCGACGACTTTCCGAGGAATCCCACGGCGCTCGACTGGTCGCCCGACGGCCGGTGGGTGGCGCTGTCGGTGAGGACCACGACCGGTGCGGGTCTGATCGCGCTGATGGCCGTGCCGGACGGTTCGCTTCACGTGCTGAAGTCACTCGGATGGGATGTGCCGCCGAACATCTTCTTCTCACCAGACAGCCGCTATCTCGCCTACGACGCGCCCGGTCGCGCGGGCAGCGCCCAGCGCGACGTCTTCGTCATTGCCATCGACGGGACGCGCGAACGGGTCGTCGTTGCGCGCGGGGACGACGACAACGTGCTCGGCTGGTCGCCTGACGGCCGGTGGCTGCTGTTCGCCAGCGATCGGACCGGCTCATGGGACCTGTGGGGACAACGGGTTGCCGACGGCAATCCAAGCGGTGACGCCCGGTTGCTCCGGTCGAACATCGGCAAGAGCTACGAAGGGCGGACTCGATCGCTTGGCGTCACGGCGAGTGGCGCGCTCTACGTACACAAGCGCGTGTCGAGCCGTGATGTCGTCATCGCGCCGATCGACCTCGAGGCCGGTCGCCTGGTGGGGCCCGCCAGGAGCTTCGCGCAGGGTCCCGTCGGCGGTGCTCGCAATCCTGTGTGGTCACCCGACGGCCGCTCCCTCGCCTACACCTGCCACGACGGCGTGTGCATCGCGATCCGATCCGTGGCCACCGGCGAGGTGAAGACCATCCGGACGGTCAGCTACGCGAGCGATCTCAGGTGGTCCCGCGATGGACGTGCGCTCCTGGCCCGAGGCTACGACCTCGAGGGTCGCAGCGGCGCCTTTCGGATCGACACGGAGTCGGGCCGCGTGACGCGCCTTGCCGCCGGCCAGAACCTCGCCGCTGCGGAGTGGCCGGCCGAGAGCACGAGGGACTACTTCATTCGCAACCACGTAATTGTCGAACGCGACATCGTGTCCGGGTCGGAGCGCGAGATCCGTCCGGCGCCGGCGGGCGCAGACAGGCAGACCATCAACTCGACCTCTCCGGGCGCTGAATACGTGACCATCCGCCAGCAGTCGCCGCAAGGGACGTCCGAGCTGCTGCTCGTGGCGCTGCGGGGCGGCGAGCCGCGCGAGCTCTTCCGCGCTGGTGCGGGAGAGACGATCGGCCGGTGCGTCTGGACGCCCGATGGCCGGGCCGTGATCGTCGAGAAGGACAGCGGCCGGGCGACGGACGGCACGTTCACTCCGCTGACGCGCGAACTGTGGCTGGTGCCGGTGACCGCCGGCGTGCCGCGGAAGCTCGACATCGACACCAGCGTGTGGACGACTGGCGCCATGGTGCCCTCGGACGACGGGTTCGCGCTGTCACCGGATGGCCGGTCTCTCGCGTTTCAGGTGGGCACGAGCGTCGACGAGGTGTGGGCGTTCGAGAATTTCCTGCCCCGGCGGTGACCGGCGCGCTACGGCGACGGGATACCCAGGTCCTTGCAGATCTTCTTCGCGAGGTCGTCGTTGATTTCGTTGTGTCGAGGAACGCTGGAGGTTCTGCCGGCGGCGCTGACGAAAACGGAATGCCTACCGCCCTCCCGGAACAGCCGACACCCGTGCTGCTCCAGGTGTTGCACGAGCGCGCGGCGCTTCACGCCGTGACCTTGAGGGGCTCACGGATGACCTGTGCCTCTCCGGTCGCCTGCTGTGCCAGCTCTCGGTTGGCCTCCAGGATCATCGCGACGGCTTCCTGGAGATTCGCGCGCGCTTCCTCCAACGTGGCGCCCTGGGTGTTGGCGCCGGTCAATTCCTCAACAAAACCGATATACCCCTCGGGCACCTGGCGAAAGACGGCGGTGAACTGAAAGTCCATGAGGCAATGATACGCGTCGACGGAAGGGCGTTTCAGCCGTGCTATGCTTCGCGGCACCCGGGGCTCCCCTTGATTCGAGTACCGCTCATCGCGGGCGTACTTGTCGCGCTGGCTTGGTTCGGAACTGAGGCGGGAGGCCTGCGGCCGGCCGTCGGCCTCGACGCGTGGGCGGAGCCGCCCTCACAGTCCGCTCCCGCTCGCGGCGATCGCGCCGTCTGGACCGGGCCCGGCGTCGCCTTTGGCAGCGTGTCGCCCGACGGCCGCGATCTCACCTACGTCGACTGGATCGAGACACACAACCCGGGCGCCACGACCGAGGCGGCGGCCGCAGCAGCGGCCCAGGCGCAGGGCACGCCCGCCGCGCCGCCCCTGTCCATTCGCCCCGTTACCTTCGAGCGAATCCTAGACGCCGATCGCGAACCCGAGAACTGGCTGACGTATTCCGGGACCGTCCTCGGCCGTCGTCACAGCTTGCTCACGCAAATCACGCCGGAGAACGTCCGCGATCTGGAGATCGCCTGGATCTGGCAAGGACGCCAGTATCAGTGGGGGCAAGGGTCTGACCCCGGGCCGCCGGAGCACAAGTTCGAGGCGACGCCGTTGGTCGCGGATGGCCTGGTGTTCACGGTTCAACCGCCGAACGACGTGATCGCACTCGATGCGACCACCGGCCGCATCCGCTGGACCTATCGCCACGCCATCGCGTTGGAACACCAGTTCTGCTGCGGTCGGGTGAATCGCGGTCTCGCGATCCTGGGCGACACGCTCTTCATGGGCACGCTGGACGCGCGGCTGCTCGCGTTCCGGGCCTCGACCGGTGAACTCGTTTGGAATACGGAGGTCGCGAACCTCGACGATCCGGCGTGTCGCGCCAACGTCGAACGATGTCCAGAATGCCCAGCACGGCCCCCAGAGGGGCTCCGCGCGTACTGCTACTCGATCACCCATGCGCCGCTTGTGGTGAAGAACAAGGTCATCGTCGGAACGGCCGGCGGGGACGGCGGCGCGATTCGTGGGTTCATCGCAGCCTTTGATGCCTCGATCGGAAAGGAAGTCTGGCGATTCCACACGATTCCTGCGCCCGGTGAGCCTGGAAACGAGACCTGGCTCGGTGAGACCTGGAAGACGGGAGGCGCCGGCGTCTGGAACACCGGCGCCTACGACGCGGAGCTGAACCTCACCTATTGGGGCACGGGCAATCCCTGCTGCCGAGGTCAAGGCACGGGCGACAAGCTCTACAGCGATTCCGTCGTGGCCCTCGATGCCGATACGGGCCGATTGAGGTGGCACTATCAGTTCACGCCGAACGACGAGCGGGACGTCGATGCGGGCCAGGTGCCGGTGCTGGTCGACATGGACTGGCTCGGCCGCCCGCGCCGGCTGATGCTCTGGGCAAACAAGAACGGCCTGATGTACGTGCTGGATCGCGAGACCGGCGAGCTGCTCATGGGAAAGCCGTTTGTCGAGGTCAACTGGATAAAGGGTTTTGACGACAACGGGCGGCCTGTCAGGGTGCCTCTCAACGAAGGGGAAGCGGTCAGAGGGCCAGGCGGCACGAACTGGTTTCCACCTTCCTACAGCCCGCGCACCGGCCTCTTCTACATCCCGGCTCGACTGACGAGCATCGACACCGGAGCGGTGAGGGCCGTCGACCCGCGAACCGGCGACTTGAACTGGGAATTCCAGTTGTCTCGCACGAGTCACACCACCGGCATCTTGACGACGGCCACGGATCTTCTGTTCAGCGGCACGCAGCGATACGTCAGCAGCGCGAGGCCGCAGATACCACCGGATCCCGTGCACCTGGCCGATGGGTACTTCTTTGCGCTGGATGCGAGAACTGGCCAGCTCCTCTGGAACCGGCCGCTCGGGGGCGACGTTCGTGCCGGTCCGGTGAGCTATGCCGTGAACGGCACGCAGTATGTGACCGTGCACGCCGGCAGTTCGCTATTCGCCTTTGCCCTGCGGCGGCAGGGGGGACGGCAGTGACGGACCGTGCCTCTACTCCGCCTCGATCGTCCGCACGGTCGGCGCACGCGCCATGGTCTCGACGCTGAAGCGCGCGGCTCGGAGACTGGCCACATCACGCTCGCTGGCGCGCACGACCTCCGCCGTCACATCATGGAAGATGCCGAAGTCGCGAGAGAAGCGTTCAGCAGGATGCCGGCGAAATGGCTCTCCTCGGAGCGGTTGGCGGCGAGGACCGCGAGGACGTCCTTCTGGCATGCGGTGAGAGGGATCGAGCGAGATCCTGCGCCGCCA
>CAZFAT010000192.1:0-12154 GCA_964517075.1 uncultured Solibacteraceae bacterium
CCTCGAACTGAAAGGGTCGGACCTGCACCTGTCCATTGGGTCACCGCCACAGGTGCGCGTCGACGGCCACCTGCGCCGGCTCGATCAGCCCGTGCTGACGCCCGACGTGGTCAAGTCGCTCTGCTACAGCGTGCTCACCGACGCGCAGAAGCGGAAGTTCGAGGAGACCTGGGAACTGGACCTCGCGTTCGGGTTGCGCGGCGTGGGCCGCTTCCGCTGCAACGTCTTCAACCAGAAGGGCGCGGTGGGCGCGGTCTACCGGCTCATCCCCGAGAAGATTCGTCCCCTCGAGGAGCTCGGGCTGCCGCCCGTGCTGGCCGAGCTGGCGGATCGCCCCCGCGGCCTGGTGCTCGTCACCGGGCCGACCGGCAGCGGCAAGTCGACGACGCTGGCCGCGATGATCGACCGGATCAACCAGGCCAAGCCCGCGCACATCCTCACGATTGAGGATCCCATCGAGTACCTGCACCACCACAAGACGAGTCTCGTCAACCAGCGCGAGCTGCACGCCGACACCCAGAGCTTCACGCTCGCGCTCCGCGCCGCCCTCCGCGAGGACCCCGACGTCGTCCTCGTCGGCGAAATGCGCGACCTCGAGACGATGGAAGCCGCGCTGAAGCTTGCCGAGACGGGCCATCTCACCATGGCGACGCTCCACACCAACTCGGCGGCGCAGACGATTACCCGCATCGTCGATGCCTTTCCCGCGCACCAGCAGGCCCAAATTCGGACGCAGCTCTCGCTGGTGCTGGAAGGCATCGTCTGTCAGGCCCTGGTGCCCAAGGCGAGCGGCGAGGGCCGCGTGGCCGCGCTGGAGATTCTGATCGCGACCCCCGCAATCCGCAACCTCGTCCGCGACGACAAGATTCACCAGATCTACGGGACGATGCAGGCCGGGCAGGAGAAGTTCGGCATGCAGACCATGAACCAGTCGCTCGCCCGGCTGGTGGAGCGGCGCGTCATTTCGCGGGACGTCGCCTTCTCGACCTCGTCGAACAAGGATGAGCTCATCACGATTCTGGAACGTGGCGCCGGACCGGGCGCCGCCCAGATGGCCGCACGCCAGCGGCCCCTGCAGGGAGTGGCACGATGACGACATACGCTTGGATTGGCCGTACGCGCACGGGTCAGATCGTCAAGGGCGAGCGCCCCGCCGAGTCCAGCTCGGCGCTCACCGACGCACTGCGCCGGGAACAGATCCTGGTCACGAAGGTCGGCCCGGCCGCCAAGAAAGAGGGCCGTGTCCGGCGGATCACGCCCCGCAGCCTTGCCATCTTCACCCGCCAGTTTTCCGTGATGATCGACGCCGGACTGCCGCTGGTCCAGTGCCTCGAACTGCTGGCCAAGGAGGAACCGGACAAGAGCCTGGCGAAAGCCATCGACAGCGTCCGCGCCGACGTCGAGGCCGGCGCCTCGCTCGCCGACGCCATGCAGAAGCGACCCTATGCCTTCGACGCGCTGTACACCAACATGGTGGCCGCCGGCGAGGCGGGTGGCATCCTCGACACCATCCTGAAGCGGCTCGCCACGTTCATCGAGAAGCAGGCGAAGCTGGTCTCCCAGGTGCGGTCGGCGATGATCTATCCCATCGCCGTCCTCAGCATCGCCGCCATCGTGGTCATGGTCATCCTCTGGAAGGTCGTCCCCACGTTCAAGTCGCTGTTCGAGGGGTTGAACGCGCAGCTGCCGTTGCCCACCCGGATGGTGCTCTGGGCGAGCGAGCAGCTCATCTACGCGATGCCGTTCCTGATTGCCGGGTTCTTCCTAGGGTCCTACATGCTGCGGCGCTACTACCTGACCCCCGACGGGCGCATGCGGATTGACAGCATGCTGCTCCGGCTGCCGCTCCTCGGGAAGATCATTCGGAAAGTGGCGGTGGCCCGATTCTGCCGCACCCTGGCGACGCTGCTCAGCTCGGGCGTGCCCATCCTGGACGGTCTGGACATCACCGCGAAGACCTCGGGCAACGCCGTGGTCGAGGCCGCGATCAAGCAGGTGCGCGGGCGCATCGAGCGGGGCGAGACGATCGCGCAGCCTCTGCGGGCGACGGGCGTGTTCCCGGCGATGGTGGCGCAGATGATCGGAGCCGGCGAGAGCACGGGCGCGCTGGACACCATGCTGGCCAAGATCGCGGAGTTCTACGAAGACGAGGTCGACGTGGCGGTGGCGGGCCTGCTGACGATCCTGGAACCGGCCCTGATCTGCTTCCTCGGCATCATCGTCGGCGGCATCGTCATTTCGATGTACCTGCCGCTGTTCGAGCTGATCAACCAATTGTCCTGACGGACTGTCAAAAGTGTGTGGCCGGGTCGGGCGCTGTCAGCGCCCGACTCGACCCGAGCGACAGCGGCGCCATGGACAGTTGCGAAATTATGCTGTAACATATTGATCCTTATGCACTTATAGCCACGACTGCCCGTCGCATCCGAGTGGCACCCGGGTTGCTATGGAGAGGCCCGGCGGTCCCAGGCGAGTTGATGGGATGCGGGTGCAGCTACCCCGGCAGCCGACCGCGTTAACACCGATAGAGCGGGTAGCGTCTTTAACTAACAGTAGGAGAGCAGAGCACATGAAAGGCAAAACAGAACAGGGGTTCACCCTCATCGAGCTGCTGATCGTCGTGGCGATCATCAGCATCATCGCGGCTATCGCGGTGCCGGGGTTGCTGCGCGCGCGCATGACGGGCAATGAGACGTCGGCGATCGCGTCGCTGGGTGTCACGCGGTCGTCCCAGGTCGCCTACTCGGCGAGCTGCGGCAATGGCGGCTACGCGACCACTTACATCATCCTGGGCACCCCGATCGTGGCCGGCAGCGAGGCGTTCATCTCGGCCGACCTCGGCTTGTCGGCGACGCCGGCGAAGAGCGGGTACGACTTCGCGATGACCGCGGGTGCGGCGGCGGCCGGGCCGAACGACTGCCTGGCGCGCGCGACCAACTCCGGGTACTACGCCACGGCGGAGCCGCAGACGATGGGGACGACCGGCACGCGGTCGTTCGGTGTCAATGCGGGCAACACCATCTGGCAGAACACCACGGCCACGGCGCCGGCCGAGCCGTTCAGCACGGCCGGTGGCGACTCGCCGGTTCAGTAGTCGACCGTTGTACGTCTAATTCGGGGCTCTCCGCCGGCGATCGTCCACGAAGGGACGCGCCGGCGGGAGCCTCGAACTGTTCAGGGAGGTTCGGACCCGCCGGGCTGCGGGTCGCGTGATTCGTGGTACAAGGGAACCGTCCATGACTCCCCGGCTTCGCTGGTTTCTCGTCGCGTCCGCGCTCGTGGGCCTGGCCGTGTCCGGCGCCTCCATCTGGGTGCACTACCGGCTGCTGACCGACCCCACCTACATCAGTCCCTGTGACGTCGGTGCCACCTTCAATTGCACGGAGGTCTACCTGAGCCGCTTCGGCGCCGTGGGCGGCGTGCCGGTGGCCGTCGGGGGCGTTATCTGGTTCGGCCTGGCCGGCCTCGTGGCCGGATTCGCGCGCACGGACGGACGCCCGAGCGCCGCAGCGGCGTATCTGACGGTCCTCGGCGTCATCGGCCTCGGCGTCAGCCTGTATCTCGCCTACGTCTCCTGGATCGTGCTGAAGAGCGGCTGCCTGCTCTGCCTGGCGACCTACGCCGCCGTGCTGGCGATCCTGGTGCTCGCCAGCCGGGCGTCCGCGGTGCCGATTGGCACCCTGCCCGGTCGCGTGGCCGGGGATCTCCGATCGGCGCTCTCGCGATCGTCGAGCCTGGCGGCGGCACTGGTCTTCACCGGAGCGGTCGTCGCGCTGATCGCGTTCTTCCCGCGCGAGAGCACGTTCGGCGCGCCGGGTGGGGCCGAGACGGCGTCGACGGCGGGTACCGCCACGCTGGTTGCCACGACGCCGGCGGCCGCGTCCGACAGTCCGTTTGCGCAATGGTGGTTCAAGCTGCCGCGCATCGATCTCGGGATTCCCGCCAACGGCGCCCGAGTGATCGTGGTCAAGTTCAACGACTTTGCCTGCGGCGGGTGTGCCCAGGCGCATTTCGCGTATCAGCCGATCTTGAGCCGCTTCGAGAAGTCGCATCCGGGTGCCGTCCGGCTGGTGGCGAAAGACTGGCCGTGGGACGTCTCGTGCAACTTCAACGCGCCATCGACGATTCCCGGACATGAGGCCGCCTGCGCGGCCGCGGCAGCAGCCCGGATGGCCCAGGACCGCGGCAAGCACGACGAGATGGCGGCGTGGCTGTACCGGAACCAGAACCAGACCGTGTCGCAGGTGCAGGCTGCCGCCGCGAAGATCCTGGGCGTAACGGATTTCGACCGCGAGTACGCGCTGAAGCTTCCGGCCATCCGCGGGGACATCGCCGACGGCGGGGCGCTCGGCGTCCGCAGCACTCCAACCTATTACATCAACGGCGTCCAACTCCCGAGCCTGCTCACGCCCGTGCAGTTCGAGATGGCGATCAGCCTGGAGTTGCAGAAGTAGCGTCGCGCTTCTCCCCATGTCCACTGTTGTTCGCAGCGAGCAACTGACCAAGGACTTCTTCACCGGGTTCTGGCGCCCGCGCGCGCAGCGCGCGCTGGACGGTCTGTCGTTCCAGATCCCGGTGGGCGGGGTCTTTGGTCTGCTCGGCCCCAACGGCGCCGGCAAGAGCACCACGTTGAAGATCCTGGTCGATCTGCTGCGACCCACCGCGGGCCGCGCCGAGCTGCTCGGCCGCCCCCCCGGCGATCTGGACGCCCGGCGGCGGCTGGGCTTCCTACCCGAGCATCCGACGTTCTACGACCATCTGACGGCCGAGGAGCTGCTCGGCTACTTTGCCGGACTGTTCGGACTGGCGGGGCCCGATCGGCGGCGGCGTGTGTCGGACGTCCTCGACCGGGTGGGACTCGGAGCCGATCGCCGCCGGCCCCTCCGGCAGTACTCGAAGGGGATGGTCCAGCGCGTCGGGCTCGCCCAGGCCCTGATCAACGAGCCCGAGCTGATCATCCTCGACGAACCGATGTCCGGGCTCGATCCCGTCGGCCGTCGGGACGTGCGTCACCTGATCCTCGCGTTGCGCGACGAGGGGCGCACCGTGCTGTTCAGTTCGCACATCCTCTCGGACGCCGAACTGCTCTGCAGCGCCGTGGGCATTCTCGCGAGGGGCCGGCTCGTGGCCGCCGGCGCGCTGAGCGACCTCACGGCCGGCGGTCGCGCTGGCGCCGAAGTCGTCGTGACCGGCCTAGCCGCTCCTGTGGCGGACCGCATGGCGCCAATGGTCCGGCGACTGACGCGGATTGCCGACGGCCGCTACAACCTTGACCTCGGCCCCGACGTACGTCCCGAGCCCGTGATTGCCCACCTCGCGGCCGCGGGCGCGACGCTCGTGTCCGTGACCCCGGCCCGCACCACGCTCGAAGACGTCTTCGTCGAGGCACTCGCCAAGGCCCAGGCCGAGCGGGACGATCGGGACCGGGTGGCCCTGCCGTCATGAGAGCGCGTCGCATCGGACTCGTGGCCTGGCACGTCTTCAAGGAGAGCGTTCGCGATCGGGTGCTCTACGGCATTGCCGCGTTCGCGGTCCTGCTCGTGGCCACCTCGATCCTCATCGGACAGACGACGGCCGGCGAGGACGTCAAGATCATCAAGGATTTCGGCCTCGCGACGATCGAGCTGGCCGGCGTGCTGATGGCGGTGTTCGTGGGCGTGGGCCTCGTGGCGCGCGAAATCGATCGACGCAGCATTTTCAGCCTGCTCGCCAAACCCCTGCCCCGGTGGGAATTCATTGTCGGCAAGTACGCCGGCCTGGTGTTGACGCTCCTGGTGAACGTCGTCGCGATGACCGCCGCCCTCTATCTGGTGCTGGCCTATCTTCACTGGGCGGCGCTGCCCGTGCAGCGGCAGGCCTGGGACGCGCCCGCCGTCGACCCCCGGCTGCTGATCGCGATCGTCATGATGGCGGCGGAACTGGCGCTGCTGACGGCTGTCGCGCTGTTCTTTTCGACCTTTTCGTCGAGCGCGCTCCTGTCCGTCGTCTTCACGACGGGCGCCTACGTGACCGGGCTGGTCAGCACCGACCTCCGGCGGTTCGGTGACATCGTGGACGTCTCACCTGCCGTGGCGCGGCTGGTCGCCACCATCGGCTGGATGGTGCCAGCGTTCTCGGCCTTCGACGTCAAGGCCCAGGTCGTGCACGGCCTCATGGTGCCGTCGGGGTTCGTGGCCTACACCCTCCTGTATGGGGTCCTGTACATCGCCGGCGTCCTGGCGGCGTCCGTAACCGTCTTTTCCCGGCGGGAGTTCCTGTGACGCGCGCGCGGCCGGTCATCGCCGGTTCGCTCGCCGCCGGGCTCTGCCTGGCCGGCGCCGCCACCGTCCTCAGCGCGCGCGAGACGACACGCCCGCTGCCGATCTCGACCGAACGGCTGCTGTATCTGCGATCAGGACGGATGGCAGACCGGCTGTTTCTGACCTTCGATGCCCTCGCGGCCGATGTGTACTGGATCCGGACGATTCAGCACTACGGGCGCGACCGGAAGTCCACGCGACAGGCGGATCGCTTCGCGCTGTTGCAGCCGCTGCTCGATTTGACCACGACGCTCGACCCCTACTTCAACATCGCGTACCGGTTTGGTGCCGTCTTCCTGGCGATGGACCTGCCCAACGGTCCCGGGCGCACCGACCAGGGCATCGCGCTCCTCGAGAAGGGACTGAAAACACGACCGGACCGCTGGCAGTACGCGCACGACATCGGTTTCATTCACTATTGGTACACCGGCAACTACCGCGAGGCCGCCACGTGGTTTGAGCGCGCGGCGTCCATGCCGATGGCGCCTGATTG
This sequence comes from uncultured Solibacteraceae bacterium, assembly GCA_964517075.1. Classification (GTDB taxonomy): domain Bacteria; phylum Acidobacteriota; class Vicinamibacteria; order Vicinamibacterales; family SCN-69-37; genus CAZFAT01. The sequence goes on from CAZFAT010000192.1 coordinate 6,793, forward strand.
GCTGCGGCCGCTCGCCGGCGTCACCCTGGCGAGCGGCGGAGATCGGCAGGGCGCTCGGCGGCTGCTCCAGGAGCTCCTCACGTCTGATGAGGACTACCTGCGCCAGGCGGCCGAACGAGGTCTCGCGCAACTGCAGACGCTCGACGCCATCGATTTTCTGCAGGCCCTGGTCGAGCGCTTTCACACCGGAACCGGACGGTACCCGGAGTCGTGGACCGATCTGGTCCGGGCCGGGCTGCTCGGCGGCGTCCCCGCGGACCAGACGCGGACGCCGTTCATTTACGACCCGGCGAACCACGAGGTCCGGCTGTCGCCAGAGTCGGCGCTGGCGCCGCTGCCGCGAGGCCTGGAACGTCGGTGAGCGTGCCGGCGCTTCTCCTGCTGGCCGCCGGTGGGCTGATGCTCGGCAGTTTTCTCAACGTCTGCATCGCCCGGATTCCGGCAGGGGAGTCCGTCGTCTCGCCTGCCTCGCGCTGTCCATCGTGCCTCGCCCCCATCCGCTGGTTCGACAACCTTCCCGTGCTGAGCTACGTGCTGCTCGCCGGGCGATGCCGCAGTTGCCGGACGCATATCTCCTGGCGCTATCCCCTGGTCGAACTGGTGACCGCCGGGGCGTTCGTGCTCCAGGGCCTGATCACCGGGCTCGATCCCGTGCTCCTCACCAGCCGCCTGATCCTGACCGCCCTCCTGATCGTCCTCTTCGGGACGGACTTCGACACGCAGCGGCTGCCGAACGTCCTCACCCTCCCCGGCATCGTGCTGGGCCTCGCCTTCAGCATCATCGGACCCCCCGGACTGTTCGAGAGTGCCGCCGGCGCCGCGCTGGGCGCGGGCGTCCTGCTGGCCGTCCGCTGGGGCTGGAAACGCGCCACCGGCGTCGACGGCATGGGTCTCGGTGACGTCAAGATGCTCGCGATGATTGGCGCGTTCCTCGGCTGGCGGCAGGTGTGGGTTGTGCTCTTCTTCGCGAGCCTGGCGGGGGCCATCATCGGACTCCTATTGACCGTCGTGCAAAAACGCTCGCTGCAGAGCCGGCTGCCATTCGGCACCTTTCTCGCGCTGGCCGCGTACGCGTCCTCCCTCTTCGGCGACCGGTTGCTCGACTGGTACTTGAACTTGTACTGATCGAGACATCCTTCCGCCACGGGACGGACGTCTGAACAAGACCGCGACGCGTGCCACGGCGGGAGATTGCAGTTTCTGCAACTCACCTCGCCGATCCTGTCCCTGGCCTCGGAATCCTGCGTGGATCGCCCGTTGCAATGGAGCGGAGCGGCGCCTCCATTCGAGCAGTCGCGTGATGGCGCGAGGAGGGGAATGTGCAACAACGGGTGAACGACGAGCAGGGCTTCACGCTGTCGGAGGTCCTCGTGGCGATGGTGTTGATCGCCGGCACGCTGTCAGCTCTGGCCGGGCTCATCGTCCTCGCCGTGCAGGTCGCCGCCGGCGCACAGGAACAGACGACGACCGCGGTACTCGCGGCCCAGAAGATCGAGGAGCTCAGGTCGGCCTTGGTGGGTACGGTGCCGGCCAGCGGCGGAGCGCTCGGCGCGAGTCTGCCCGGCTACGGGGACTGGCTGGACCACGCGGGTCGTCCCGCAATGACGCCGGCCTCGGCCGTGTATGTGCGGCGCTGGATGGTCGGGCCTGCGCCCGGAGCGCCTGGTGTCGGCGTGCTCCAGGTGCTGGTCAGCACCGTGCCTCGCGACCGGGTTGTGGCTGCCGCGGGCGGTACGCGCGCGCGTCACACCAATGAGGCGTTGGTGGTGACGTTCACGGGGAGGCGGTGACGAGATGAAATCGCTCCAGCACCGGACGCCCCACGACGGTGGTTTCTCCCTGGTGGAGGTGCTCGCCGCGATGCTCCTGACGCTTGTCGTCGTGGGCGCAGCGATTGGCCTCGCGAATCCACATACGCTCGCGGCCCGTGTGCAGCCCGACCGCGTGGACGCCCAGCAACGGCTTCGCACCGTGGTCGATGTGCTGTCGCAGGAGCTCTACGACGCCGGCGCGGGCGTCGACACAGGCACGCTCGCCGGCCCGCTGGGCCGGTATCTGCCGCCGGTCATTCCGAGGCTGATCGGACTCAACCATTCCGATCCGCCCGGTCTGGTCCGGCAGGACGCGATGACGCTCGTGTACGTGCCTGCGGCCGGGTCCCAGAGTGCGCTGTCGGCGCCGCTCGCGATGCCGAAGGCCCGACTGCTCGCGCTGCCCGGCTGTCCGGCGACACGTCCCGCCTGCGGTCTGGCGCCCGGAGACGGTCTTGTCCTGTTCGACGATCAAGGGCACTTCGACGTGTTCAGCGTCATCAGCGCCGTGGGGCTGGATGCCGACCTTCGGCATCGCGGCTTGCTGGGCGCCTACGGGTATCAGGCAGGCAGCCACGCGGCCGAGGTCGAACTGCGCAGCTACTATTTCGACGCCGCGCAGGGGCAATTGAGGTTCAGCGATGGCGATGCCACCGATCAACCGGTGGTCGACGGTCTCTCGCACGCGGCATTCGAGTACTTCGGGAGTTTCGCTCCGCCACGCTTCCCCACACCACCTGCCGGCGTGGCCAATTGTCTGTACGACGCGGCCGGTGTTCCGAACCCTGCGTTGATCACACTGCCAGCCGGGTCCGACGGCCTGGCGGTCCTGACACCAGCGATGCTGGGCGACGGTCCCTGGTGCGGCGCAGGCGACACGCGCTTCGACGCGGACCTCCTGAGAGTTCGACGTGTTCGTGTGACCGCGACCGCGGCCCTTCCGGCTTCACGGTCGGGCCGCGCGCCGTCGATCACCTTCGACGTTGCGCCCCGCAACCTGGCGGACCAGCCGTGAGCGCGCCTCCGCTGACCCGCGATGCCGGCGCGGCGCTCGTGCTGGCGCTTCTGGTCACTGTGCTGCTCGCGGCGCTTGCCGGCGGGCTGATCACGCTCGGCGATACCGAAGCCGCGCTCGCACACAACCACCGCGCCGCCGGGGAGGTCCGTTACGCGGCGGATGCGGCCATCGAGCGCGCGCTGGCTGACATCGCGAACGTGGCGTCCTGGACGGACCTGCTGACCGGTCTTGTTCGGTCGCCCCTTTATGCGTCCTCGACGACGCCCGCGACGCCCTGGGGGACGCCGGTGGATCTGATGGTGCTCACGACGGAGGTGCAGGCGGAGTCTGACGCCGTGGCGGTGTGGGGGCTGAACAACCCCTCATGGCGCGTCTACGCGTCGGGAACCCTCGACGCGGCCGCCGGCAGCGTCCTGCCCGCCGCCGCGGCGTACCTGGTGGTCTGGGTCGCGGATGACCCGTCGGAAACCGACAACAACCCCATGGCCGACACGAACGAGATCGTCCTCCTGCATGGTCTGGCCCTGAACGGTCTCGGCATGCGGAGCGGGGCGCAGGTCACCGTGCAACGGACGAGTGGCGTCATCCGGATTCCCGCATGGCGACAGGTGCGTTAGCGTCGGTGGGCGTGTCGGGGAAATGACCTGGCGCTACGCCTTCATGCCGAGATGGCGCATCGCGGTCTGGAGATCGCGCGTCGTGACGTCCGTCACAATCTCGGTGGCGCCCAGTCCTCGCGCGAGCACGAAGTGCAGCCGGCCGCGCACCACCTTCTTGTCGCGCGCGACGACGTCGAGCGCGTCCGCGATCGACAGATCCGCGACGCGCGGCAGCGCGCCCATGGCTCGAATCAAGCCGGCCAGGCGCTCCTCGTCGGCCGACGTCAGGAGCCCGCGGCGAGCCGAGAGATGCGCGGCCGCCAGCATGCCGTGGCCAATGGCCTCGCCATGTCGAAACCGGCGGTACTTCGTGATCGCCTCCAGGGCGTGGCCGATGGTGTGGCCGAAGTTGAGGACGCGCCGGGGACCCGCCTCGCGCTCGTCGGCCATCACGACGCCCGCCTTGATGCGACCGCACGCCGCAATCACGCGCGTCAGCAGATCCATATCGCCCGAGAGGACGGCGCCAAGCGATGTCTCGAGCGTGCCGAACAGGGATCGGGACGAGATGACGCCGTATTTGACGACCTCGTACAGGCCGGACCGGAACTCACGAGGAGGCAGCGTCCGGAGGAGTTGCGGATCGCAGGCGACGAGCGCCGGCGGATGGAAGGCGCCCACGAGGTTCTTGCCCGCCGGCAGGTTGACGCCGACCTTGCCGCCAATGGCGCTGTCCACCTGCGCCAGAAGCGTGGTCGGCACGTGGACGATCCGGATGCCGCGAAGGTAAGTCGCCGCGGCGAACCCCGCGACGTCACCCACCACGCCTCCCCCGACCGCGACGATGGTGGCGGAGCGATCGAGGCGGCGGCGGACGCATTCGCCGTACAGCCGATCGACGGACCCGAGCGTCTTGGCGCGTTCGCCGTCCGGGAGCAGGGCGGGCCGTGGGCCGGCGCCCGGGAGGCGCCGGAACCGGGCGCCGTGCAGGCGCCAGATCGGTGGTGCGCTCACGAGAAGACACTGGCCCGTGACGCCGTGTGCGTGGAGCAGCCCCGTCAGTTGTCGCGACACGCCAGGCGCGATGAGGACAGGGTAGGCCGCACGGTCGTGCGTGACGTCGACGCGAATCGGATCCATGACGGGCGGGGCGGCCGGGCGGGCTCACGTCGCCGGCCTGCTAGGATAGCAGGCCACAGTGACGGCCCCGGTTTCCGCCGATTTCCTCATCATCGGCAGCGGCATTGCCGGCCTGCGGGCCGCGATCGAACTGGCGCCCCGCGGGCAGGTGCTCGTCCTCACCAAGTCCGAACCGCGTGCGGGCAGCACCGGCTATGCGCAGGGCGGAATCGCAGCCGCGCTCGGCCCCGACGATTCGCCGGAGAAGCACGCCGCCGACACGTTGGGCGCCGGCGACGGCCTGTGTGACGCGCCGGCGGTCGACGTCCTCGTCCGCGAGGGACCGCGGTACGTGGAGGAACTCTTGGCGTGGGGCGCCGCGTTCGATCGCGCCGGCGACGGCTCGCTCGACCTGGCGCGGGAAGGGGCGCATTCGGTCCGCCGGGTGTTGCACGCACAGGACGCCACGGGCCGGGAGATCGCGCGCACGCTGGCCCGACGGCTCCTCAGTCAGCAGTCGGTGACCATCATCCCGCACGCCGTGGCGGTGCAGGCCGTGGTCGAGGGGGGCGCCGTGGCCGGCGCCCGTTTTCTCGACGCACAGGGCGCCTTGCAGGAGGTGCGCGCGGGCGCGACCCTGCTGGCAACAGGAGGCGCCGGGCAGGTCTACCGCGAGACGACGAATCCGGACGTCGCGACGGGCGACGGCATCGCCCTCGCCTTTCTCGCGGGCGCGCGCGTGAGCGATCTCGAGTTCGTCCAGTTCCATCCCACGGTGCTCGCGGTGCCCGGCGTGCCGCGCTATCTGTTATCCG
>CAZFAT010000193.1:0-4321 GCA_964517075.1 uncultured Solibacteraceae bacterium
GGACCGCGGCCTCGATTTCGTCGAAGCGCATCGGTACCGTGTCGAAGCGCCCGAGCAGGCGGAGCAGCCGCGCGGCCGTCGTCCGATCGCCGGGGATGGCGACGCGCCCGCTGACGGCTCCGGGTTCCCTCGCGACCAGGAGCGGGCCCACACCGAAGCCGGCGGCGCCGCCGGCGCGCAGCAGCGCGTACTCCTGGCGAATCCGCGGATAGGCCGCGACGGAGATTTTCGTGAGGTCGAATTCGCCGTGTTCAGCCCGGACGTTGAGCGCCTCGACATCGTCGAGCGTCGCCCGATAACGATCGATCATCGACGCAAAGATGAACGTGTCGTTCGGGCAGGGCGAAATCGCGAGACTCAGCATCCACCGGCCTCGATCCAGTCGATCAGGGTCCGCCGCGCGGCGGCCGCGGCCTCGGCGACGCGCCACGAGGCGCGGTCGCGGCGGCCGGCCATGTTCGAGATGCCGCGAATCTCCCCGACGGGAATCTGACTGAGCCGTGCCACATGCACGATCGCCGCGCCCTCCATGGATTCGACCGCGCCTCCGGTACGCGCCACGATGGTCTGCGCCTGCTCGTCGGTACCCGTACAGACCGAACAGGTGACGAACGGCACGCGCCGCGTGGCCGGGAACAGGTCGAGCGGCAGCCGGTTGAAGAGGGGAGGCGTCTGCTCGATCACGGGGAAGCCGAGGGCCTCCATGTCGAGGAAGCCGTCGGGCGACATCGCACCGAGATCGCCGTAGGTTTCGCTCTCCGCTGCCACGACATCGCCAATCGCCAGGCCCGACCCCGCATAGGCGCCGCCCACCCCGCAGGCGATGATCGCGCGCGGGCTCAGTCCGGCGAGGCACCGGGTCAGCGCGAATGCCGCGTTCACCGGTCCGACGCCGGTCCGCACGACCGTCACGCCCGTCCGTCCCACGGACCGGGGCAGCCCCTCGCCTTCGACGGCTGTGGACACGCACACCACGATGTCGGACACGGTCACCATGAAATCACAGCCAGATGCTGCCGTCGCACGCGAGGTGGGTGAGAGTTCGTGCCGCGGGTGCGCGAGCCTACCCACGTTAACCCTCCGTCACGCCACCGGGCCAGGCCGTATCGGCCCCATTCTCACGGACCGGTCATCCCAGATCGGACCGCTTCTTGCACAGTGGAGGGTGCTGCCCGGCGGTGCCGTTTTCCCGGCACGCGTCCTTTACAAGGAGTTGGCGATGGCTGAATCAGATTGGGGTTCGCAGTCCACCTACGGCACCGGCACCGGCACTCCGTCCGCGTCCCCGGGAGACGTCAAGAGCCGCGTCCAAGAGGCCGCGTCGAAGATTGGCCAGTCGGCGGCCAGCGCCGTCGATTCCGGCCGGACGGCCGCGGCTGAGCATCTGCACAGCACCGCCGAGGGTCTCCGGTCGGCGTCAGAGCGCCTGCCCGGCGGTCCGAAGGTCCGCGACTTTGCGAACCGCACGGCCGACGGACTCGATCGGACGGTCCGCTACCTGCGCGACACGCAGGCGCGCGACATGTGGACGGACATTCAGGAAGGCGCGAAGGCCCGGCCGGTGCCATTTCTCGTGGGCGCCGTCGCCATCGGCTTTGTCGCCGGGCGCCTGTTGCGCCGGGGGTGACACCATGAGTACCGCGGCCGACCGACCGCTCTCCGCCATTCTGGGCGACATCGTCGGCAACGTGCAGCAGATCGTACGTGCCGAGATCCGGCTGGCCAAGATCGAGTTTCGTGACGAAGCGGCCAAGGCCAGGCGCGGAGCGTTCCTCCTGGCGGGCGGTGCCCTCCTCGGGGTCCTCGCCCTCGGCGTCCTGCTCCTGGCCGCTGTCTATGCGCTGTCGACCATCGTCGCGCCCGCACTGGCCGCGCTGATCGTCGGCGTCGTGGCGGCTGTCGTGGCCGGCGCCTCGGCCGCCGCCGGAGCGAAACAGTTCAGACGCGTCAACCTTCCGCCGCCAAAGACGTCGGCGTCTGTGCAGGAGACAATCCAGTGGGCGAAAACGCAAGCCAGATAGAGCGGGAAATCATGGAAGAACGTAATGAGCTCGGCCGCAATCTCGAAGTGCTCGAGACCAAAGCCAGGGACATGGCTGACTGGCGCGTGCACTATCGGAATCATCCTGGCGTGTTTCTCGGCGCGGCGGCTGGTATGGGGCTTCTGCTGGGCGCGTTGTCCCATCGCCGTCGCGAGGAGTTCGGGTATGTGAACTACGCCCGGACGCCCGAGCAGCACACGGCCCGGCCTCGACCGTCACTGAGCGATCGGCTGAACGGGCCCAAGGGTCGGCAGCTGATGGAGACCTGGGAGCACGCCACCGAGGCCCTCATGGCGATCGGGACGGCGAAGCTCGTGGACTTCGTGTCGAACTACCTGCCGGGCTTCAGTGAGGAGTACAAGCGCCACACGACGCACGGGGGCAACGGGTCCAACGTCTTCTGGCAGGAGCAGCCGGCGGCCGCCGGGCGCGCCGGCTTCGAGACGTCGTCCCGCACCGGCGCGTGGGACGCGGAGCACGACGCCAGATAGCTGCGGCGGGGACTACCGGCCCGCGATGGCCGGGTGGAGCGTCTCGGCCAACAACCGAATGGCCGTTGCCACGCGTGGCCCGGGGATCAGCAGCCGATCGTCGGACAGGATGTGGATGCGGCCGGTCCGCACGGCGGGCAACGCCGGCAGACCGGCCCAGATCCCGCGTTCCCGCGCGAGCCGTTCCGGCGTCCAGGCGCCGGATGGGCGCACTTCGACAATCACTTCGGGCGCGCGCGCCAGGAGCGCCTCCACCGACATCTGCAGACTCTCTCGCGCCACATCGCCAAGCACGTCCCGGCCGCCGGCCACGATCAGCATGTCGTGCAGGAAACCTACGCCGGCGCTCGCGTAGATCCCGCGGAGCGTCCCGGCCTCCCGGCCGAAAATCAGGAGCGTGGCAGGCCGCCGTTCTCCGGTGGTCGCGCGGCGAATCGCCTCGATGTCCGCCTCAATCCCGCGTGCGAGCGTCTGCGCGGCTTCCGCTCGGCCGATGCGCGCACCCACCTCACGGACTGTGGCGGTGACATCCGCCAGTCCCGCGTGGCGATAGCGGAACGCCGGGATGTGCACGCGATCGAGCCGCGCGACGAGTTCGTCCTGCGATCCATAGAGGATGACGAGGTCCGGCCGCAACGTGAGAATGCGTTCGAAGTCCGGATCGATGAGCGCGCCCACCTTCGGCAGCGCCGCAGCCTCCGGTGGAAACGCGTCGTAGCTCGACACGCCGACCACGTCCCCTCCCGCGCCCATGGCAAAGAGCATCTCGGTGACGGCCGGCACGAGCGACACGATCCGTCGCGGCGGGGCGCCCTGCGGGCGCACGACGACCGTCAGGGCGACAGTCGCCAGGACGACGGTCAGAACTGCTGCTGGCCAGCCACGGCGCGCGTTCATGCCTGCTCCGTCATTCCTGCATTACCCTCGTACCTTATCGACTTCTCATCAACAACCACAGAAAGAACGGGCCCCCAATCAGCGCCGTGATGATGCCGACCGGCAGCTCCAGCGGCGCGACGACGGTGCGGGCCAGGGCGTCGCAGGCGACGAGAAAGGCCGCGCCGATGAAGATGGATGCCGGCAGCACCAGCCGGTGGTCGGCGCCCACGAGGAGCCGGACGAAGTGCGGGATGATGATGCCGACAAAGCCGATGGGACCGCCGACGGAGACGGCTGCGCCTGTGGCCAGTGATCCGCTGAAGAAGGCGAGGCGCTGGGCCTGCGTGACGTTCAGCCCGCGCGCGCCGGCGGTGTCGGCGCCGAGGCTGAGCAGGTTGAGCGGCCGCGCCAGCCAGGCGAAGGCGACGAGCGCAACGACGATGAGGGGGAGCGCGGTGACGAGCGGCGCGTAGCCGGCCACGTCCAGATCGCCCATCAGCCAGCGAAGGGCCCGATAGGTCTCGGCGAAGTCGCTCAGGTACTGGACGAACAGGATGAGGGCGGAGAAGAATGAGTTCAGGGTGACGCCGGCGAGGAGCAGCACGGTGGTGGAGAGGCCGCGATGCCGCGCGCTGGCCAGCGCGTAGACCACGATGACCGCCGCGAAGGCGCCGGCCAGGCTGGCGCCGGCCACACCCACGACCGGCAGCGAGGCGCCCATCGTGATGGCGAGCATCGCGCCGCGCGAGGCGCCCGCCGAGACTCCGAGCGTGTAAGGCGTGGCGAGCGGGTTGCGCAGCAGCCCCTGAAACCCCACGCCCGCGGCGGCGAGCGTGCCACCGACCAGGGCGGCCGCGAGCGCACGCGGCAGGCGCGCGAGAAAGAAGATCTGCGCGTCGACGTTGTCGG
>CAZFAT010000194.1:0-15200 GCA_964517075.1 uncultured Solibacteraceae bacterium
GCGCGCCGCGAGTTCCTTGCCGGTGCCGGTTTCGCCCGCCACCAGCACCGTGCTGGACGTCGCCGCGACCGTCTTCAGCAACTCGAAGAGCCGCTGCATCACGGGCGTGGTGCCGACGATGCCCTCGATGCGGAAGCGGTCGTGGAGCTGCGCGCGGAGGTAGGCGTTCTCGGCCTTCAGCCGGCGCTTCTCGATCGCGGCGTCGAGTTCGTGCAGCAGCTCCTCGAACGGGAAGGGTTTGGTGATGAATCCTTCGGCGCCGAGGCGTGTGACCTCGACGGCCTCCCGCAGGGTGCCAAACCCGGTGATGACCAGCGCGATGATGTCCGGATAGCGGGTGAACGCCTCGTCCAGCACCTGGCGGCCGTCGACGCCTGGCAATCGCAGGTCGGTGATGAGGATATCGAAGGCAAAATCGCTGAGCCGGGCCAGCGCCTCTTCGCCGCTCCCGGCCTGTTCCACGCGGTAGCCCTGCTCGGCGAGACGTTCGGCCATGACTTCGCGAAACGGCGCCTCGTCATCGACGAGGAGGAGGTGTCGGGGCGCCTCGGTCATGTGGCGACGGCATTTTGACACGGTTTCGGCCGCGGCCGGTGCGCCCTCGTTAAAGTCACATCCCACGGCCGCCGATAGTCCGGGGCGAGCTAGTCAACCGGAGCCGAATGGCCGCGCGCAGTGACACGGCCTCGGGTGGAGTGATGCAGGTGGACCGAAAGACGGTATCAATTCCTCGCGCGTGCGAACTGGTCGGCGTCAGCCGCCGAACCATCTACAACTGGATCGCGGGCGGCAAGGTGCAGTACGTGCGGACCGCCGGCGGCTCAGTCCGGATCTTTGCCGACACCCTGTGGCGCGAGCCCAACGGCGCTCCCGATCGCGACCCCGAAGACCGGTGGCCCGAGCGGCTCAGCCGTGGCGCCTGAGTCCGATCCGGGAGTGCGGGTCGAGCTGGACGCGGCGAACCCGGAGCTCGCCCGCGTCTTTCATCGGCTCAACAACCAGCTCGGCGTGATCCTCGCCAACGCCGAGCTGCTCGAGACGCGGCTGACCGACGACACCCAGCGCGCGCGAGCCAGCCAGGTGGTGAGCGGCGCGCTCAACGCCATCTCAACCATCCAGGATCTCCGCCGGCTGATCGGCGTCCGCGCTTGAACACATCCCTGTAATCAGCGACCCGTCACAATCACAATCTTGACGAGCCTGTCAGTTTTCTGACTCCACGCGTACGCGTCGATACGCGGTTTCCCAACGCTGCACTGTCTGGCCATCTGTCGTAAGTGACTATTTGTCAATCATTTACATGACAACGGCCCTCCGCGACCGTTATTCGTCCTTTGTTCGCTTGGTTCCTGGCACCGCTGTTGCGCTAGAGGTCGGTCCCGAATGGTCGGGGTCACGGAGGACGGAATGCAGCGGGTGCCCTTGGTTGCGTCTCAACAGGAGCGGGTGGCAGCGGGGCTGCCATTCGTGGAGTCCCTTGCGCGACGCATGGCCTCGACCATGCCGCACTCGATCGACCTGGGGGATCTCGTGCAGGACGGGGTGCTCGGCCTCATGGACGCGGCGGCGCGGTTCGACGAGGGGCGCGGCATCAAGTTCGAGACGTTTGCCGAACGTCGCGTGCGCGGATCGATGATTGACGCGCTCCGCCGCGACGCCTGGCCGCGCGGCGTGCGCCGCATCCGGCGCGAGCTCGAGACCGCGCGCGAGGAGCTCCGGCGGGAGTTGGGCGCCGAGCCCACGCTCGCCGACCTGGCCCAGCGCGTGGGCGCCGATGAGTCGCGCCTCGAGCGCACCATCCTTCGCATCAGCACCATCGAATCCACGTCGCCCCTGGCGAATCTCGACGCAGTGGACGGCATGACCCTACCGGCCGTGCTCGTGCCGAGTGAACCACCCGCGCCCGACCGCCTCTTCGAACAGACCGAAACGCGCGATCGCGTCCGGTCGGCGCTGAGCCAGCTGCCGACCCGCGAACGACGGATCATGGCGCTGTATTACTTCGGCGACGTCACGATGAAGCAGATTGGCGAGCAGATTGGCGTGAACGAGTCGCGTGTGTCGCAACTCCATGCCCGTGCGATCTTGCGCCTGCGGCGCCTGCTCACCGCGGCACAGCCGGTGGCGGCCCCGCGGCTCGTGGCCAAGGCCACGCGTCCGAGAATGGCGCGACCGGCGGCACGCAAGACGGCGCCGCGGCGGGTGCGACCGATGCACGACGCGCGACGCGCCGTGGCGTAAACGGCGGCGTCAGCCCAGGGCTTCCCGGGCGGCGCGAACGAGATCGCGGAGGCGGAAGGGCTTCGGCACCCAGCGGCAGCCGCTTTCTACGAGAAACTGTTCCGCCTCCGTCCCCGCCACATCGCCGGTCACAAAAATCATGCGCCGCCTGATGTGCGGCATCGTGCCGGAGACCTCGCGGAAGAACGCGATGCCGTCCACGCGCGGCATCTTCAGGTCACAGATGATGACGTCATAGTGGTGCGCTCGGACTTTTTCGAGCGCCTGCGCGCCATCGGCGGCTCGATCCGTCGTGAACCCGTCGTCGCCCAGCGCCGCCGCCACGGCGTCGCCCAGCGCATCTTCGTCTTCGATCACGAGCACGCGCGTGCCCCGCGGCACCTCCGGCAGGACCTGCTGGGGAGGCGGGTCGGCGAGCCGCACCGTGGACCCGCTGACCGGCAACTCGAGCAGGAACGAGGCACCGCGTCCGGGCGTGGACTGGACGCTGATGCGACCGCCGTGCTCCTGCGCAATGGCGTAGGCGACGGTCAGCCCGAGGCCCGTGCCCTGCCCGACCGCCTTGGTCGTGAAGAACGGGTCGAAGATCTTGGGCTGCACCTCCTCGGGCACGCCGGGTCCGTTGTCGGTCACCTCGAGCATGACGGCGTCGCGGTCGAGATCCTGCCACGAGCGGAGGATCAGGGTCCCGCGGCCGTTGGCGCTGAGCATGGCCTGTTCGGCGTTGATGACCAGATTCAGCACGATCTGCTGGAGCTGATGCGGGTCCGCGAACACGGCCGGGATCCCGGCCGCCAGCGCCTCGAGAATGACGACGTTGGCGATGCGCTGCTCGTAGGCGCGCAGCGCGAGCGTCTCACGGACGACCTGGTTGATGTCCACCGTCGTCCGGGTGGTGTGGCGCTTCCGGACGAACGTCTGCAGGTTGCGGACGATGCGGGCGGCGCGTTCGGCGGCGTTGTGGATCGCGTCCAGGTCCCGCCGTGTCAGCTCATCCAGCCGGCGGCCGGCGAGCCGTTCCGCGCAGGCGAGGATGGTGGCGAGCGGGTTGTTCAGCTCGTGCGCCACGCCGGACATGGTCTGGCCGAGCGCCGCGAGTTTTTCCGCCTGTGACAGCTGGTGATAGAGGTCGCGCGCCTGGTCCTGCAGCTTCTTGCGCTCGGTGACGTCGCGCATGAGCGCCTCGACCCGAAGCGCGGAGGACGAGGCGAGCGGCTCGGCGCGCGCCGTCAGCTCCACCCACATGGCCGATCCGTCAATGCGGCGCAGGCGGAGCAGATAGTCGTTGGCCACGCCGTCGCGGGCCAGCTGCTGGATCAGTTCGTGACGCGCCTGTTCGTCCACAAACCGTTCGGCATCCAGCGGCCGAACATCGGCCGCGGCGATCGTCGGCTCCCAGCCGAACATCAGGCGGAGATGCGGATTGGCGGCCAGCGTGGCGGAACCGTCGAGCCGCATGAGCCCGATGTACACCCCTTCGTGCAGCGTGTGGACGAGCTGCTCGAACGCGTCGGGCGACAGCCTCGCGCGTTTGTCCCGGCGATTGGACGTGCTGACAGCCACCGTCGAGCGAAATCTTACACCCGCTGTTAGACTCACCCTTCGTCATGGCACGTCTCCCCCGTATTGCCGAGGTCGAGGCCGCGTCGGCCGGCACCGGCTTCTTTCTCTGTGCCCGCAAGGAGCGGCGCACCGGACGGGGCGGGCCGTATCTGGCTCTGCTGCTGCAGGACGCGTCGGGCGAGATCGACGCGAAGGTCTTTCAGGACGTCGAAATGGCCGAGGCGCAGTTCGAGGTCGGCGAGTTCGTGGCGGTGCAGGCCAAGGGCAACCTCTTCAACCGCCGGCTCGAGCTCATCGTCGATCGCATCCGGCGCGTGATCCCGGACGACGCCCGATTGGGTTTCCGCGAGGAAGAGTGCATTCCGTGCGCGCCACGGCCGATCGACGAGATGTGGGCGGAGCTCGAGATTCGGCTTGCGGGCGTGGCCGATCCCGACCTCAGGCGACTCCTGGCGTCAATCGTGGCGGCGCATGGCGAGCGGCTGCGGGTCTGGCCGGCGGCCCGGCAGATTCATCACGCCTATCGCAGTGGCCTGCTGGAGCACGTCCTCAAGATCATGGACATCGGCACCTATCTCGCCGACGCCTATGGGGCGCGACGCGACCTCGTTGTGGCCGGGGCCCTGCTGCACGACATCGGCAAGCTCGAGGAACTCGACTACCGAATTGCCATCGACTACTCGCTCGAGGGCAACCTGGTCGGCCACATCGCGCTCGGCGCGCGCATGGTGCGCGACGCGATTCGGCAGTTGCCGGCGTTTCCCGCCGAGCTGGCCACGGAACTCGAACACCTCGTGCTCTCGCATCACGGCGCAAAAGAGCGCGGGTCCCCGGTCGCCCCCATGACGGTCGAAGCGTTCATCCTCGCCGCGGCCGATGAAATCGACGCGCGGCTGCACCAGGTGCGCCGGCACGTGGCGGATGACACCAGCGACGGCCGGTTCACGACCTATCACCGTCATCTCGATCGGGTACTGCTGAAGCCGCCGACGAGCGACTGACGGTTCAGGCGTTCGGCCCGCCACCGTCCGCGGTGCCGCTCTTCGGGCCCAGCGCAAACGTCATGGTCCCGTGGCAGACCACGCGGCCGTCCACGCGGGCGGCGCCGCTCAGCACGCCCATCCGGCTGCGCAGACGTTTCACGACGGCCTCGATCTCCACCGTGTCCCCCGGGTGGACCGCGCGGTGGTACCGCACGCGCTCGATGCCCATGAAGAAGATCAACTTCTCACGGTTCTCCGGCTTGGCCAGGATCAGAATCGCGCCCACCTGGGCGATGGCCTCGGTGAGGATGGTCGGTGGCAACACCGGCAGCTCGTCGGCCCCGTGCCACAGATACCGTTCGTTCAGGGACACGTTCTTGATGCCCACGATGCGCCGGTCCGGCTCGAAATCGCGCACCCGGTCGACGAGCAGAAACGGGTAGCGATGCGGCAGGATGCGTTCGATCGCGGCGTAGTCGAGGGGCAGGGGCAGGCTCATCGGTCGCAGTCAGTATAATTGGAGATTCCCCGGCGCCTT
The DNA here is from genome assembly GCA_964517075.1 of uncultured Solibacteraceae bacterium. Taxonomy (GTDB): domain Bacteria; phylum Acidobacteriota; class Vicinamibacteria; order Vicinamibacterales; family SCN-69-37; genus CAZFAT01. The sequence continues at coordinate 5,326 of CAZFAT010000194.1, forward strand.
CCCATGGCCGATCCTGCACCCCCTGGTTCATCGCTCACCGTCCCGGCCAGCGACCGCGACATCCTCCTGACGCTGGCCGAGATCGGCCGCGACGTGACGGCCGTGCGCGAACTCGACGACCTGCTGGCGCATATCGCCAGTCTCGTCCGCCGGCTCGTCGACTACCGGACATTCGGCATCCTCCTGCTGAACGAGGGCACGCAGGAGCTCGAGATGAGAATTGCCGTCCAGTACGGCGAACGCGTCGCCCTGCCCAACGTCCGTCTCGGCGAGGGCCTGGTCGGCTACGCGGCACTGCACGGTCAGCCGGTGCTCGCGCCGGACGTCTCGAAGGATTCCCGCTACATCCGGGTGGTCGACGACGTCCGCTCCGAGCTGGTGGTCCCGATGCGGCTGAAGGACAAGTCCATCGGGGTCTTCGATCTGGAGAGTCCCGAGCTGGACGCCTTCACCCCGCGCGACGTGGAGATTCTCTCGCTGCTGGCCAACCAGGCCGCCGTGGCCATCGAGAACGCGCGGCTCTACGAAGAGCTGTCCGCGTACGAAGCCCGCATCGAAAAGGAGCTGCGCTTCGCGAAGCGGGTCCAGGCGGCGCTGCTGCCCACCCAGCCCCCCAAGCGGGTGAAGGGCGTGGACGTCGCGGCCTCGTTCGCCGCCGCCCGCGAGCTGGGCGGGGACTTCCACGACTTTCTGCTGCCCGAGTCCCGGGCCCTCATCGTGGCCGTCGGCGATGTCTCCGGCAAGGGCGTACCGGCGGCGCTCTACAGCGCGTTCGCCGGCGAGCTCGTGCGCGGCCGCACGGTGCGCCGCCGGCACCTGTACGAACGTTCCCCCGCGAACGTCCTCACCTCGATCAACACCATTTTGCGGGAGCGGCAGATCGAGGAGTACTACTGCACGCTCTGCTATGTCGTCTTCGATCTCAAACAACGGACGGTGACGCTGGCCAACTCGGGCCTGCCGTATCCCGTGCTGTGCACCCCGTCGGAATGCCGCCAGATCGAGTTGCCCGGCGTACCGCTCGGGTCGTTCTTCGGGGTCAACTACGACGAAGTGACGCTGCCGGTCAGCTCCGGCGACGTTCTCGTGCTGTGCACCGACGGCGTGTCCGAGGCGATGAACAGCCAGGGCGAGGAGTTCGGCGCGGCCAGGCTCATGGAAGTGATTCACGCGACGCGCGATCAATCAGCGGCAGACATGGTGGCCGCGATCTCACGCGCCGTCGAAACGCATCGCGCGGGCTTTCCGCCCAACGATGACATGACGATTGTCGTAGTCCGGGTGACGGCCTGATCCGCGGAGGGGAGAGCGTGGGCCGCCGAGCGTCGTGGCACGAGCACGGAATGCAGCGATGCCAGCGCCTGCCTGTCAGTTGACGCATTCCGCTGACGCCTGACGGCCCGCGCAGGCCCAGTTCAAGATGCGTGCCGCGCGCGCACCGTCGAAACCGGCGGCGAAGCGGGCCGTTCCCGCCTGCTGTGTCCCGTTCCGAGGACCGGCAGACGCCCTTCGGGCAGGACGATCAGGCGTGCGCGGCTTCGGCGGACGACTCGTTGCCTGGTCCGACCAACGTTGAAAACTGGGCGGCCAGGATCGTCGTGATCGCGGTGAGGTCGGCAGCCGGCTTCGCCTCCCGGACCTCCACGGCGAGCACACCCGTACATCCGCTGGCCGTCATCAGCGGAACCGCGATGGCGCCGGCCGCCTGGGGCGCTGCCCCATTCATCGTCTGCGTACAGCCCGACCGGAACGCCAGCGACGTCACGTTGTCCTCGTCCGTCCTCAGCGTTCCGAGGCGCTCCAGGACCTTCTCGGAATAGCCATGGGCCAGTGTGGGCCGCAGCGATGCGCCCGCCCGGTCGACCGTCCAGACGATGACGCCCTTGGCCTCCAGAACCTTCGCAGTCCGTTCGAGCAGCGACGGAAGGTCGCGGCTGTCGATCAGCCGGGCCAGGTCGACGCACAGATCGGCGGCCGCCGCCAGGTGGACGGGCGGGGGAGGTGGCGCCAGTGGCGGTGACGGCAGCGGCGGCGCCGCGCGGACGGGTGCCGGCGCGGGTGGTTTGACCGGCGGCGGCAGATCCCTGAGCATCTGCGCCATCGTGGCGGCCGGCGACCCCGCCGGACGTTTGGCGAGCTGGCCCGCATACAGCGCGACGACAACCACCCAGGCGATGGCGATGGCATTCATGCCGAAGCGGAGACGGGCCAGGCGGGCGAGCCGCACGCTGACGGCCGCGTCTTCTTCCGCCCGTGCGGCCGCCAGTTCGCCGGCGAGCCGATCGGCGGCTTCGCGGCTGTCCACGCGCACGAGGCCGGCTGCGAGCGATCGCTGGTTGTTGCGCAGGGCGTCGCGCGCGCGTCGATCGATCGTGAGGACGTCGGCTAGCGCCGTCACGGCCGCGTCGTACCGGGCCCGCACGGCGGGATTCGTGGACGTGGCGCGCAAATCCCCCACCGTGGTTTCGATCCGGGCGGCGAGGTCGGCCGCCCGGCGGCTCCAGGCGTCGTTCGTGGGATCGATCACCGCGCCCGTGGCGGCCGCGGCCATTTCAGCGACCGCGACGTCGAGCGATCCAAGTTGACGATCGATGGCGGTCGCCGCCGCGCGTTCGCGGGCGATGGACGAATCGAATCGGTAGTCCTGGACGATCGTGCCGAGTGCGAGGATGACCGTGAGGACTAACAGCAGGTCGAGGCCGCCATTCCTCATGGTTCGTTCCATGAGTCGCTACTATAGCATCCGATCTTCGACCCTCGTCGAGGATCTCCGCGCTCGATCGCGACGATGTTCCGATCCGGATGTCAGGAGCCGCCGGATGGCGGACCACTGGAGGCGCTTTTCGGTCGAAGGATGATGTAGGCCGGCAGCCCGACAGCGCCCGCGCGCTCGAGCAGTTCCTTTGCCGGAGACTGATCGGGTTCTTCCGCCTGAACCTTGATGCGCGTGTACCCGGCCAGTCGATCGATCACGACGGGATCAGCGAGCGTCGTCCGATCCATCACCAGGCAGTTCTTGCACCAGCTCGCCCAGACGTCGACGAGGACCAGCGACTGATTCCCTTCGGCCTCGTCGAGGCCGGTCGCCAGGCTGGCGTGCCACCCCTCGGCGATCTTCTCCTTCACGCTCGCGGACACCTCGCTCGGATCGACGAAGCGATTCGCAAACAGTCCATACGCCAGATAGCCGTAGTAGGCGGCGGTGGCGAGGATGAACACGCCGAGCGCCTGCTTGACGCGGACCATCCAGGGACCGGGCCGGGGCAGCGCGGCCAGCCCGGCCCCGGCCAGCGGCCAGGGCAGCGCCATCCCGAGGCCCAGGACGAAGGGCAGTGCCAGCGCCTGCCAGGCGCCCGCCGCATACAGATCGCCGGCAAACACGATGACCTGAATCACGACCGGGGCGACGCAGGCCCCCGCGAGAAGCGCTGCGACGGCGCCCATGCCGAACGCCAGGACGAACGTGCCGCGGCTGACGTCACTGAAGCGGAACCGACTCGAGAATCGCGAGAAATCGATCGAGAGGACGTCGAACATCGCCAGGCCGAGGATCACGAACAGCACGGCAATGCCCGCGTTGAACCACGGCGAGGCGTTGATCGTGCCGAACGTGCCCGTCGTGAGGATAACGACCAGGCCGAGGATGCCGTACACCAGCGCCATGGCGGCGCCGTAGGTGGCGCCCAGGAGAAATCCGCGCCCGCGGCGCTTCTGGGCGGCGCCGGCGCCAATGATGCCCAGGTTGATGGGAATCATCGGCAGCACACAGGGCGTGAGATTCAGCGCGATCCCGCCGAGGAACACGAGTCCGAGCACCACAAGCGGTCCACGGCCGTCGAACAGGCCCTTCGGCGTCACGCCGGCCTCGGCGTTGCCGATGAACTCGAGGAAGTCGGCGCTGTTCATGTAGCTGCCGGTCCCGAGGATGGTGAAACGGTCCAGCCTGGCCAGCACGTCCGCGGGCCGATCGGCGGCCGCGACCGTGGTCGTGCGTCTCGCGGCCGGCCGCACCGGCGGAGGAGCGCCAGTGCCGAACGCAATGCCCTTGAACACGTCCGGATGGTTCGCGGCGAGTCGTTCACCGGGCGCCACCACCCGAATCGTCCAGCTGGTCGACACCTCCGTGGGGAAGTAGCACGCCGCGGCGTCGCAGGCCTGATAGCGAAGCCGGCCCGGCAGCACCACCGGCCCGAGCGGCCGGTCGGCCGCCACTTGGACGGTGACTCCGATGTGAATGCGATTGTCGAAGACCGCGAGCGGCTGGTCGAACCCCTCGACCCGAAAATCCGTGGACGGGGGGAACACGACCTCCGAGACCGTGATCCCGGGCGGGGGATCGAAGGACAGCGTTGTCGCGATCAGCCCGGGTTCGCGCGGCTGGTTGGATTGCAGGTGGAGGCCGCTCGCGACCTCCGCCCGGAGCGCCAGGCGCAGCGATCCGCCCGGGGGCGCGGCGCCGGTCTCCACCAGCGGGGTCAGTTGAACCGGCGCGGGCTGCTGCGCAGCGACGCCACCGCCGGCGGCCACGGCGGCAATCAGCGCGAGGAGGACCGATCGCCGGAGGGGCATGCCGCTATTTGGCTTCCTTCAACGGGATCACGTCGGCGCGGGGCAGGGGCCCGAAATCGTCGCCGAACTTGACCGGTGGCAGATCCTGGAACATGAAGTCCCACTTCCAGCGCTCGGAAGGATTCGAGGCCTGGAGCCACTGCTTGGCCGACACCGGACGCGAGAACCTCGCCGATGGCAGCGCGGCGTAGCCAGGAATCGCGGCGAGGTCGCGCGCAATCGCCTCCCGCACGGCGGCCGCGGAGTGGTAGCTGACCGGCGCGCCAAACGCCACACCGAGCTTCGAGAGGATCTGCCAGTCGTCGACGGCGTCTCCCGGCGGCGGGATCACGCGGGAGGCCGCCTGCACGTGGCCCGTCATATTCGTGTACGTCGCGTCCTTCTCCACGAAGGCGGATCCCGGCAGGACGATGTCCGCGGCCTCGGTGAGCGGCGTGCGCAGCACGCCCTGGACGATCAGCGTCTGGATCCGGCCGGCCTGGCGCGCGGACACGATCCAGTCCGTCTCGCCGATCGATCCATCCGGCCCGGCGTCGTACACATACAGGAGCTTCACCTCGCCGGCCTCGACCGCGCGCCGGAGCTGCGACAGATCGGCTGGCGCGCTTTCGGCCGGCACGTCGAAGCCCAGGTCGCGGGCGCCGCGGACATTGGGTGCGTCAATTGCGGGAATCCTGAACTTCGTGGTGGCCGGCTGAGGTTTGTCGCGGTACCGCCAGCCGAGGGTGACGCCGCCCGCCTGACCGGCAATTTCTCGCAGCACGAACATCTCCTCGAGCGAGGCGTGCGCCGAGATGAAGAAGAACGCGTGGCTCGGCCCGCCGGCGGCGTCCACCGCGTCCTTGACCGCGATCAGCGCGTCGGCCCAGGGCATGGCGTCGAGCGATCCGCCGCGGCGCAGGGCCGGCTGCCGGAGCCGGCGGTCGCCCTCCACCCAGTGATAGTCGAACCGCCCGATGTCGCACATCCAGTAACTGTTCACCTCGGGATTCAGCCGTGGCGTCATCCGGACCAGGCTGGCACCCTTGGCCCACTCCGGCTTGGCCTTGATCCACGCCGTCGTGTTGCAACCCTTTTCGCAGAGCGTGCAGATGGTGTCCACCGCCTGCGGGTTGTCCCACGGGCGTGACTTGAACCGGTAATCCCGCGTGGTAATCGCCCCGACCGGGCAGACATCCATCAAGTTGCCCGAGAGCAGGGACACGACGCCCTGTTCCTCGAAGGTCGCAATCTCGCTGCCGTAGCCGCGCTGGACGATGCCAATCTGCGCGTCGCCGTCGACCTCGCGCATGAACCGGACGCAGCGCGTGCACAGGATGCAGCGGTTCCGGTTCAGCAGCAGCGTCGGCCCGAAGTCCACGTCGGCCTTGACGCCCTCGCCGTCGAACACGCGGCGCGGAAACTCCATCCGGCTGCGCTCGGGGCCGAACGAGTACGAGAAGTCCTGAAGCGGACACTCGCCGCCCTTGTCGCAGACAGGGCAGTCGAGCGGATGGTTGATGAGGAGGAACTCGAACACGCTCGCGCGCGCCGCCACGACGTCCGCCGTGCTGGTCGTGACGACCATGCCCTCGGCGCACGCGGTCGAACAGGCCGTCTGCAGCTTTGCCATCTTCTCGATCTTGACGATGCAGACACGGCAGGACCCGTCGACGCTAAGGCCGGGGTGGTAGCAGTAGTAGGGGACGGGACTGCCGTGCTGGTTCGCGGCCTCGAGCACGGTCTTGCCCTTCTGCACCGCGACCGTGCGTCCATCTATCGTGAGCGTGACCGTGTCCATCGGAGGATCATATCAAGCCGAGGCGGCCACCCGGTGAGCCCGCCTGGTACGTCAGGCACAGCACGTCAGATCAGCGCCATGTCACGGCCGACCTGGCCGAACACGTCCAGCGCCCGCTGCAGCTCGTCACGAGAGTGTGCGGCCGTGACAATCGTGCGGACGCGGGCCTTGTCGCGGGCCACCGTGGGATACCCGATGCCCTGCGCAAACACTCCCTCCGCGAACAGCCGATCGGAGAACCTCATCGCCGTCGTGGCCTCGCCGACGATGACGGGCGTGATGGGGCTCTCGCTGGCGCCCGTGTTGAAGCCTAGCGACGTCAAGCCTGCCTTGAAGAACCGCGTGTTGTCCCACAGCCGATCGACGATGGTGGCGTCCTGTTCCAGGATGTCGAGCGCGGCCAGACAGGCCGCGGCCACCGCAGGCGGATGGGATGTCGAGAACAGGAAGGGCCGGGCGCGCTGGCTGAGGAAGTCGATGAGCGCTCGTGACCCGGCGACATAGCCGCCGAGCACGCCGATGGCCTTCGACAACGTGCCCACCTGAATGTCGACGCGGCCATGGACGCCGAAATGATCGATCGTTCCGCGCCCCTGGCGTCCGAACACGCCGCTGGCGTGCGCGTCGTCCACCATCATGATGCAGCCGTATTCCTCGGCCAGCGCCACCAGGGCCGGCAGCGGCGCGAGATCCCCATCCATGCTGAAGACGCCGTCGGTGATGAGGAGCTTGCGCGGGGCGGCGGGCAGTAGGCGCAGGATGGTGCGCGCCGCGTCCACATCCTTGTGAGGAAAGACCTTGATGGCGGCGCGGCTCAGCCGGCAGCCGTCGATGATGCTTGCGTGGTTCAGCTCGTCTGAAATGACGACGTCGTCCTTGGTGAGGATGGCCGCCACGGTGCCGGCATTTGCGGTGAAGCCGCTCTGAAAGACGACCACGGCCTCGGTCCGCTTGAACGCCGCCAGGCGCCGTTCCAGCTCGAGATGGATCGCCATCGTTCCGGCAATCGTTCGCACGGAGCCCGAGCCGACACCCAGCGTCCGGACGGCGTCCAGCGCGCGCGCGACGAGGGCAGGGTGCGCGGCGAGGCCGAGGTAATTGTTCGACGACAGGTTGATGACCGGCCGGTGATCGATGCTGGCGCTGGCCTCCTGCGGGCCGTCGAGCACGCGCGGCGTGCGGAAGAGCCCCGCAGCGTTGAGCTCCGCCACCGCCTCGGACAGGAAGCCAAGCGGGTCAGCGCGCACGGGCGTCAGGCCGAGAGGAAGGTTCCCGTGAAGTCGGCCATGTCGTCGTAGATCCCGTGGAGGACATCGGGGGCGACGAGAAAGACGATGCGGAAGAACCCCTGTTCGGCGGGCATGCCGAACCCGGCGCCGTAAACGCAGAGAATGCCAGTCGCCTTGAGGAGACCGAGCACGTAGTCCTCGTCAGTCCGGCCTGCCGGCAGCATCACCTGGGGCATGGCATAGAACGCCGCGCGCGGTGCCACGCAACTCATTCCCGGTATCGCGTTCAGCCGGGTGGACGTCACGGTCGCCCGCGCCTGCAATGCCGCGGCGAACTCGCGTTGATGGCTGCGGTCACCGGTCAGTGCCGCCGTGACGGCGTACTGCATCGGCCCCGGGCTGCACAGCCGGCCATCGGCCATCTTTCGAATGGCCGCGAGCGCATCGTCGAGCCGCTCCGAGCGGCCGACAGCGAGCCAGCCGGCCCGCCAGCCTGGAGCGAGGTACGCCTTCGACAGTGACGAGAACGAGATGATGGCGGCGTCGGGCGCGAGCGAGCCCAGCAGCGGCGTCGGACCCGCGAACGCGACGTCGCTGTAGACTTCGTCGGCCAGGATCGGGATGCCCGCGCGTTCCGCCAGATCAATGAGCGCACGGCGCGTCGCCTCCGGGTAGACCGCGCCCGTGGGGTTGTTCGGGTCGATGATCACCAGCGCGCGGGTGGCGGGTGTGAGGCGCCGCTTCACGTCGTCCAGATCGGGCAGCCAGTCGCGTGCGGGGTCCGTGCGGTAGTAGGCCGCGCGGGCGCCGATCTTCGCGAGCACCGCGGTGTACAGAGGATACGTGGGCGTCGGCACCAGGACTTCGTCGCCCGCATCGACGAGGGCGCTGAGCGCGAGCTCGATGCCTTCCGAGGTGCCGGAAGTCAAGACCACGCGGTCGGCGGCGACGGGCATGCCGCGCCGCGTGTACTCGGCCGCCACGGCGTCGCGGGCTTCGGGGATGCCGGCTGACGGCACGTAGCCGTTGTGCCCGTCGCGCATGGCGCGTTCGACCGCTGCGATGAGATGGGGCGGCGTCGTGAATCCCGCTTGAATCGGATCGCCGATGTTGAGATAGCGCACCCGCCGGCCCGAGGCCTCGACTGTTCTGGCCTCGGCCACGATGTTGCGAATCGCGTAGCTGAACCCGCCCACCCGGCTCGAGACCCGAATCGACGTCGTGGACGACATGCGCACCATCGTAGCGCGGATTGATTTTGGTGGCACAATCACGGGCCATGGCTGCGCTCAGCCTGCTGATGCTCCGCGTGACGCTGGCAGTGGTGCTCGTGGCCCACGGCGCGCACATCCTGTTTGGCGTCTTTGCCGCCGACAATGTCGGCCCCGGCGGCCTGTCGCGGACTGCCGAGTATTTCGACACCCTGGGGCTCGCCCCGGGGTTTCTGATGGCGGTCCTGGCGGGCGGCATCCAGTTCGTGGGCGGCCTGCTCGTCGGGGCTGGCTGGCTCACGCGCTGGGCGGCGCTCGGCGTCGTCGGCTATCTCGTCATCACCGTCTGGAAGGACCACGCCCGCTGGGGGTTCTTCCTCAACTGGGTGCTCGACCCGACCCGCGGTCACGGACTGGAGTTCTCGCTCATCCTCATTGGCGCGCTGATCAGCCTCGTCGTGGCCGGGGGCGGCGACTGGTCCCTGGACGGACTGCGGGCGCAGTCGGCGGCGTCCCGCGCCGCCGGCCGCGCGCGGCTTCGGGGACGAGGGTAGCGGTGAAGCTCACAGACCGCGTGGCCCTCCTCACCGGCGCCAAGCGCATCGGAGCGGTCGTGGCCGCCGCGCTGGCGGCGCGCGGCGCCGACGTCGTCGTCACCTACCAGCGCTCGCAGGCCGAGGCCGACGAGGTCGCCGAGACGGTCCGACGCCTCGGCCGCCGCGCTCTGGCGATCCGCGCCGACGTGTCGGACCCGGACGCGGGCGCCGCGGTCGTTGCCGAGATCGAACGCACGTTTGCGCGGCTCGACGTGCTGGTGAACATGGCGTCGGTCTATCGCGCGGTGCCGTTCGACGCGCTCGATCATGGCGAGTGGACGAAGCAGCTCTCGGTGGACCTGCAGGGGTCGTTTCTCTTTGCCAGGGCGGCCGTCCCGTTGATGCGGCGCGGCGGAGGCGGCCGCATCATCAACTTCACCGATTGGGTGGCGGCGAGCGGCCGGCCGCGCTACACGGGCTTCCTCGCGTACTACGTCGCGAAAGCCGGCGTGAAGGCCCTGACCGAAGCGCTCGCGCTGGAACTCGCGCC
>CAZFAT010000195.1:0-8121 GCA_964517075.1 uncultured Solibacteraceae bacterium
CCGCCGAATTCGGCGTCATTGCAGGCGGCGATTATGGCGCAAACGGTGCTGGGTCCGTGTCGCGCCGCACGGCCGTACGACAACGGGCCTGACGTATGATCTGAGAGCCGGCCGCGGTGCCGGCGCTATGCGAAAGTCGACTCGTCTTCGTCCGTTCGTCCATTCGACGATCCATTCCCACGCATCCCGCACACGTTCACAGTGGTTCACGGCGGTGCGACTTGCGGTCGCGTTCGCGATCGTGCCCGGCACCGCCGACGCCCGTGTCGCCACGCAGGGGCGCGACGCGGCGCCGTGCGCTGTCGCGGGCACCATCCGCAGCGGTGATGATCCACTGCCGGGCGTGTCGCTCCGCGCGACATCGACCCCCGAGGCCTTGTCTGCGCCGGTGCTGTCGTCGACGCGCACCGACGGCAGCTATCACCTGCCGCTGGTTCCCGACATTCCCTACAGGCTGATCGCGTCGCTGCCGGGCTTTGTGGCGACCAGCCGGGATGTGGTCCTATCCAGTGCCGACTGCGGCGCGCGCGTCGATCTCACGATGCCCCTGACCGATCCGGCCATGCCGGCGGCTGGCGTGGCATCGACGGAAGCCGTTGAGACCACGCCGGCCGTGGTCCTCACGGATCTGGCCCAGATCGCCGCGAATCTCGGCGTACCCGTCTCGTTCTTCGCGGTGACCTCGCAGACGGTGGCGGAATTTCCGGGCGCGATGGTGCGGCCCGATCGCGACTGGTGGGCCGACCGTCGCCGCGGGCGCGCCGAGACCGGGCCGGTGAGGCCGCCGACCGCCGCGGAGGCAGCCGCCGAGAAGACCGCGGGGGCGAGGGCCGCGGCCGCCTCAACCCGTCCCGCAACCCGGCCGTCGATTGTGCCGAAGGCGCCGGTGCCGCAGCGTACGTACCAAGGCAGCATGAACATCGCGTTCAACGGCTCGGCGGTCGACAGCCCGCCCTACCAGCTTCGTCCCGATCGCCCGGAGCAGCGGCGACCCTATCAACGACAGAGCTACGGGCTGTCCCTCAGCGGGCCGCTGCGCCTGCCTGGCGTGTACGAAGGCGGCCGCCGTACGACCATGGCCCTCACCTACTCGGGTAGTCGCGGCACCAGTCTCTTCGACCAGTACGCCACCGTCCCGACCGAGGCGATTCGAGCCGGCGATTTCTCGTCCGTGTCCCTGCCGGTGATCGACCCGTCGACCGGTGCCCCGTTCGCCAACCGCCGGATCCCCGAGGAACGGATCCACCCGGCGGCTCGTGCGCTGCTGCGCTTCATACCGGCGCCGAACCTGCCCGGCACCACCCGGAACTTCCACTTCGCCACCACCAGCGACGCGCTCTCGAATGCCACGACGATCCGAATCACGCATCAGGTTCAATCGGCGCAGCCGGCGAACCGGCCACCGGCCGCGCGCACCGCGGCGTCGCTCGTGGCCCAGGTGCAGATCCGGCACAACCGGTCCGAACAGGTCAACGTGTTTCCGGCCCTCGGCGGCACGAGTCGGACGACGACGCTGGCCATCCCGGTGACGCTGAACGTGCAACGCGGCCGGCACCTGCACGTGCTTCGGCTGAACCTCTCGACGTCGCTGTCGCGCGCGGAAAGCCGGTACGCACATGTCGAGGATGTCGCCGGCGAGGCGGGCATTGTGGGACTGGCCCGCGAACCGTTCGCGTGGGGTGTGCCGTCGCTGTCGTTCTCGACCTACTCGAGCGCGCGCGACGTGAATCCAACGCGGCGGCACGACCAGCGGCTGGTGACGGGCTATAGCTGGACCCGGACCGCCGGCCGGCACACGATAGCCTCCGGCGCCGAGGGGCAGTTCGACCGGTCCGACAACCAGACGGATCCGAACGCCCGCGGGACGTTCGTCTTCACGGGCCGCCACACCGCCGGCGTGAGCCGGGTGCCGCGCGGGGCCGGCTTTGACTTCGCGGACTTCCTGCTCGGGCTACCCCACCAGGCCTCGGTGCAATACGGCCCCGGGCGGGTGCACATTCGTGGCCGAGCTCTCAGTCTCTACGTGCAGGACGACTGGCGCCGGTCGAGCGCGCTGACGTTGACCCTCGGCTTGCGCTACGAGATGGTCTGGCCCTTCGTCGAAGCCGACCGGCAAATGGTCAATCTCGACGTCGCACCGGATTTCACCGAGGTGGCGCCGGTCATCTCCGGGGGCGTCGGTCCGTTCACCGGGGTGTTCCCGACGGCGCTGATGCAGGCGGATTCGAACAACCTCGCCCCGCGGCTGGCGGCCGCGTGGAAAGGCCCGCGCGCCATGACGCTGCGGGGCGGATACGGCGTCAGTTTCAACAGCGGTCCCTACAGCGGCATCGCCCGGCAGCTCGTGGGCCAGCCGCCGTTTGCCGCCAGTCAGCGCAGCGAAGGCACCGCGGCCGATCCGCTCGACCTCGCCGATCCGTTCCGGAACGCCGAGATCCTCGCGGCGGCGAACACGTTTGGCGTCGAGCGCGACTACGCGATCGGCACCGTGCAGACGTGGAACGCCGAGATATCGCGGGCCTTCCGGACGGTGTGGACGGCGACCGTCAGCTACACCGGCAAGCGCGGCCTCGGCCTCGACCTGATTCGCACACCCAATCGCGATCCCGATGCGGCCGACTTCCGCTGGCAGACGTCGGACGGGCACTCCCTGATGCACGGCCTCACCCTCCGGGTGCAGCGGCGCAAGGCGCACGGCCTAGGCGGGACCGTGACCTATACGGTCGCCCGCGCGCAAGACGACATGGCGATCGCCCAGAACGACGCCGATCTCGACAGTGAGTGGAGCCTCTCGAGTTTCGATCGCCGTCATCAACTGTCGGGCGACGTCAGTGTGGATCTCCCCTTTGGATCCGGCCGTCCCTGGCTGACCCGCGGCGTCTGGGCTTCCGTGCTGGGAGGCTGGAGCGCCACGGCGACGCTCACGATGCAGTCGGGCACTCCGCTCACGCCGCGCGTCACAGGCGCACAGGCCGCCAACCGCCCCGTGCGGCCCGACGCGACGGGTGAACCGGTGCAGCTCGCCAGCCCGACGATCGACCTCTTCTTCAACACGGCCGCCTTCGCGCTGCCCGAGCCCGGCCAGTTCGGCACGGCCGGCCGCAACGCCATCATCGGCCCGGGCAGCCGGCTGCTGAACGCCAGCATTGTGCGGGACCTGCGCCTCGGCGCCGCGCGCGTCCTCACCGCCAGGCTCGATGCCAGTAATCTGCTCAACCTCGTGAACTACAGCGCGATCAACACCACGGTCAATTCATCGGCGTTCGGCCAGGTCACATCCGTCCGGCCCATGCGCACGATGACGCTGTCGCTGCACGTCCGTTTCTGACATGCCCCGCCTGTGCGCCGCGCGCTCCGGCAAGGCCGGCCCTCCCGCCTCGCGCTTCGGCCTGACAGGCTGTCGCGCGTCGCGCGTCGGCGGGATCGCACTGGCCGCTAGCCTCGTCCTGGCCACTGCGGAACAGCCCGTGGCCCAGACGACACTCCGGACATCGGTCGAGCTGGTGACCGTGGATCTCGTGGTACGCGACCGATCCGGATCGGTGGTGTCCGGATTGTCCGCCGAGGATTTCGAGGTGCTCGAGGACGGCACACCTCAGCGCGTGGCCATGTTCGAGGCGCTCAACGCCGGCCCGTCCGCGCCGACATCGGCACCGGCTCGGTCCTCCGCTCGCGCAACACGCGGGCCGGGATCGTCGCCACAGATCGAGCCCCGGGGCGTCATGGTGCTGGCCTTCGATCTCTCGGGTCTCGGCGCCGACGATCTCGAGCGCGCCCTGACCGCGGCGCGCCGGTACACGCAGGACGGCTGGCCGGTCGACGTCGTGCTGGGTGTGGCCACCCTCGGGTCTGGCGTCGAGTGGCTGGCCGAGCCAACCTCCGATCGTGCGCGACTTGCCGCCGCGCTCGATCAGATCACTCCCAGCCAGGCGGTTGCCGTGGAGAGCCCCGTCGCCCGGACGCTTGCGACGGACGAGGCCGCCGCCGTGCCCATCGACGGTGATCGAGGTACCGGACAGGATGACGTGACGATCCTGGCCGCCTCACCGGATGACGTGGCTGTTCTGACGAACGATACGCGGCTGAGAGACCTCACGAGGCTGGCCGGTCAGCTCGAACGCTACGGACGAAAGAAAGCGCTCCTGTACTTCAGCGGAGGCCTCGATGGCACCGGCCGGCACAACGACGTGGAGATGCGGGCCGCTGTCAACGCGGCCGTGCGGGCCAACGTTGCGATTTACCCGGTCGACACGGGTGGACTCCAGACCCTGGTGCCGGGCGGTGACGCGACACGCGGGTCCGTTCCCGGCGCGGACCTGTTTTCGGGCGGCGACGTGTCGCGTCAGATGGCGGAACTCGCCGGGTCGCAGGAATCGCTGATGACGCTGGCGGTGGACACCGGCGGCCGCGCGTACCTGGACACGAACGAGTTCGGCGTGGCGTTCACCCGGGCCGCAGGCGATCTGTCGACCTACTACCTGCTCGGTTATCAGAGCACCAACCCCGTGCGCGACGGCCGGTTTCGACGGATTCACGTGCGCGTCGGCCGTCCCGGCCTTCGAGTCGAGACGCGCGCGGGGTACTATGCGGACCTCGACTTCGAGCACGCGGCGAGTGCCGATCGTGAAGCGCAACTCACCGCTGAACTGTCCGCGCCGCTCTCGTCCACGGATCTGCCGCTGGCGGTGAACTTCGCCTGGTTCCGCGTGTCGGCCAGTGAGTACACCGTCCCGCTCACGATCGCGATTCCGGGGTGGGATGTGGCGCCGCCGCCCGATGCCGCCACCGTGCCCATCGACGTGATCGGCGAGATCCGCGACGAGGCACGCCGTCCGGTCAGCCGCATTCGACAAACCGCTGAGATACCGCGCGCCTCCTCCGCCACGCTCGCCCGTTCGCTGCTCGTCTATCGGCTCACCGCGCGCCTCCCACCGGGCCGCTTCATGCTGAAGGTCGTGGTACGCGAGAATCTCGGCGGGCGCCTCGGCTCCTACGAGGCGCCACTCCTGGTACCCGATCTCGCGCAGCGCCCGCTCGAAGCGAGCGCAGTCATCCTCCGCACGGGGCGCGACGCCCCGGCTGCACCGCCCTGGCTCCCGCACCCCACGCACGTCGTCAGTCGGGATCAACGGTTGCGGCTGATGGTGGAGGTTTACGATCCCTCGGTCAGCGCGTCCGGTGATGCCAGCGTGCGGGCAGGGCTGCGTTGTTTTCAGGATCATCGCGTGGTGTTCGAGACGCCCCTCGAGATCCGCAAGGGCCTGGATCGCCGTCGTAACGCCATGCCCATCGCCATCGAAGTGCCGGCGGGCGCTCTCGACGCCGGCCTGCACAGCTGCCAGATCACCGTGATTGACGACGGGGCAAGGCGATTCGTCTTTCCGCGGGCGGCGTTCGCGGTGCGCTGACGCGGCGGGCGCATCACCGTCCAAACCGACTACATCCGCGTTCGTTGCGGCAGTCGAGATCCTCGCCCGACGTTCCCCCGCGAATAGCCTCTCTGGGTAGGCGGCTACCCATCCTCCGGCGACAGAGGCCGGGAATGCGCCTGCGCCACGGGCATCGGCGGTCGTGGCGATGGCCTCGCTGTTGCTAATCTCGACGGTTCCGCCGCTCCCCGCGGAGGCCTGGCATTGGCTCAATGACCTGTTTCGCGGCCTCACGTGTCCGTTCTGTTGTCGCCGGCTCGCCAGCACGTGCCGTTGCGCTGGCCTTTCTGGCGCTGATCGCTGTCGCCTGCGACCAGTCCTTCGTCGGCTCCCTGGCACCATCGACGGTGTCCTGCCAGGTGACGACCTCGCTGCCGCAACAACCCATCCCTTCGGCCGGAGGCGGCGGCACACTGACCGTCTCTGCGCTTCCGGAATGCACGTGGCGCATCACGCCGTCGTCGAACTGGATCAGCAGCGTGGCCCCGGCGTCCGGTCAGGGCGAACAGCAAGTCACGTTCATGGTGGCAGCCAACCCGACGCAACAGGCTCGTCAGGGTGAGCTCGTGATCAACGATCAGCGCATCACGGTGAGCCAGCAGGCGGCTCCGTCGCCACCGCCGCCGCCGCCGGCACCCGTTCCCCCACCACCCGGGCCTGCCCCCCCGCCGCCGCCACCCGGGACGTGCACATTCGTGCTCGCGTCCACGTCGGTCGCGGTGAGTGGCTCGGGAGGCACGGTCACGATTGGCGTGACGACGGGCGCAACGTGCACCTGGAGTGTCCAGACGAGCGCGAACTGGCTGACGGTGTCGTCGGCGCACACGGGCGCGGGGCCGGTCATCGTCACGATCCAGGTGGCCGTGAACAACGGGTCGGCGAGGACCGGCACCGTGTCGATTGGCGGGCAGGTCTTCACCGTCAATCAGGCTGGCGCCTGCAGCTTCGCGATCAAGCCGAATCGGCTGCGCGTCAGCGAGAACGGCGTGACCCGGCCGATCGACGTGACGACCACGACTGGTTGTGCGTGGACCGCGGTGAGCAACGCTCAATGGATTACGGTTGTGTCCGGCGCCAGCGGCGTCGGCTCCGGCGTGGTCGACGTGACGGTGGCGCCCAATACCGGGAACAACCGGACGGGGACGGTGACGATCGCCGGTCTTACGCTCCGCGTCGATCAGGACGACGACGACTGAATCGGGATGATCGCATTGCGCAGCGCCCTCGACCCTCGGTCCCCTGTGACGTGTCGGCGCCTTGTTCGGGCGTTCGGCGTCGTGTTCTGCCTGGTATCGATCGGCATCGCGCGTCCGGCGGCGGGACAGCAGACCGTCACCGAAGCGCTCACGTTCCTGCTGTCGGGCCGGTCAATTCCCACGGATGACTTCGTACCCAGCCTGCCACCCGACCTCTCAGCCACGGAGGCCTTCGCGCACGCGCTGCGGACCGATCTCAGCGTTCGTCCGTTGACCTCGCCGGCTGGCGGCATGGCGTTCGAGTGGCACCCCGGCCTCGGCACGATGGCGCGGCCGACTGACAGTTTCGGGCCCTTCTTCACGAGCCGCGCTCGGGCAACCGGTCTGCGGCGCGCCTCACTGACGGTCGGTCTCCGTCAGACGGAGTTCGACGCCCTCCACGGCCAGTCGCTGACTGACGGCAGCCTGATCGCGGCGGGTAGCCGGGTCTCGGACGAAGCCGCGCCGTTCGACGTCCAGTCGGTGACGCTGCGCATCAGGGCCCGCACCGCGACGTTCACGGGCGAGGTCGGCGTCACCGATCGGCTGGACTTCATCGTCGCGGTACCGTTCATCGAGCTCACCCTGGCCGGGGAACGCATCGACACCTATCGGGGCACGCCCTTCGTCCAGGCGACCGCCCTGGCGTCGGCGACCGGTCTCGGCGATGTGGTGGTGCGGGCAAAGTACGAACTCGTCCGGGCCGGCCAGGCGACGCTTGCAGCCGGCGCCGAGGTCCGCCTGCCGACGGGCAACACGACGAACTCCCTGGGCAGCGGGGAACGCCGGCTTGCTCCGCAAGTGATGGCATCGCTCGAAACGTCGCGGGTGACCATTCATGCCGATGGCGCCTATTCGTTCGGTGAGGTGTCGAATGCCCTGCACTATGGCGGCGCGGTGACGCTCGCGGCCGCCTCGCGCCTCACGCTGGTCGGAGAACTGCTCGGGCGGACGGATTACTCGGCGCCCGGGCTCGCCGCCTTCACCGTGTCGCACCCGCGCCTGGCCGGGGTGAGCACCACGCTGATCGGCCGCACGTCCGAGACGATGCATCGAATGATGGCGGTGGCCGGGATCAAATGGAATGTGACCGGCTCCTGGCTGCTGAACGCCCACGTGCTGCGTCCGCTCTCGGCGACCGGATTCACCGCCGAATGGAGTCCGGCCGTGACGCTCGACTATTTCTTTCAGCAGCGATGAACACCCACGACGGTCGGAGCCTCGTGCGGCGACTCGCGTTCCTGCTGGCTGGCGGCGTCGGCGTGCTCGTGGCGAGCGCGGCGCCAGCGGCCGCGCAAGGCGCGGCGCGCGTGACTCCCGACACACCCCCATCCCCGTCGCTGCCTCCGCCCGCCCCCGCCTTCACGCCGACGATGCCGCGCGACGCGGTCGCGGACATGGTCGGGCGGTACCGGGTGGCGTTCAGCGCTCTGGCCGCCGCGGCGGCCAAGGCGATC
>CAZFAT010000196.1:0-30410 GCA_964517075.1 uncultured Solibacteraceae bacterium
GTCTCGCGGCTGGCCGTGCCCCACATGCGGCGCGCCGGCGGTGGCGTGATTCTGATGATTGCCTCGATCTGGGGCCGCGAGTCTGGCGGGCGCATGACCTACAACGCCGTCAAGGCCGCGGAGATCAGCCTCGCGAAAGCGATGGCGCAGCAGCTCGCGAGGGACGGCATTCGCGTCAACAGCATTGCGCCCGGATCGATCCTCTTCGAGGGTGGGTCGTGGTGGACGCGCCAGCAGGCTGACCCCGCCGGCATCGCCGAGTTCGTCGCCCGCGAGATCCCGTTCGGCCGTTTCGGCCGCCCCGAGGAAATCGGCGACGTCGTCGCCTTTCTGGCCTCCGCCCGTGCGAGCTGGATCACCGGCGCGTGCCTGCCCGTGGACGGGGGGCAGGGGAGGAGCAATCTCTGAGATTCGCCTCTTGATCGCCCCTCGGTCCACTGGTACGATCCCCGCACTTTGGCCTCGCTTCCTGCCCTGGCCGGCGACAAGGACCAGTCCCTCAGCGCGGCTCTGACGCCGTTTCTGGCCGAGTATGAGGTGGCGGAGCGGGCGGCGGCGCTGGCAGCCACTCGCGCGTCGGAGTCTCTAGCGAGGACCGAGGCGGGGGCCGGCGCGGCCATCCGATCGGTCGCGGCGCTCGATCCGCACGTCACCTCCGTCCGGAAGCTGCCGGCGCTCGACGCGGCGTACGCGGCCTTTCCGGGGGCGCTGGACGCCCGGCTCATCCGGGCGCTGGCGGTTCGGGGCATCGATCGGCTCTACACCCATCAGGCCGACGCCATCAATCACGCGCTGGCCGGGCGGAACGTCGTGGTCGTCACGCCCACCGCCTCGGGCAAGACGCTCTGTTACAACGCCCCGGTGCTGCACCGCATTCTGGAGGACTCGTCCGCGCGGGCTCTGTATCTGTTTCCCACGAAGGCGCTGGCGCAGGACCAGCTTGCGGAGCTGCACCAGATGGCGGCGCTCGTCGCCAGTGAGGGCGCCGATGCCCTGGGCGTCTTCACCTACGACGGCGATACGCCGCAGGACGCACGTCGCGCGATCCGCACGCGGGCGCACGTGGTGCTGAGTAATCCCGACATGCTGCACTCAGGCATCCTCCCGCACCACCCCCGGTGGGCCAAGCTGTTCGAGAATCTGCGCTTTGTCGTGATCGACGAGCTGCACGCCTACCGCGGCGTGTTCGGCAGTCATCTGTCGAACATCATGCGCCGGCTGCGCCGCGTGTGCCGGCACTACGGATCGGATCCGACGTTCATCTGCTCATCGGCGACCATCGCCAATCCGCGCGAGCTGGCCGAACGGCTCACGGGGCAGCCCTTCGAGCTGGTGGATCGCAGCGGCGCGCCGCGGGGCGAGAAGTACTTCCTGTTCGTCAACCCGCCGGTCGTCAGCCGCGAGCTGGGCATCCGGCGGTCGTACCTGGCGGAAACGCGGCGCGTGGCCACCGAGTTTCTCCGGCGCGGCCTGCAGCTCATCGTCTTCGCGCAAAGCCGGTTGACCACCGAAGTGCTCACCACGTATCTGAAGGAGGCGTTCGCGGGGCCGCCGGGCGCGCCCGAGCTGGTCCGGGGATACCGCGGCGGCTACCTGCCGCTGCGCCGTCGCGAGATCGAACGCGGGCTGCGCGCAGGCAGCGTGCGGTGTGTCGTCTCCACCAACGCGCTCGAGCTGGGCATCGACATCGGTGCGCTGGATGTGGCCGTGATGGCGGGGTATCCGGGCACGATTGCCGGGACGTGGCAGCGCGCGGGCCGCGCGGGCCGCCGGTCAGGCCGATCCGCGGCGATCCTCGTGGCGTCGAGCGCGCCGCTCGATCAGTTCATCGTCCGCAATCCGGATTTCTTTTTCGAGCGCTCACCGGAGCACGCGCTGGTCAATCCCGACAATCTCCACATTCTGCTGGACCACGTGAAGTGCGCGGCATTCGAGCTGCCATTCACCGAGACCGAGACCTTCGGCACGATCAACGTCCAGGAGGTGTTGTCGGTGCTGGCCGAGGACGGCTTCGTCCACCAGACAGAAGGGCAGTGGCAGTGGACGCAGGAATCGTATCCGGCCGACGCCGTCAGCCTGCGATCCATCAGTTCGGACAACTTCGTCGTCGTGGACATCACTCGCGGCGAGGAGGTCATCGGCGAAACCGACTTCACGAGCGGGCCCTCCACGCTGCACGAGAAGGCCATCTACATCGTCGAGGGGCGCCTGTACCAGGTGGAACGGTTCGATTTCGACGGGCGCAAGGCGTTCGTGCGCGACGTCGAGTGCGACTACTACACCGACGCGATCACTTACACGAAGGTGACGATTCTCGACCTGTTCGAGCCGCGCGAGGCCGCCGTCGGTCCCGGTGCTGACGCGAGCATGCTGGCCGCGGGACTGGAAGAGGACGCCGGCGGTCTGCCACCCAGGGACGTGATGGCGTCCGCCTCGCAGACGCTCACCCCTCCGACGTCCGGGCTGGCGGCGCCGGCGCACGGCGAGGTGCACGTGGTCTCGCGCGTGGTCGGCTTCAAGAAGATCAAGTTCTATACGAACGAGAACGTCGGATCGGGCGAGGTGGATCTGCCCGAGCAGCAGATGCACACGACGGCCTACTGGCTGACGCTGCCGCAGCCCGTACTGGCCAGCCTGCCCTTCGGAAGCGCCGATCGGCGCGATGGGGTGTTGGGCCTGGCCTATGCCATGCACCAGGTGGCGCCGCTGCTCCTGATGTGCGACACGCACGACCTGGGGCTCTCGGTCGATGGCGCCAGTCTCGAGGGCGCGGGGCGGGTGGGCGGATCGAGCCGAGGCGCGGCGCCGTCCGAGCTCGCCGCCGAGCCGGTCATCTTCCTGTACGACAACTATCCGGGCGGCATCGGCCTCAGCGAGCCCCTCTACGGCATGCACGATGCCCTCATCGCCCAGACCCGCGAGCTGATCGACGGCTGTCCGTGCGACTCTGGATGTCCTTCCTGCGTGGGCCCGGAGGGCGCGACGGGACCGCTCGCGAAAGCCGTGGCGTCACGGCTGCTTCAACTGCTGACCGCCGCGTCGGCGGCCGCCTGAGCCCTCGCCGTGCGCGACCTCACTTCCCGGCTCCGCGAGATCGTCCGGCGCGAGACCTCACGCACGCCGCCGGGTGGGCCCGCGGACGCAGGGGGCATCCGCGAGCTGACGTACGTTCCGGACGGCTCCGCCTCGACATCGGTCGAATCGGTCGCGACGGCGCTCGGCGCCACACGCCTCGATTCCGGCGGCGCCTGTCTGGTGATCGACCACGTCTATCCCGCGGACCGGTCGCACGGCCGGCTGTCGATTGGATCGTGTGCGCCGTCTCCCGCCTCGCCGATCCACCTGTTCGACCCCACGCTCGCGGGCGGCTCCGAATGGTGGCGGCATGTCGTGTTTTTCGACATCGAGACCTCGGGCCTCAGCGGAGGCGCCGGCACCCTCGCGTTCCTCGTGGGCTGCGGCTGGTTCTCCGACGAGGGATTCGAAGTCCGGCAGTTCCTCCTGGCGGCCCCGAGCGGCGAACGTCCCATGCTCACCGCGCTCGCCCGTGTGTTCGACGACGCCTCGCTCGTCGTGACCTACAACGGCCGCACGTTTGACGTCCCGCTCATGGAGACGCGCTGGGCGTTTCACCGGACCGACGCGCCCACGGCCGACCTCCCGCACTTCGACATGCTGCCGCCCGCGCGCCGGCTGTGGAGCCGCCGGGATCGCACCGGCGCGGTACTCGACGAATGGGAAGGCTGCAGCCTCGCCGCCATCGAGCGGCGCGTGCTGCAGTTCCACCGTATCGGCGATGTGCCGGGGTTCGAGATCCCGGCGCGCTACTTTCACTTCCTGCGATCCGGCGACGCGTCGGTGATTGCCGGCGTGCTCGAGCACAACCGCCACGACCTCGTCTCGCTGGCCGCGGTCATGGCCCGCGCGCTCTGGCTCGCCCAGGAGGGACCGGACGCCTGCCGCGAGGCCACCGAGCAGGTGGGCCTCGGCCGGCTCTACGCCCGGGCCGGCGACCTGGCCGCCGCCGAGCGCGCCTTTGCGCTGGCGGCGGAGGCTGACGATGTGGAGGTTCGGCCGCAGGCGCTGGCGCAGCTGGCCGAGCTCCTCAGCCGGCAGAAACGGCATGCCGAGGCGGCCGCCGCCTGGCAGGCGGTTCTGGACGCGGGGCGTCGCACGGCGGCGTGGCGTTCGCCGTTACAGCGGCGCGCGGCCGAAGCACTCGCTATCCATCACGAGCACCGCGCCAGGGATTTGCGATCCGCCCGGCGCTACGCGGAGTCGCTGGATGGCGCAGGGTCGAGGCGGCAGCAGCAGGAGATCGAGAAGCGTCTCGCGCGGTTGCGGCGCAAGATGCTCCCGACCGGTGATCCTCGACCGTTGAAATTCGACGGCTGACGGGCGAAAGCGCTCGTCAGGCGGTTGCGGGGCTTTTGCGCGACTTGGAGGCCTTGGCCGCTTTCGTCGCCTGGGTGGCCTTGGTGGCCGCCCGCCGGGCTTCGGCCGACTGGGCGCCGAACCGCTTGGTGAACCGCTCCACGCGGCCTTCCGTGTCGATGAGCTTCTGACGGCCCGTGAAGAAGGGGTGGCACATGTTGCAGATTTCCAGGTGCAGTTCCGGCTTGGTGGCCTTCGTCTTGAACGTATTGCCGCAGGCGCACCGCACCTCGACTTCCTGATACTTCGGATGAATCCCGGGCTTCACAGCGCACTCCCGGCCCCGGATCGCAGGGCCAAAAGAGAAATTATACGTCAGGGAATGACGTGCGTCCTGTCCCAGCGGTGCCGCCGGAACCGGGCCACCACCTCCGGGCTCAGGCGGGGCCCGTCCGAGGCCGCCATGTTGGCTTCCACGTGGGGGATTCGGCGCATCCCGGGGATCACGGTCGTCACGTCGGGGTTGGCGAGGATGAACCGCAGCACGGTCTCGGGCATGGACATGCCGGCGGGGACGTCGGTCCGGAACGCCTCGACCCGGTCGATGGTCTCGCCCAGGTACTCGGGGGCGAAGTAGATGTTCCTGAAGTCGCCCTCCGGCCAGCGGCTGTCGCGCGTGAGGGTGCCTGTCAGGCTGCCCTCGTCGAAGGGCACGCGCGCGATGACCGCGACGCCCAGCTCGCGGCACGCGGGGAAGAGTTCGTCCTCCGGGTTCTGGTCGAGGACGTTGTAGACGACCTGGACGCTGTCGATGAGGCCGGTCCGGAGCGCGCGCAGCGCGTTGGCCGGCTGCCAGCGGTTGATGCTGATGCCCACCGCTCGCACGAGGCCTTCGCGCTTGAGATCGTCGACCGCGCGCTGCCAGCGGGTGTCCTCGGCCCACGCGTCCGTCCACACGTGGAACTGCTGCACGTCGAGGCGGGAGATCCCCAGATTCTTCAGGCTCGTCTCGGTGGACCGGCGGATGTGGTCGGCCGGATAGACGTCGTCGAGGGCATAGCGCTCGAGCGCCGGCCACTGCTGGTTCTTCGGGGGGATCTTCGTCGCCACGATGAGGCTGTCTGCGCGATGCCGCGCCAGCACCTGGCTGAAGAGCTGTTCGCTCTTGCCGTTACCGTAGGCGAGCGCGGTGTCGAAGAACGTGCAGCCGAGCGCGATCGCCCGCTCGAGCGCCGCGATGGATTCCGCGTCGTCGGATCCCGACCAGCCGCCCATACCCCACAGGCCGTAGCCCACTTCAGACACCGGCCAGCCCAGCCGGCCAAACGGTCGCAGATGCATGTCGAAATGATAGTCGCAACCGGACGCGCCCGCGGACACCGCCGTTCGAGCGTCCGGCAATGACGCTGCTATGATCGCGGTCCATGTCCGTCGCACGCCTCGTGGGCGCCGTGTTGACGGCGAGTGTCGCGGTCGGGTCTGTCCCCGATCTCGGGGCGCGCCAGGTCCCTGAACAGGTGGATGCGGCCGCGGTCGCCAGCATCCGCGACGAAGGCCTGAACCGCTCGCAGGCGATGGACACCGTGTTCTGGCTGACCGACCGCTACGGCCCGCGGCTCACCGGCTCGCCCGAGTTCGAGGAGGCCGGTGACTGGGCCGTGAAGCGCCTCGCGTCCTGGGGCGTCGCCCACGTCAGGAAAGAGCGATTCGCCTTCGGCCGCGGCTGGTCGCTCGTGAGGTTCCACGCCACGATGACGTCGCCGCGCGTGATGCCGATGATTGGCCTGCCGCAGGCGTGGACGCCCGGCACGGGCGGCCTGGTGACGGCCGACGTCGTGCGGCCCGTGATCGCCAGCGCTGCGGATGCGCGCAAGTACGCCGGCCGGCTGAAGGGCACGATCGTGCTGACGCAGCCGGCGCGCGACGTGCGCATGCTCGAGCACGGCGACGGCACCGTGCTCCGCTACGACGACCAGACCGGCCGCTGGCGTGACGAAGCCCTGGCCGCCGTGCCGGCGCCGGCGCGCGGGGCCGGGGAGGCGCGGGGTCGCGGGCCCGCTCGCGGTGGGGAAGCGGGACGTGCCGGTGCGGGTCGTGGCGGGGCCGCCGCCCCACGCGGCGGACCGGCGGCGGGGCCCGCGAGCGGCGCCGCGACGAGTCCCGCCCCGAGATTCAACCTGCTCGAGTTCTATCGCAACGAGGGCGTCGTCGCGCTCTTCGATCGCGGCGCGGAGGGCGATCTCGCGGCAGGGGGCAGCGGCCTCGGCTGGGTCACGCAGCGCGTCGATGGCGGGACGATCACCGTGCAGGACGGCGGTCCGTCGCCTGCGGACTCGGTGGCGGTTCTGCCGCAGGTGACGCTGGCGGTTGAGCACTACAACCGCCTCGTGCGGCTGGTCGATCGGGAGATCCCGGTCCGCGTGGAGCTGCTCGTCGAGACGCGCGAGACGCCCGAGACCATCCCGCGCGGCTTCAACATCGTCGGCGAGATTCCCGGCACGGACAAGGCCGGCGAGATCGTGTTGCTCGGCGCGCACTTCGATTCGTGGCACGGCGCGACGGGGGCCACGGACAATGCCGCGGGCGTGGCGGCGATGATGGAAGTGCTGCGCATCTTCCGGGCCACGGGGCTCCGGCCGCGCCGCACGGTGCGTATCGGCCTCTGGGGCGCGGAGGAGCACGGGCTGCTCGGGTCGGCGCAGTACGTCCGCGAGCATCTCGGGACGCTCGCCAGCCCCCGGCCCGGACTGGCGGCGCACACGGTCTACTTCAATCTCGACAATGGCACGGGCCGCATCCGCGGCATCTGGATGCAGGGTCGGGCGGCCGTCCGCCCGGCCTTCACGGCCTGGAGCGGCGCGGTCCGCGATCTCGGCGTCGACCTGCTGAGTCCGCGGTCCGTGTCGCAGACCGATCACGTGTCGTTCGAGCGCGTCGGTGTGCCCGCGTTCCAGTTCGTGCAGGAGCGCTACGAGTACAACTCGCGGACGCACCACACGAACATGGACGTTTCCGATCGCGTCCAGCCCGAGGACGTCAAGCAGATGGCGGTGGTCGCCGCCGTGTTCGCCTGGCACGCGGCCGCTCGCGAGGAGCGGTTGCCGGCCGCGGCCGGCGCCGGGCAGCCCTAGGTCGCCCGCGCATGCCTCCGCGTCAGCTCTGGATCTTCCTCTTCGGCTGCTGGGTCGCGCTCGGGACGGCTCTGCTGCATCTGATCGGTCTGGTCGTCGCGCCGCTGCCGGCGCCGGCGGGGTCGGACGCCGACGGCCTCCGCGCGGCCGCCGGCTTCCTGATCGTGTTTCCCGACGGCACGGAACGCGCCCTTGGCGATCTGCTCGCCGGCTTCAATCTGGTCTACGTGCTGCTGCTGGCCACGACTGGCGGCGTGGGTCTCGCCGCCGCCCGGCGCCTGCGCGACCGCGCCGGGCTCGTGGACATCGCCCGCATCCAGGCGCTCTCCTGTCTCGCGTTGCTCGCGATCTCGCTCCTGTACTTCTTCCTGATTCCGACGCTGCTGGTCGGCGTGATGCTCGTCTGCTTCACGCTGGGCGCCGTGCGCGCGCCGGAGTGAGTTGACGGTGGCTGAGCGCACGAGCGCGAGTGAGCCTCGCGAACGGCGTGGGGCGCAGGGGTCCCCCCGAGTGAGTGTGTAGGGCGGCGGAGCGCACGAGCGGGAGCGCGAGTGCGCCTCGCGAACGGAGTGGGGCGGAGGGGTCCCCACGAGTGCGCGAGTAGGGGGTTCGGGGGGCGACGCCCCCCGATTAGTGTCTAGTCCCGAGCGTCTGATCGCCGAGGTCAGGCTCGGCGGCGGGCGGCGGCAGGGTCGGGATGGGTCCGGCCAGCGCCGTCTTGAGCACCTCGTCCATCGTGTCGACCAGGTTCACGTTCATCGCGTCGAGCACGTTCTTCGGAATGTCGGCGAGGTCTTTCTCGTTGTCGCGCGGCAGGATGACGTTGCGCAGCCCAGCCCGATGCGCGGCCAGGACCTTCTCCTTGACGCCGCCGATCGGCAGCACCTTGCCGCGGAGCGTGATCTCGCCCGTCATGGCGACGTCGCGCCGGAGGGGCACCCGCGTCAGGGCGGAGACGAGCGCCGAAGCGAGCGTGATGCCGGCCGACGGACCGTCCTTCGGAATGGCGCCCTCGGGGATGTGGACGTGTACGTCCGTGCGGCGGTTGAAGTCGCCGGGGATGCCAAGCTCGCTCGTCTTCGAACGCACCCAGCTCATGGCCGCCTGCGCGGATTCCTGCATGACGTCGCCGAGCTTGCCGGTGAGCGTGAGGCGTCCTCGCCCCGGCATGAGCGTGGCCTCGGTCACGAGAATCTCCCCGCCCACTTCGGTCCAGGCGAGGCCGGTCGCGATCCCAATCTCGTTCTTCTCCTCGGCAATCGACGGCCGGAACCGCGGCACGCCGAGATACTCGGTCACCCGCTCGGGCGTGATCTCCTCGCGGAACTCGGCGCCCTCGACGACGACCTTGCGCGCCACCTTGCGGCAGATCGACGAGATTTCACGCTCCAGATTGCGGACGCCCGCCTCGCGCGTGTAGCGCTGGATGATTGTCTGGAAGGCTTCGTCGGTGATCGTGAGGTTCTGGTCGGACAGTCCGCTCCCCTCGACGGCCTTCGGCGTCAGGAACCGGCGCGCGATTTCGACCTTCTCGTACTCGGTGTAGCCGGCCAGTTGCAGCACCTCCATGCGGTCCCGGAGGGCCTGCGGAATGGTGTGCAGCACGTTGGCCGTGCAGATGAACATCACGTTCGACAGGTCGTACTCGACGTCGAGGTAGTGGTCGAGGAACGTGTGGTTCTGCTCGGGGTCGAGCACTTCCAGCAGGGCGGCCGACGGGTCGCCGCGGAAGTCCATGGACATCTTGTCCACTTCGTCGAGCAGGAACACCGGGTTCATCGTCCCGGCCTTTTTCATCATCTGGATGATCTGGCCGGGGAAGGCGCCGATGTAGGTGCGGCGATGCCCGCGGATTTCGGCTTCGTCGCGCACGCCGCCGAGCGACAGGCGCACGAACTTCCGGTTCATCGCCCGCGCGATGGACTTGGCGAGCGACGTCTTGCCGACGCCCGGAGGGCCCGCCAGCGTCAGGATCGTCGCCTTGGGCTTCTTCACCAGCACCCGGACGGCGAGGAACTCGACGATGCGGTCCTTGATCTTCTCGAGGCCGAAGTGATCCTCGTTCAGGATGGTCTCGGCGCGCTTGAGGTCGCGGCTTTCCTTCGTCTTCTTGACCCAGGGCACGCCCACGAGCCAGTCGAGGTAATTGCGCGAGACCGTGGCCTCGGCCGACATCGGCGGCATGGCCTCGAGCCGCTTCAGTTCGTCGAGCGCCTTGCGCTCGACCTCCTTCGGCATCCGCGACTGTTCGATCTTCTTCTTCAGGTCGTCGACCTCGTTGCCCTTCTCGTCCTTGCGCCCCAGTTCGCGCTGGATCGCCTTCATCTTCTCGTTGAGGTAGTACTCCTTCTGCGCCTTCTCCATCTGCTTCTTGACGCGCGACTGGATCCGGCGATCGACCTGGAGCTTGTCCACCTCGGCCTCGAGCACGGCGATGATGCGCGACAGCCGTTCCACGGGCGAGACGATTTCGAGCAGGTTCTGCTTTTCCTCGACGCCGACCTGCAGGTGGGCGGCAATCGTGTCGGCCAGCCGCGACGGGTCATCGACCCGGACGGCGGCCACCATGGCGTCGTACTGGAGGTTGTTCGAGAGCTTGATGTACTGCTCGAAGAGGGCGACGACCTTGGTCATGAGCGCGTCGGCGTCGCCGGGTGCCTCGACCTTCTTGGGCAGCAGTTTCACCGTGACGCGGTAGAAGCCCTTGTCTTCCTTCCACTCCACCGCGCGCGCCCGTTCGACACCCTCGACGAGCACCTTGATGTTGCCGTCGGGCAGCTTCAGCGACTGCACGATGTTGGCCACGCAGCCCATCGTGTAGATGTCGCCCGGCTGCGGATCGTCGGTGGCCGCGTCGTGCTGCGCGGCCTGGAAGATCTTCTTGTCGGTCGCCAGCGCGTGTTCGAGCGCCCGCACGGACGACGCCCGCCCGATGACGTAAGGCATCATCATGTGCGGGAAAATCACGACATCGCGCAGCGGAACGACGGGGAGCGTTTCGTAATGATCCATGGGGTCTTTAGACATCTGCAGTGACGATTGGCGATCTCACCATTGACGATTGATTGAGGACTGCGGGATCCATCCTCAATCCCCCAATCCAATCATCAATGACCCGATCATCGGATCGTCAATGCTGCGTCATCCGGCCTTCTCGATGACGGTGATCGGCTTCTCTTTCGACTCTACCACCTCACGGGTGATGACGCACTCCCGAATCTTCTTCTGGCCGGGGAGGGTGTACATCAGGTCCAGCATGATGTCTTCGATGATCATGCGGAGGCCCCGTGCGCCGATCTTGCGGCGGAGCGCCGCCTCGGCGATCGCCTCGAGGGCGTCCTCGGTGAACCGGAGCTTGACGTTCTCGTAGTCGAAGAGGCGCTGGTACTGCCGCGTGATCGCGTTGCGCGGCTGCGTCAGGATCTGGATGAGCGCGGCGTTGTCGAGCTCGTGCAGCGTGCCCACCACCGGCAGGCGCCCGACGAACTCGGGAATCAGCCCGTACTTGATGAGGTCCTCGGGCTCCACCTGGCCGACGAGCGAGGCCGATTCCTTCACCGTGGCCTTCACGTCGGTCTTGAATCCCATCGTCTTGCGGTCCATGCGGCGCGCAATCTGCTTGTCGAGTCCGATGAAGGCCCCGCCGCAGATGAAGAGGATGTTCGTCGTGTCGACCTGGAAGAACTCCTGGTGCGGGTGCTTGCGCCCGCCCTGCGGCGGCACGTTGGCCACCGTGCCCTCGAGAATCTTCAGCAGCGCCTGCTGCACGCCCTCGCCCGAGACGTCCCGCGTAATCGACGGGTTCTCGTCCTTGCGGCAGATCTTGTCGACTTCGTCGATGTAGATGATGCCCTGCTGCGCCTTCTCGATGTCGCCCCCGGCCGCCTGCAGCAGCTTGAGGATGATGTTCTCGACGTCCTCGCCGACGTACCCCGCCTCGGTCAGGGTCGTCGCGTCGACGATGGTGAAGGGCACCGAGAGGAGGCGCGCCAGTGTCTGGGCGAGCAGCGTCTTGCCGGTGCCGGTCGGCCCGATCAGGAGAATGTTGGACTTGATCAGCTCGACGTCGTGCCGGCCGCGCGACTGCTTCTGGATTTCCAGCCGCTTGTAGTGGTTGTAGACGGCGACCGCCAGCTTCTTCTTGGTCTGCTCCTGGCCGATCACATATTCGTCGAGGAACTTCTTGATCTCGACCGGCATCGGCAGCGCCGGCCTGGTCCCGCGGTCGAACTTGTTATCGTCC
This sequence comes from uncultured Solibacteraceae bacterium, assembly GCA_964517075.1. Taxonomy (GTDB): domain Bacteria; phylum Acidobacteriota; class Vicinamibacteria; order Vicinamibacterales; family SCN-69-37; genus CAZFAT01. The sequence goes on from CAZFAT010000196.1 coordinate 11,749, forward strand.
GCGATGATGTCGTTGCAGACCTCGACACACTCGTCGCAGATGAAGACCGTGGGGCCCGCAATGAGCTTGCGGACGTCGTTCTGGTCCTTGTTGCAGAACGAACACCGGAGGACGTCGCTCTCGCCCGCTTTCTTGGTGGTCATCGGCCCGTCTCGTGCTTCCTCTCATTATCGGCGCGGATCGGCCGCTCGATAGCGCGAGGAGTCGAGCGGCTAGGCCCGGCGGGTGAGAACATCATCAATAATACCGTATTCCTTCGCCTGACTTGCGCCCAGGATGTAGTCCCGGTCCGTGTCCTCCTGGATCCGGCTGAGCGGCTGACCCGTGTGGTGCGCGAGGATTTCATTCAGGCGCTCGCGCATGCGCAGGATTTCCCGGGCGTGGATGTCGATATCCGTCGCCTGCCCCGCCAGGCCGGACAGCCAGGGCTGGTGGATCAGGATGCGCGCGTTGGGCAGGGTGTACCGCTTGCCCTTCGCGCCCGCGGTCAGCAGCACGGCCGCCATCGACGCGGCCTGCCCGATGCAGTACGTCGCCACGTCGGGCTTGATGAACTGCATGGTGTCGTAGACGGCCAGGCCCGCCGTAATCGACCCCCCGGGAGAGTTGATGTAGAGCACGATGTCGCGCTCCGGGTCCTCGGCTTCCAGGAACAGCATTTGCGCGATGACCAGGTTCGCCATGCCGTCATCGATCGGCGTCCCGATGAAGATGATGCTGTCCTTGAGGAGGCGGGAGAAGATGTCGTAGGCGCGCTCGCCCCGGTTCGTCTGCTCGACGACCATCGGGATGAGCTGGGAGCGGGAATCGGGCATGGTCACCATCCTATCGCGAGACGTGGTGGCGGGAATCGCCGCTCCATCCTGGGGCAGCCGGCGGATCAGCCGCTGACGAGGGCCGCCTGATCGATCAGCCAGCGCACCGTCTTCTCGCGGCGGATGCCGATCCGGATCCGGTCGAGGGCGCCGTCCTGCTCGAGCCGGGCCCGCACCGCCGTCGCGGTCCGCCCCGAGCGCTCGGCGAACTTCTCGACCTCGGCCGCCACATCCTCCTCGGTGACCTCAATGTGTTCGCGGCGCGCGATCTCGTCCACGACCAGCGTGCTCTTCACCGTGTCGAGCGCCGCGGCCCGCTGACGCTCGCGGAATTCCTGCCAGTTGATGTCGGTCTGGGTCGGGTCGACGCCCTGGTCGATCAGCCGGCGCACGAGCTCCTCCAGCCGGCGGTCGATTTCCTGGTCGACCAGCACGTCGGGCGCCGTCCGGAGCCGCCCGCCGAGCTGCTGGAGCAGCTCGTGCCGGACCTGGTGGTCCGCGTCGTGCTCGGCTCCCTCCTGTAACTCGGCGTGGATCCGCTGGCGGAGCGCCTCGAGACTGTCCGTGTCGCCGCCGACCTCCTTCGCGAAGTCGTCGTCGAGCGGCAGCAGTTCGCGGCGGCGGATGCCCGTCAGCTTCATCGTGAAGTCGATGGTCGCGCCCGCCAGCTCCGCCGTCTCGTAGTCGGCCGGGTAGTGCGAGGTGAACGACCGGGTGTCGCCCACCGACGCGCCGACGAGGTGATCGTCGGCGCCGGGGGGATTGATGGCCGCCCCGAGCTCGATCGGGACGTTCTCCACCTGCTCCGGCTGGTCCTCCGCCGCCGACTCGGAGGGCGCTTCGCCGACGAGCGTCACCAGACGTCGGCGACGTGTCCGCGTGAGATCCACGATCAACGTGTCGCCGATTCCGGCCGGTCGATCCTCGACGGTATGCCACCGCGCGTGCCGCGCCTGCAGATGTTCCAGGGCGCGATCCACGGCGCCCACCTCGAGCACGGCCGGCGGCTTGCGCAGCGTCAGCCCGGTGTAGGTCCCGGGGTCGATGGGGGGCAGGGTCTCGAAGTCCGCGAGGAAGGTCAACGGCCGGCCCTCCTCGATCACGACATCCTTGATGTCCGGAGTGGCCACCGGCTCCAGGCCGCGTTCGCGGAGGGCGTCCCCCACCGCGCGGGGAATCAGCCCCTGCGCCGCGTCGTAGAGAATCTGGTCCTTGTAGCGCTGGCGGACGACGCGGGCTGGCACCTTGCCGGGCCGGAATCCCGGCACCTTGGCCGACCGGCTGTACGTCCTCGCCACGCGCTCGATCTCGGCATCGACGACGTCGGGCGGCACCTCGACGGCCAGGTGCTTCCGCGTGTCGGACACGTCGGTGAACTCGATCTTCATCGAGACCATTATGCGCCGGAGTGCGAAAGGGGGGAGTCGAACCCCCACGGCCTTTCGGCCACCGGATCCTAAGTCCGGCGCGTCTGCCAGTTCCGCCACTTTCGCAGAAGGCAAGCCTAGCAGGTGGGCGGTTCAGCGTCAGCCATGCAGGCCCGGCTCGGCGCTCATCCCGATCGATAGCGTTCGAGCGCCCGCGCGAGCTCCCGGGCCATCGTCTCGGCCAGCGCGGCCGGGGCGACGACCCGCACGCCCGCCCCGAAGCCGAGGAGCCAGCTTCTGAGTGCCCAGTCGTTCGAGACGTCGAGCGTCATGCCGATCCGGCCGTCGGCATGCTCGGTGAGGCGCTGCGAGTCGTGCCAGACGCGGCCGCGCACGAACGGCGCCACCGCGGCGTCGAACTCGACCTCGATGCGTTCCGCGGGCGCCGAAAAGACCCCCATCGAGGACCCGAAGAGATCCGCGGGCAGCTCGCGCGTTTTCCGGAACGTCTCCTCGGAGACCGACAGCCGTTCGATGCGCTCGGCGGCGAACGTCCGGAACTCGTCGTATTGCGGCACCCAGGCCACGAGGTACACGCCGCCGTGCGCGAGGGCGAGCCGGTCCGGGTGCACCTGATAGGACTTCGCGCGGTTGCTGGCGGCGGAGAAGTAGCGCATCTCGATCACGCGTCTGGCGCGGGCGGCCTCGAACAGCCGGCGCGTGACGTCGGCCAGCGGTGCGGTCGTGCGGGTGCCGCGCGGGCCGGCCTTGGTCGAGAGCACCTGGGGCAGCGTCGCGAGGAACTCGCGCGTGCGAGGATTCAGCGCGGCCTCGATCTTCCGGAACGCGCCCGCGAGTTCCTCGGCCATCGGCCAGCCGGGCAGGCTCTCCACGACCGCGCGGCCCAGATACAGCGCCGCGACGTCCGCCACCGTCAGCCCCTCCTGCACCGCCCGGAACGGGGCGGTGTCGATGCGCCACCGCTTCGTTTCGTTGTCCGCCCCTTCGTCGTAGACCGCGAAGCCGGCTTCCTGCAGGGCCTGGAGGTCGCGGCGGATCGTGCGGGTCGAGACGCGCACGAGCGCGGCCAGCTCGTGAATCGTGATGCCCGTGCGCCGTGCCTCGATCTCGCGGAGCACCTGCCACTGGCGGATGACCTCAGCGTTTCTCATGGGGGTCCGGCCGGCCGGCGGTCGGTGAGGGTCCCCCGCTGGGTCAAGGCGAATCCAGGCCGCGCGTCGCGGGATCCCTCGAGCCGGCGATCCCGAGGCTGACGTGAAGGCATTGCGGGATTCTACCGAGAAAAGGCACACATTTTGCTACTGCCTCGGTTGGAGGGAGCGGGAAGGCAACAGGGTTCCCTCTGTGACCACGGTTGTCACATCGCCCCGGTAGGCTTGGGGTCAGCAAGGAGGGTCCGATGAATCGCTTCGACGGTACGGCCGCCCGCCAGCTCGACCTGATTGACGATCCGGTGTCCCGGCCTGAACCCTTGCGGCCCAGCCGCGAGCGGCCCCGGGCCAATGTCCGGCTCCTGCGCCGCGACGTCTATGCCGAACTCGAGCGCCGCCGGCGCCGCGCCCAGATCGCGGCCCGGAAGTGGACGGAATGACATTGATGATTGGTGATTGAGGATTGACCCGCCAATTCAATCAACAATCCCCCAATCACAGATCGTCAATGCAGGGTCTTTACGGAAAGACCCCCAGGTCCGTATAGGACCGCGCGATCTTGTCGATCGCGGTCCGGAACGCGGCCGTCCGCAGGTCCCGCAGCGCGGGGTTCTGCTTCAAGGTCTCGCGGATCGCGTGATACGCCACGACCATCGTTTCTTCCAACCCAGAGTTCACGATGTCGAGCTCGTCCGAGCCGTGGACGAGCAGACGCCGGTCGTCGTCGGACAACGTCTTGCCGGTGAGCGATTCGAGTGCCCGGACGAAGCGGGCCTCGTCGCGTTCCTCGAGCCGCTTCTCCAGCCGGCCGAACCGGACGTGTGACAGGTTCTTGAGCCACTCGAAGTAGGAGACCGTCACGCCGCCGGCGTTCGCATACACGTCGGGAATGACGAGCCGTCCGCCCGCGCGGAACACCGCCTCAGCGCCCGGCGTGGTCGGGCCGTTGGCGCCTTCGAGGATGATCCGGGCCTGGATCCGCGGGGCGTTCTCCTCGGTCAGCACGTTTTCCAGCGCGGCGGGCACGAGGATGTCGCAGGGCAACTCGAGCGCGGCCGCCGATGGCGTGAGATCGCGGGCGCCGGGGAACTTCAGGACGGAGCCCGTGGCGCGTCGGTGTTCGGACACGGCGTTCGGATCGAGACCGGCCTCGCGCACGATCGCGCCGTCGTGCTCGGCGATGGCGATCACGATCGCGCCGGCCTCGCGGCAGAACAGGGCCGCGTGATAGCCGACGTTGCCAAAGCCCTGCACCACCACGCGCTTGCCTTCGAGTCCGACGGACAAGCCGAGCGCCGCCATGTCCTCGGCCACCCCGCAGGCCTCGCGCAGGGCAAAGAACAGTCCGCGCCCCGTGGCTTCGCGGCGACCGCGCACGCCCCCTTCGGAGATGGGCTTGCCGGTGACCGCGGCGAGTCCGTCGAGCGCGCCGGGATTCAGCACGAGATAGGTGTCCACGATCCACGCCATCTCGCGCTCGCCGGTGCCGTAGTCTGGCGCCGGCACATCCACGCCGGGCCCGATGAAATTCTTCCTGATGAGCTCGTGCGTGTAGCGCCGGGTAATGCGCTCGAGTTCGTCCACCGTGTAGCGCTTCGGGTCGATCTGCACTGCACCCTTCGCGCCGCCGAACGGCACGTCGACGATGGCGCATTTGTAGGTCATGAGAGCGGCGAGCGCCTTGACCTCCTCCTCGTCGACGAAGGGCGCGTAGCGGATGCCGCCCTTGGTGGGGAGCTTGTGCTGACTGTGCTCGACGCGCCACGCGTTGATCGACTCGAGTGAGCCATCGGGCCGCCGGAAGGGGAAGGTGAGGCGGTAGATGCTGTTGCAGGCCTTGATGGTCTCGAGCAGCCCCCGGGGATGGCTGGTCGAGGCGGCCGCGCGATCGAAGTACTGGTTGACGAACTCGAACATGCTCGCCGGCTGCGCCATCGGGCCTCCGATGGGTATGTTTCTATCACGGGCGGAAATCGACGTCGTTTTCGCCTTCGCGGTAGAATTGGACAGTTTTGACCCCAAGGAGTCCGACATGTCGAAGCTCTTGCTCGTGTGTGCGATGTGCGTGGCGATGGCCGGCGGGCTCGCGGCCCAGTCCGCCCAACCCACACTACCGGTAGTACTCAACGTCGGCGACCAGGCGCCGGACTTCTCGCTGCCTGGCACCGATGGAAAGACGCACAAGCTGTCCGACTACAAGGGCAAGCACGTCGTGCTGGCCTGGTATCCGGCGGCGTTCACGGGCGGCTGCACCGCCGAGTGCAAGTCGTTCCACGACGCCGGACCGCAGATCAAGGCGTTTGACGTCGCCTACTTCATGGCCAGCACGGACGCGGCCGATCGCAACAAGGAATTCGCCGTCTCGATGCAGGCGGACTTCCCGCTGCTGTCGGATCCCGAAAAGAAGGTCGCGGCGGCCTACGGCGTGCTGAATCCCCGCGGCACGGCGACCCGGTGGACGTTCTACGTGGGGCCGGACGGCAAGATTCAGTACATCGAGAAGAAGGTCGCGACCGCCACGGCCGGTCAGGACGTCGTCGCCAAGCTGGCCGAGCTCGGCGCGAAAAAGAAGTAGGGTCGCCGCAGGTCGCGGAGGTCGGTGATCGCCCTCGATCCCATCACACGCTACCAGCAGTGGTTCGCTGAAGCCGCGGCGCGCGGCGGGCTGGATCCGAAAGCCGCCTGTCTCTCGACGGTGTCCGCTGACGGACGGCCGTCGAGTCGCATGGTGCTGATCCAGTCCGCCGACGCCCGCGGCTTCGCCTTCTATACCAACCTCGCCAGTCAAAAGGCTCGGGAACTATCGGCGCGTCCGCTCGCCGCGCTCTGCGTGTACTGGCCGCTCCTCGACCGGCAGGTCCGCATCGAAGGCCGCGTCACACCCGTCGCGCCGGAGGAGGCCGATCGGTACTTCGCCACGCGGCCACGCGACAGCCAGATCGGCGCCTGGGCGTCGCGGCAGAGTGAACCGCTCGCCAGCCGCGACGAACTGGACCGCCGGGTCGACACCCTGACCCGACAGTTCGACGGCCAGCCGGTGCCACGGCCCGAGTTCTGGTCGGGATTCCGTGTGATGCCGGACCGCATGGAGTTCTGGACCTCGCGTCCGGGCCGCCTGCACGATCGCGAGCGGTTCGAGCGCGACGGTGAGGGCTGGCGCGTGACCGTGCTCTATCCTTGAGTGTGCCTTTCGATCCCCGCCAGGCCGCGCCGCCGCTCGATCCGGTGGACCGCAGCGATCGGCCGCCGCTCGACGCCCTGCCGAATCCAGCGGGGAAGAAGCACCTCGGCGGGGGGCCGGGCGCCGACACGTCGACGCCGGCGCCCGCCGGTGCGTCCGACCGCGTCCTGCTCAGCGGCCCGCAGTCGCGGTTGCGGGAGGCGCTGCTCCTGCTGCGCGCCCTGCGCGACTTCATTCGCGGCTTTCGCGCGCTGCACTTCGTCGGGCCCTGCGTGACGGTGTTCGGATCGGCGCGCTTCGGCGAGAGTCATCCGTATTACGCCACCGCGCGCGAGGTTGGCCGCCGGGTGAGTCAGCTCGGCTTCACGGTCATGACCGGCGGGGGGCCGGGCATGATGGAAGCCGCCAATCGCGGCGCGCGCGACGTCGGCGGGCGCTCGGTCGGCTGCAACATCGAGCTGCCGTTCGAGCAGGCGCCCAATCCGTACCTGGATCGCTGGATCACCTGTCACTACTTCTTCGTCCGAAAGGTCCTGCTCTTCAAGTACTCGTACGCGTTCGTCGTGCTGCCCGGCGGCCTTGGCACGCTCGACGAGTTGTGCGAAGCGCTCACCCTGATTCAGACGCGCAAGATCCGGAACTTCCCGGTCGTGCTCGTGGGCACCGAGTACTGGCAGCCGTTCATCGCGCTCCTGCGCGAGATGATCACGCTTGGCGCCGTCGGCGAGAACGATCTCGATCTGTTCAAGGTCACCGACGACCTCGACGAGGCCATGCAGCACCTCGAGACGCATGCCGTGACCGCCTTCGGCCTCAAGCGCGGGCCGTGGCAGCCGCGGTGGTGGCTGGGCGAGCGTGGGCTCGGCCGGATGGGTGCGATGCGGGACGCCTCGACGCCCTCCGCCGAGAAGTGATCGGCGCGCGCCGACACCTCTCCGTCCACCGTGTCCAGATCCGCTACCGCATCGAGAAGTTTGGCCTGAGGTCGTAGGCCGCGAAAACGACGTCGTCTCCCTACACCGCGCGGGAATACAGCGGGCCGGTGGTCTCTGCCGTGCGCAAGTGCTCGTCGAAGAGCGCGGCGATGTTGCGCAGGAACGGGCGCCCCGCGGCCGGGACACGCAACTCGCCGTCGGTGACCACCGCCAGCCCGTCCGCCAGCAGCGGCGCGAGATAGCCGCGCGCGTCCGCGGTCTCTTCGGCCGTGAGATCGGCCCGGAACGTCGTCATGAGCGACACGATCTGGGCGCGGCGGCGCTGTTCGCCGGGCGACAGCCGGTGGCCGCGCAGGGTCGGGATCTCGTGCTGCTCGATGCGCCGGTTATAGCGGGTGATGATTTTCTCGTTCTGGTGGTAACAGTCGGGCGTCTCGGAGATCGCGCTGACGCCCAGGGCGAGCAGGACCGAGGCGCGGCGCTCCGTGTAGCCCTGGAAATTCCGATGCATCGTGCCCGCGACGGCCGCCCTCGCGAGGCCATCGGTGGGCATCGCGAAGTGGTCCAGTCCCAGTTCGATGTAGCCGGCGGCGAGCAGGGGCGCGCGGATGGCGTCGTACAGGGCGCGCTTCTCGGCGCCGACGGGAATCTGCGCGTCCGTGAACTTGCGTTGGGCGGGCTTGATCCACGGCACGCGCGCGAAGCTGTAGATCGCCAGTCGATCCGGCCGGAGCGCGAGCACCTGATCGGCCAGCAGACCCATCGAGGCCCGGGTCTGGCCGGGCAGGCCGTAGATCAGATCGAAGTTGATGGAGCGGTAACCCGTCCGCCGCGCGTAGCCGAGCAGCCGTTCGACCAGGTCGACTGGCTGGATCCGGTTGACGAGTCGCTGTGTCTCCGGGTTGAAGTCCTGAATGCCGAGCGACAGGCGGGTGAAGCCGCGCGCGGCCAGCACGTCGAGGTGCGCGGGCGTCGTGACGCGCGGATCCGCCTCGACCGATCCCTCGAAGCCGGCGTCCTCGCGCGTCACGCGCGCGAGGACGCCGTCGATCAGCGCCGCCAGCACCTCGGGGGACGAGAACGTCGGCGTGCCGCCGCCCAGATGCATCTGCCCCATCGGCTGGGACGCCAGGGCGGGCACGCGGTCGAGATAGAGGGCCAGTTCCTGCAGCACCCGCTCCATGTAGGGGCGGGCGCGGCCGTGGTCGCGGGTGATGACCGTGTTGCACCCGCAGAACGTGCAGAGCGACTCGCAGAAGGGCAGGTGCACGTACAGTCCGAGCGACGCCTGCGGATCGGCCAGCGCGGTGCCGAGCGACTCGATCCACTCCGCGGTCGTTGGCGACCGGTGCCACTGCGGGACTGTCGGGTAGCTCGTGTACCGCGGAATGGGGACGTCGTACTTGGCGAACAGGTCGGCCGTCATCGCGCCTGTCCCCGATAGTACGCACCCGGCTCCCGTTGAATGTCATGGATTTGTCCGTGCTGAAAAGCGACGAAATGACGTCGGGCGTTTCCGAAAACGACGCCCGACGTCGTTTTTCCAGCCCCCGTGTATGCTGTCGTTCTGACGCCCGTGTTCACTCACATCCTCTGTCCCGTCGACCGATCCGTGGTCTCCCGGCGGGCCTTCGACTACGCCATCTCGCTCGCCCGCTGGTTCGGGGCGCGGCTGACCGTGCTCGAGGTCATCGACATCAATCCTCCGATGAGCACCGGAGCCATTCCCGAAATGCTGCTGGTGCCCGACGAGCTCCGGCAGGGCGTGCGACAGGAGCTGTCGGAGCTCATCGCGCCGGCGGTGGCCGCGGGCATCACGGCCGACGTCCGCGTCGAAGAGGGGCGCGTCGCCGAGCGCGTGCTGCACGTGGCGGCCGACCTGCCGTCCGATCTCATCGTGATGGGCACCCACGGCCGGAGCGGCGTGCAGCGGCTGGTCCTGGGCTCGGTGGCCGAGAAGATCATCCGCCAGGCAGACTGCCCGGTGCTGGCCGTGCCGCCCGGCGACGCGCACGTGCCGTCGCCCGACACGCCGTTTCGCACGATCCTCTGCCCGACGGATTTCTCGGACGTGTCGGCGGCCGCGGTGGCCACGGCGGGACGGCTCGCGGCCCGCGCGCGCGCGCGCCTCATTCTTCTGCACGTCGTCGACTGGCCGTTCGGACACACGTCCGGGCCCGACCCGGTGACGGCGCTTCGCGAGAGCCTCCTCACGCAGGCCGAACGCGAGCTCACGTCCCTGCTGCCGCCCTCCCAGTCCGGCGTGCCTCCGGCCGAAGTCCAGGCCGAGGTCGGACATCCCGGGCGCCAGGTGGTCGCCGTCGCACTGAACCGGTCCCCCGATCTCGTGGTGATGGGGGCGTCGGGCCGCGGCGCGCTCGATCTCGCGGTGCTCGGCTCCACGACCCACCGCGTCCTTCGCGAAGCGTGCTGTCCGGTCCTCACGGTCCGGCGCGCGGCTGACGTGGCCGGGCCGGGGCACCCACCCGCGCGATAGCGCATGGCCGGCGACGTCCCGGTCTTCGAAACACGCCGCCTGTCCAAGGTCTACCTGATGGGCGAGGTGGAGGTGACCGCCCTCCAGCAGGTGGATCTGCGTCTCACGGAGGGTGAACTCGTCGTGCTGCTCGGTCCCTCCGGCTCGGGCAAGTCCACGCTGCTCAACATTCTTGGCGGCCTGGACACGCCGACCGGCGGCCAGGTGTTCTACCGCGGGCAGGATCTCACCCGGGCCGACGATGCCGCGCTGACGGCGTACCGGCGCCATCACGTCGGGTTCGTCTTCCAGTTCTACAACCTGATCCCGAGCCTGACCGCCCGCGAGAACGTGGCGCTCGTGACCGAGATCGTCGACCACCCGCTCGCGCCCGAGGCCGCGCTCGACCTGGTGCAGCTCGGGCATCGGCTGGACCACTTTCCGGCGCAGTTGTCCGGCGGCGAGCAGCAGCGCGTGGCGATTGCCCGCGCCATCGCGAAGCGGCCCTCGGCGCTGCTCTGCGACGAGCCGACCGGCGCGCTCGATCTGGCGACCGGCGTCGTGGTGCTCGAAGCGCTCGCGCGCGCGAACACGGAGCTGGGCACGACCACCGTGCTGATCACCCATAACGCCTCCATTGCGAACATGGCGGACTCCGTGGTGCGGCTGGCGGACGGCCGCGTGTCGTCGGTCGAGCGGCCGGCCGTGCGCCTGTCGCCGCGCGATCTGTCGTGGTGAGGCCGATGCGGATCTCGCCCCTCAACCGCAAGCTGGTCCGCGACGTGCTCGCGATGAAGGGACAGGCCCTGGCGATCGGCCTCGTCATCGCAGCCGGCATCACGATGTTCGTGGCGTATCTCTCGAACTTCGGATCGCTCGATCGCACCCGGCGCGCCTACTACGAGCACCAGCGGTTTGCGGACATCTTCGGGGGCGCCAAGCGCGCCCCCGAACGGCTGCGCCAGCGCCTGCAGGCGATTCCCGGCGTGACCGACGCCGAGACGCGCGTGGTGGCCGATGTCGTGCTGGATCTGCCCGGGATCGCCGAGCCGGCCACGGGCCGTCTGATCTCGGTCCCCGCGACCGCGCGCCCACGCCTGAACGATCTCTACCTGCGCACGGGTCGGTGGGTGTCCGAGGCGAGCGTTGACGAGGTGATTGCCAGCGAGGCATTCACGGACGCCAACGGGTTCCACGTCGGCGACAGGGTGACGGCGATCATCAACGGCCGCCGCCGGCGTCTGACCATCGTCGGGATCGCGCTGTCGCCCGAGTACGTCTACAGCATCCGGCCAGGCGAGATTGTGCCCGACGCGCGGCGGTTCGGCGTGTTCTGGATGGACCATCGGGCGCTCGCGAGCGCGTTCGACATGGAAGGCGCCTTCAACGACGTCGTCCTCAAGCTCGGGCCTGGGGCCGTGCAGGGCGCGGTCATGGCTGAGCTCGACCGCCTGCTGGCGCCGTACGGGAGCCGGGGTGCGACGCCTCGCGCCCTGCAGTTCTCCAACTGGACGCTCGAGAGCGAGCTCAGCCAGCTCCGGACGTTCGGCTTCTTCGTGCCGGCCCTGTTCCTCCTGGTCGCCGCCTTCGTGCTCAACATCGCGCTGACGAGAGCGCTGGCGCTGCAGCGACCGCAGCTCGCCGCGCTCAAGGCGCTCGGCTACACCAATCGCGAGCTCGCCTGGCACTACATCAAGTGGGCGCTGATCATCGCCCTGGGGGGCGCGGTGTTCGGCATCCTGACGGGCGCCTGGCTGGGCGCCGGGATGATTCAGCTCTACAACGACTTCTTCCGCTTCCCGGCCCTGTCGTTCGAGCTGACGCCTGGCGTGGTCGTGGGCGCGCTCCTCGTGGCCCTGGTCGCGGCGGCGTTGGGCGCGGCGCTATCGGTTCGTCGCGCCGTGCGCATTCCGCCCGCCGAGGCGATGCGCCCTGAGCCGCCGGCACGCTTCCGCCGGAGCGTCCTCGAGACGCCCGCGCTTCGGCGGCGGCTGCCGACGGCCCTCCGCATGGTCCTCCGCAACCTGGAGCGCCACCCGGCGCGGGCGCTGTCGTCCATCGTCGGCATCGCCCTGGCCGGCGCCATCTTCCAGTTCGGCGTCGGGTTCGTCGACGCGATGGAGCAGCTCATCGAGACCCAGTTCTACGTGGCCGAGCGCCAGCATGTGACGGTCACGTTCGTCGAACCCGCCTCGCCCGAGGTCAGCCATGGGCTGTCGCGGCTCCCCGGCGTGCTGCTGGCCGAGCCGCAGCGGATCGTGCCGGCGCGGCTCCGCGCCGGTCCTCGCGAACGCACGCTGGCGATCACCGGGGTGCCGGCCGTGCCGGAACTGAGGCGCATCGTGGACCTCCAGGGAAACGTGATGGACCTGCCGGCGGGCGGTGTCGTGCTGTCCGCGGTGCTCGCGCGGGTGCTCGACGTCGCCCCAGGGGACGACATCACGGCCGAGGTGCTCGAAGGGCGCCAGCCCGTGTTGCCGCTGCGCATCACGGGCGTGGTCGATGACACGTTCGGCCTGGCCGCCTACATGGAAATCGGCGAGCTGCACCGGCTCATGCGCGAAGCGCCCGTCTGGTCGAGCGCGGCGCTGTTCATCGACACGCAGCAGGCCCCGGCGCTCCTCACCCGGCTGAAGGCGCTGCCGGTCGTGGCCGGCGTGGCCGTCAAGCAGGTGGTCATCGACAACTTCCGTCAGACCCTGGCCGAGAACATGGGGCTGATGCTGTCGTTCAACGTGGGATTCGCCGGCATCATCGCCTTCGGCGTCGTGTACAACGCGGCCCGGGTGTCGCTCTCCGAGCGCAGCCGGGAGCTGGCGAGCCTGCGGGTCCTCGGCTTTACACGCGGCGAGATCTCGCTCATCCTGCTCGGCGAGCTCGGGGTCCTGACGATCCTCGCCTTGCCGCTGGGAGCGGTCATCGGCAGCGGCCTGACGGTGGCCATGGTGCGGTCCTTCGAAAGTGAGATCTACCGGTTCCCGCTGGTCGTGACGCCGCGGGTCATGGCGCTCGCCGCGCTCACGGTCATCACGGCGTCACTGCTGTCGGGGCTGGTGGTGCGGCGCCGCCTGGATCGGCTGGATCTCGTGGGCGTGCTCAAGATTCGGGAGTAGCTGATGGCGCGTGTGTGGAGGAATCCGCGGGTGCTGCTCGGCGTGGCCGGCGTCGCCGCGCTCGTGGCGGTCGCAGTCTGGCCCCGCGCCATCGCGGTGGACGCCGCGCCCGTCGCGCGCGGCACGATCGAAGTCACGCTCGACGAGGACGGCCAGACCCGCGTGCACGACCGCTTCATCGTCGCCGCCCCCGTGGGTGGGGAAGTGCGGCGCGTCGATCTCGACCCGGGGGACCGGATCGAGCGCGGCGCCGTCGTCGCGGTGCTGCGGCCCGCGTTGTCCCCGCCGCTGGATGCCCGCACCCGCGCGGAAGCCACGGCCGCGCTCGAGGCCGCACAGGCCGCCAGCGGACGACTCACGGCCGAGGCGGCGCGGGCGCGGACGGCGCGCGATCGGGCGCGCCAGGTCATCGCGCGCACGAAGAGCCTGGCCGATGCGGGGGCGGTCGCCCGTGAGGAACTGGAAGCGCGGCAGGCCGAGCTGGATCTGGCGGACGCCGCCGTCCGGTCCGCGGAGTTCGCCATCGCGCAGGCGGAACACGAGGTCGGCGTCGCACGCGCGCGCCTCGCGCCGCCTGGCACGGCCGGCCAGACCGACGTCAACGTGCGGGCTCCGATCAGCGGCGTGGTGCTCCGGCGTTACCGCGAAAGCCAGAGCGTCGTTCCGCCGGGAGAGCCGCTCATCGAGATCGGCAATCCCGACGACCTCGAGATCGTGGCCGACTTCCTGTCGGCCGACGCGGTACGCATCCGGCCGGGGCAGGCCGTCCGCATCGAGCAGTGGGGGGGCGATCCGCTGCCCGGTCGCGTTCGCCTCGTCGAGCCGTCGGGCTTCACGCGCGTCTCGGCGCTCGGCGTCGAAGAGCAGCGCGTGAACGTGCTGATCGACTTCGACGCGCCGGCCGAGGCACTCGGCACGATTCGCGACAACTTCCGCGTCGAGGTCCGCGTGATTGCCGATCGGCGCGAGAGCGTGCTCACCATCCCGCTCGGCAGTCTGTTCCGCCGGCAGGACGCGTGGGCCGTCTACACGATCGTCGAGCAGACCGCCCGTCTCCAGACGGTGGAAGTGGGCGCGCGCAGCCGGACCCACGCGGAAGTCGTGCGCGGTCTCGACGAGGGCGCGACCGTGGTGCTCTATCCGCCGGATACGCTCAGCGACGGCACGAAGGTGGAAGTGACGGACCAAGCGGTGAGCCGTCAGCCATGAGCCACAGCTCAGAGCTCAGAGCTCAAAGCTCAAAGCTGACACCGTCAGAACCTAGTGAATTCCCAGCCGCTCCAGGGCGTGCAGGTCGGCGACGGCCTGCGCCGCGGCTTCGAGGCGGGCGCGCTGGCGTTCGCGCCATACAGGACAGTCCTCACACTCCCGCGAGGGGCCGTCGAGCCGCAGGGTCCGGTACGGGTACTCGCAAACCCAGACCGCGGTCGGCTGCGCCCTGCGGTTGGAACCGGGTAGATAGGTCAGATGACAGGGCGGGTGGGCGGCGGGCATAGCGGGGTGCCTCACCCGTCGCAAGCCACGTACCCGCGGCGCGGGCCGGAAACCCGTCGTATGAGCCGCCGGGCCCCCGGCTGGCCCCGCACGTTTTGGCGTCTGCCTGACAGGTTTGATCGGCCGCCGGCGATCAGCCGTCCGCGTTCGGATAGGCGATGGCCGGCACGACCGGCCAGTCCCCCGGCGGGTCGTCGTAGAAGACCCGCTCCAGGAACAGGCCGGAGGCCGGCGCGGTGAGCTGTGCCGGGAGGGCCGAGTCCGATGTGACGAGGGCCGCGACCGAGTCGGGCGCGAGCTCGCCGCGCCCGACGCCGGCCAGGACGCCGGTGAGCCGCCGGACCATCTTCCAGAGGAAGTGCGAGCCCACCACGCGCACGAGGACGAGGGCGCCGTGACGGGCCACGGCCACCTGATGCACCAGGACCCGCGTCGACTTCTCCTCCGGGTCATCGTCGGTGAACGCGCGGAAGTCGGCGAGGCCGAGAAAGCCGCTGGCGGCGGCCTGCATGGCTGCGATGTCGAGATCGGCGCGCACCCACCAGACGAACGGCTTGGCGAACGCGGTGCGTCGCCGTGAGATTTGATACAGGTAGCTGCGCGCGACCGCGCTGTGGCGCGCGTGGAAGCGGGCCGGCACGCGCTCGACGGTGAGCACGTTGATGTCGGCCGGCAGCGCGTCGTTCAGGCGCGCGAGCAGGGTGTCGGGCGGCAGCGCGGACGCGAGGTCCGTGTGCGCGATCTGCGCCAGCGCGTGCACGCCGGCGTCCGTACGTCCGGCCCCGTACACCTCGCCGCGCGCGCCCTGAATCGTGCCCATCGCGCGCACCAGCTCTCCCTGCACGGTGCGCGCGTTCTTCTGGATCTGCCAGCCGCTGTACCGGGTGCCGGCGTACTCGATGGTGAGCTTGTAGCGAGGCATGGGGGTGGGGAAGTCTAACTTCCAGCAGTGCGTGGCGAAACTGCCGGCGGCGGGCAGATCGGAGTGTCCGGCTTCAGCCTGGCAGCCGGACCGGATAAGCTCAGAGGATGAAGCGCGCGCACGTCCTCAAGGCCTGGAGCCGGATCCTGACTGGCTACCGGCCGAACCTTTCCATCGAGATCACGCGCGAGTGCCCCCTCCGCTGTCCCGGGTGCTATGCCTACGGTGACACGCATCTGGGCGGCGGCGTCGTGCTGCGCCAACTGGCCGACTTCAAGGGTCAGGAACTCGTCGAGGGAGTCTTGAGTCTCGTTCGCCGCTACAAGCCGATCCACCTGTCCATCGTCGGCGGAGAGCCGCTGGTGCGTTTTCGCGAACTGGACGAGATGCTGCCGCGGATTTCGGCCATGGGCGTGCATACCCAGGTGGTCACGAGCGCCGTCCGTCCGGTGCCCGAGGCGTGGGCGCGCATTCCAAGCGTTCAGGTCTGCGTCTCGATTGACGGCCTGGCGCCTGAGCACGACGCGCGGCGCGCGCCGGCCACCTACGATCGCATCCTCCAGCACATCCGCGGACAGCACGTGACGGTGCACTGCACGATCACCCGCCAGCAGACGCGGCCGGGATATGCCACGGAGTTCACGAGGTTCTGGGCGGCCGTGCCGGATGTGGAGCAGATCTGGTTCAGCCTGTACACGCCGCAGAAGGGCGAAGAGTCCGACGAGCGGCTGCGTCCCGAGGATCGGCAGCGGGTCGTCGCGGAAATCGTCGGCCTGCATGCCGGCGAGCCGAAACTGCACGACATGTTTCCGGCGGTGATGCGTGGCTATCTGCGCCCCCCGCAGAATCCCGACGAGTGCATCTTCGCGAAGACGACGGCGTGCCTGTCGGCGGACCTGAAGCGGGCAATCACGCCGTGCCAGTACGGCGGCGATCCCGACTGCACGCAGTGCGGCTGCATGGCCTCGGTGGGACTGAACGCGCTCGGCGAGCACAAGCTCGGCGGCTTGATTCCGCTGCGCACGCTCTTCGACGGCTCGCTGCGCGTGGGCGCGGCGGCGCGGCGATGGCGGGGTGAGTCCAACGGCCACGCCAAGGGTCTGACAGACGCCGTTTCCCGCGACGGCCTGGCTGCGCCTATTCCGCTCGCAGGGCCTCGACCGGATTGACCGAGATTGCCCGGCGCACAGGGAGGATGGCGGCGACGAGCGTGACGACCACCACGGCGGCCACCGCGCCGGCGAGCACGCCGAGTTGAACGCCCTCCAGGCCGAACAGGAACGCCTTGCCCAGCTGCGCCAGACTGAGCGCGGCGGCGCTGCCTAGTACTACCCCCACGACGGTGACCCGTCCCACCTGCGCAAGCACCGACCGGCGAATCGAACCGCTGGTGGCGCCGAGCGCGATGCGAATGCCGAGTTCCCGCCGCCGGCGCGCGACGCCGTAGGCGAGAACCGCGTAGAGCCCCACGCCCGCCAGGAGCGTCGCGAGCGCGGCAAAGGCCGTCGTGAACGTGGCCGCCAGCCGGTCGCCCGTCATCCCGTTCGCGATCTGGTCGTCCATCGTCCGCAGGTCGATCACGGGCAAATTCGGCGCGAGGCGGTTCACGAGGGGTCGGATGGCGTCCACCAGCGGATCCGTGTCGGACTCGGCTCTCACGTAGAAGTAGAACGTCGTGGCCCCGCGCTCCGCCTGACGGTGCGGGAGGAAGAACTGCGGCGGAGGCGCTTGCCGGACGCTGCTGTACGCCGCGTCCCGCACGAGGCCGACGATTTCGATATCGGGGCGCGTGGTCGAGCCCTGCCCGAGCGCGAACCGCTTCCCCACGGCCTCGCGGCCGAGGTTGAACTTGCGTGCGAACGCCTCGTTGACGATGGCCACGCGCGGCGAGCCCTCGATGTCGGCCCGCGAGAACTCGCGGCCGGCCAGGCGCGGGATGCCCAGGGTGTGGAAATAGTCGGGCCCGATCGCGGCCCGCTTGGCGTGCGTGTCCGTGCCCGGACCCGCGCCGGCGCCCTCGACCGTGAGGTTCTGCGCCGAGTCCCAGCCCGTCAGGAGCGGAACCGTAGTGGTCGAGGCGGCCCGCACACCCGGCAAGCCCCGGAGTGTGTCCTCGACTTCGTTCACGAGCGCGCCCGTCCGATCGGGCGGGTAGCCGCCGAGATGCGGCGAGAGGCCGAACACGATCAGGCCGTCGCGCTCGAGGCCGAGCTCCACGTGTGCGAGATTCGCAAGGCTGACCAGCGAGAAGCCCGCCAATGCCAGGAGCGCCGTGGCCAACGTAGTCTGCACGGTCGCGAGTGTCGCGCGGAAGCGGATCACCGCGCGCGAGCCTGACACCCGCGCCGACTGCGCACGGAGGCCCTGGGCCGCCGCGGTGCGCACGCCGTGGACGGCGGGAAAGAGCCCGAACAGCAGGCCAGTGCCGAAGCCGAGCGCCAGCGCAAACAGCCAGACCGGCGTGCTGAACGCAACGTCGAACGGCCGGCCGCCCGCGGGCGGCGCCATCGCGACGAGCGCGTCCAGCGTCAGCTGCGCGATGCCGACGGCCATCACCGCGCCCGCGAGCCCGAGCAGACACGCTTCGGTGAGCAGGCCGCGGATAAGCCGCCCGCGCGTGGCGCCGAGCGAGAGACGCAGCGCCATCTCTTCCGTCCGGTCCGCGGCGCGGGTCAGCAGCAGGTTGGCCACGTTTGCACACGCGATCAGCAGGACGAATCCCGTGACCGCCATGAGGAGCAGGAGAACCGTGCGCGCGTTCTGCCGCTCGGCGTTGCGGCCGTGGGCGCCTTCGTCGAGAAGGATCCGTCGGGCCAGATACTCCGCATGGAGCGCATCCCCCATCTGGCTCTGGAGCACGGGGAACTCGACGTCGCGCAGCAGCGCGGCGAACGGCACGCTGATCTGCCCCTCGGCCTGTTCGCGGGTGACGCCAGTGCGCAGGCGCGCCGCCAGATACAGCCAGTGGTCGTTCCGCGCGTTCGTGCCGCGCCAGCCCGGCCGCACCGCTTCGGCCATGGCCAGGGGCACGAAGACGTCGGGGCCGCCGATGGAGCGCATGCCCGTGAACCCGTGCGGGGTCACACCCACGATGGTCAGCGCTCCGCCGTTGACGATGAGCGTGGCGCCGAGGACGTCCAGTCGGGCGCCCAGCCGGTCGGTCCAGTACTGATGACTGAGCACGACC
>CAZFAT010000197.1:0-3766 GCA_964517075.1 uncultured Solibacteraceae bacterium
GCGCCGGCGGTGCGGAGCAGCGTGGGGTCGGAGTGATAGCCGGTCAGGAGGAGCACGGCATCGGCCGCGACGCGGGTGCGGCCGTCGGGACCGTCGAGTCCGACGTCGTGCGGGGTGATGTCCACGACCGACGTCGAGAACGTCGCCGCAACCGTCCCTTCCTTGATGCGATTCTCGATGTCGGGCAGCACCCAGTACTTGATCGAATCGGCGAGGCGCTCGCCACGATGCACGAGCGTGACCGTCGCGCCGTTCCGGAACAAGTCGAGCGCGGCTTCGGCGGCGGAGTTCTTGCCGCCCACGACGACCACCCGTCGGCGATAGTAGGGATGAGGCTCCGGGTAGTAATGCGAGACGTGCGCGAGATCCTCGCCCGGGATGCCCAGCAGGTTGGGCCGGTCGAACGCCCCGGTCGCCACGACGACGGTTCGGGCCTGGCGCACGCGCGCGTCGCCGCCGGCCGGCTGCGACGTCACGTGGAAGTCCGCGTCCGCCGCACGACACAGTCCGGTCACCGGCTCGCTGAACGCAATCTCGAGCTCGAAGGTGTCCGCCACGCGACGGTAATACCGCAGCGCCTCCTGCCGCGTCGGCTTCTCGTACGGGCTGACGAACGGCAGCCCGCCGACCTCGAGCAGTTCGGGCGTGGTGAAAAAGATCATGTTCGTCGGATAGTGCAGGAGCGAGTTGACGAGACTCCCCCGCTCGACGATGAGGTAGCGCAGGCCGTGGGCGCGCGCCGCAATGCCGGCGGCCAGGCCGGCGGGCCCGGCGCCAATGACGAGGACGTCGAGCATCAGCGCATCGCCGGACGGTGGACGGGCGGCCACGACAGGCAGGTCATCGGGCTGGCGTGTACTGGATGCGGAGGTTGCTGACAATGGCCACCGGACGGCCGGGCGCCTCGAACGTCTCCTCCCCCGCCCGGGTCAGGACGTCGAGCCGGATGCCGACGACGCCCACCGTCGAAACGCCGGCGGGAATCGTGAAGCGCACCGGCTCGGCCACGCCCGGCGCGACCGCCTTGACGCCGCCCGGCCGGCTGCCTCCCCCAATCTGATCGAACAGGTCGGCGGCCGAGCGGAACTCGCGCACGACCGCCGCGCGCCCGATCACGTCGCCCGTGGGCTGGATCACGCCGATGACCGCTTCGTGGCGCGCGTACGCCAGGATGGCTGGCACGGCCCCCGCGGGGAGGGTGAACCGGTTGTGCAGATCGAACTGGAGCGTGGCGGTGCCGGTGTGGGGCGGAATGGTCATCTGCACGCTGCCCGCGGGCGTGTTGGCGACGAGGACGTCGCAGAACGTCCTGCGGCTCTTCACGCCGGCGCCGAGATCGGCCGCGCACTGCGCGTCCGTCGTGACGCGCCCGGTCGTCCCACGCCCGGTCGCACGCTGCGCGGACAGCGATGCCACCATCGCGCCCGCAAGGATCAGACTCAGCACGGCACGGCGCATACTCCGCGAGTATACCGAACGGCCGCGGGCAATCCTCAAGAAGTCAATCCAGATCGTGCGCCCCGACCAGCGTCGGCACGCTCGGCAAACCGGGCGAGGCGCGGTGCCGGATCAGCTCCAGGAACTCATGACGGGTGCGCGCATCGCTGTGGAAGACGCCGAGCATGGCGCTGGTCGTGGTGACCGAGTTCTGCTTCTGCACGCCGCGCATGGCCATGCAGAGATGTGTCGCCTCCATGACCACGGCGACGCCGAGCGGGTTGACTCGATCGCGCAGCGTCTCGGCAATCTGTGACGTCAGCCGCTCCTGGACCTGAAGGCGACGGGCGAAGACTTCGACCACGCGCGGAATCTTGCTGAGGCCAATGACCTTGCCGTCAGGGATGTAGGCGATGTG
Source organism: uncultured Solibacteraceae bacterium (assembly GCA_964517075.1). Lineage (GTDB taxonomy): Bacteria > Acidobacteriota > Vicinamibacteria > Vicinamibacterales > SCN-69-37 > CAZFAT01. The sequence goes on from CAZFAT010000197.1 coordinate 1,856, forward strand.
ACACTTGCCGTAGAACGGCAGCAGGTGATGCTCGCACAGACTGTAGAAGTCGATGTCGCGCACGATCACCATCTCGTTATACTCGACGGAGAAGAGGGCGTCGTTGATGACGGTGTCCACATCCGCCGTGTACCCACTCGTGAGCGTGCGAAGCGATTGTTCGACGCGACGCGGGGTGTCGAGCAGCCCCTCGCGATCGGGATCTTCGCCCAGTTCGGCCAACAGCCGCCGGATGATGTCCTGCATCTTCGCATTTTACTTGCTGGGCAGCGCCGGCCTGGCCCTGATCGCCGGTCCGCAGCATCAGGACGCCGATCCTGATGCCCTCTATCGACAGCGCACGGATCCGGCCCAGGTCGACCGCGCCGTTGAGATCTGGGCGGCCCGCGCGGCGGGCGGAACGGACTTCGAGGCCGCCTGGAAACTGGCGCGCGCCTGTTACTGGGTGGGCACGCAGGGGGCGACGGACGGCCGGCGCCGCGCGCTGGAGCGCGGCGTGGCCGCCGGCGAGCAGGCGGCGCGGATCGACGCGGCCCGGCCCGAGGGACACTTCTGGCAGGCGGCCAACATGGGCGCCCTGGCCGAGTCGTTTGGGATGACGCAGGGCCTGCGGTATCGCGGCCGCATCAAGACCGCGCTTGAACGAGTCCTGAAGATGGACCCGGGCTGGCAGCAGGGATCGGCCGACCGCGCGATCGGCTGGTGGTACCACAAGGTGCCCGGCCTGTTCGGCGGCAGCGAGGAGCGCGCCGAGATGCACCTGCGCCGCGCGCTTGGCTACAACCCGCAGAGCACGGCCACGCTCTATTTCCTCGCGGAAGTGCTGCTCGAGCGCGACAAAGATGACGAGGCGCGCACGATGCTGCGACGCACGCTCGACGCGCCACTCGATCCGGACTGGACGCCGGAAGACCAGGACTTCAAGGCGAAGGCGAAAGCCCGGCTGGCGACGCTGGGCAACCGCTGACGCGCGGGCGCGGTGAGGCGGCGGCCGGCACTACGGGCTGCGCACCTTCCGCCGGGGGTCGCGGTGCTGACCCTGGCGCTCGGCATCGGCGCGACTACCGCGATCTTCTCGCTGGCCGACGCCGCGCTCCTGCGACCGCGGTGGTCGGACAAGAATAGGACGCAGGCAAGAGCTTCACATGAAGACCTGAAGGGCATGAAGGGCGACGGGCGTCGGGCGGGGAACGGCCGGGCTTCACGTCCTTCGCGCCCTTCACGTTGGAGCCTGTCATAGAGAGTGGGTCGAGTTGACGTCCGGCCGTCATCCGGGAATGCTCGACGCATGCAACGTGTGCACATCTCGCCGGGCAAGGCGCTCTGCCGGTTCTGCGGCAAGCAGATCGCGATGAACAGCCTCTCGACGCATATCGCCAAGGCGCATCCGCGGCCGGGACCCGTTGATACGTCGCCGTCACTCGTGAGGAAAAAGAAGCTCAAACCCCGGCAAGCGTAGTCTCCTGCGAAACGAGCGATCCCCCCGGACGCTAGTGGCGTCGCCGGGTCCGGTGTACGATCTCCCCCGGATCAGGCACGGACCCTCTATGGCCAAGAAGAAGACGACCAGCGCTCGACCCGCGGCGAAGGCTGCGCAACCGAGCAAGCGGCGACCCGAACAGAAGAAAGCCGCGCCAAAGACCGAACGCGCGAAGGCCGCACAACCGAAAGCTGCTCAGCCAGCGCCGGCGGCGCTCGAACGACCGAAAGCCGCCCCGCCGCCGCTCGAACGTCCAAAGGCCGCCCCGCCGGCCGCGCCGCCGCCGCGCCGGACGCTCGCGGTCCCCGCGGCGACCGCCGCCCCGCCGCCCGGTCAGCGGCCCGGGCGCAACGCGCCCTGCTATTGCGGCTCGGGCCGGAAGTACAAGCACTGTCATCTGGCCGAGGACGACGCGCGCGCGGCCGCGGCGC
>CAZFAT010000198.1:0-2995 GCA_964517075.1 uncultured Solibacteraceae bacterium
ATCGTGGTCGGCGGCTACGATCCCAGCCTCGCGCCCGAGGTCTACGCGCCGGTCTCGAGCGGCGTCGACTACCTCGTGCGTGGGGAAGGGGACCTCACCTTCCGCGAGCTGGTGCGCGCCCTCGAGCAGGGCACGCCGCCCGACGGCATCGCCGGGCTCTCGTTCCGCCGCGACGGCGTCATGGTCGAGAACCCCTCGCGGCCCGTGAGCGACCTGGACCGCGAGATCCGGCCGCCGCGCCGTGACGCGCGGGTCCTCTCGGGCTACACGTTCATCGGCCGGCCCATCGATATCGTCGAGACCTCGCGCGGGTGCACCTACGACTGCAGCTTCTGTTCGATCATCGAGATGCGCGGCCGGAACTTCCACACCTGGTCGGTCGACCGCGTCATCGCGGACATCGCCGACGCACGCGCGCGGGGCGCCCGCGCCATCTTCATCGTGGACGACAACATCTCGCTGAACGTCACCCGCTTTCAGGCCATCTGCGACGCCATCACGCGCGCCGGGCTGAACGACGTGGACTACCTCGTCCAGGCCATGACCAGCGCGATCGCCCAGAGCGGGGATGCGCTGGCCGCGTCCATGCGGCGCGCCGGCTTCCGCTACGTGTTCCTCGGCATCGAGAACGTGCTCGACCAGGATCTCGCGTTCCTCAAGGCGTCGGCCAAGAACGCGCGCCGAGAAGGCGGGCGGACCGTGGGCAACGCGACCACACGCGCCATCGACCTGCTGCATCGCCACGGCATGTTCGTGGTCGGGGGACTCATCGTCGGCAATCCGGGCGACACGCGCGCGTCCATCGACGCGAACCTGGCCTTCGCGCGCCGCTTCGTGGACTGGCCCTACATTCAGCACCCGACTCCGTACCCGGGCACGCCGATGACGCGCGAGTTCCGCGAGAAGGGACTGATCGTCACCGAGGCCGTCGAGGAGTACGACGGGACGACGGCCGTCGTGCGCACGGAGCACCTGGAGGCCGAGGAGATCGAGTTCCTGCGCTGGCAGGCGGAGCGGTGGATGAAAGTGCGCCACCTGCCGGCAGTCGTCGCCCACGATCCCGGGTTCGTCGCGCGGCACGGCTTGCGCATGCTACGCCACACGTTCCGCGGCACGACCCTGCGCACCTGGCTCGGCCTCGAGTCCGAGCGGGACGCGTTCCGCCGATACAAGACGATTCGCCGGGCCGAGCGCGAATACATGCCCGCCCCCGGGCCGTCAGGAGGGGGCCGCGTCCGCGCGACGCCTCCCGCCGGTGACCCCAGCCCGGCGCAAGGACGGACGTAGCCGCGGGGCTCGAGCCCCGCGGACGGAGGGGCTCAGGTCGGCCCGCAGCCAGTGCTTTGAGATCACCTCGATGGGCACTGGGGTACGCCCCAGCGTGAGCAACGCGCTATGGGGCGTCGGCCGGCGGCGCGACCTCGCACGCTCGAAGCCGTGTCGGGACTCGTGACCCTGCTGGCGGTGAAGCTGTTTCGCTGGGGGTACGCCGGCGATCAGCCGTGCGTGCCTTCGGCAATCCGCATGACGGCCTCGACGCGTGTCGAGATCATGCCCACGAAGATGAGCACGGAGAAGATCAGCGCCACGACCAGCATCGCGTCCGATCGGCTGATGGAGAGCGCGAAACTCGAGGCCAGGAGCCCCAGGGCGCCCACCACCGTGCACAGCCGCATCGCCGACAGGCGAAGCAGCGCGCCACACTCCGGACAGGGCTGGACGAGACGGCCGCTCATGCCCGAGGACACCCACCACAGCTGCGACCACTGGTACCGCGTCAACGTCACCTTGCACTGGGGACACTGCTTCTTCTTCGTTGGCTTCACGCTCCGCCTCCGGACACGCCTATTGCAAAGCTCCGGCCTGACCATGGAGTCGCATGACGGGCCGAAAACAGGGCCTCTTTTCATTGCCGGTGCGATGGAGTCGACCGTCGCTTACGATTCTGAATGTTCCGGTGGCCGCTTGTGGCGGAATCGTCGCACGCTTGCCGGGCTGGCGCTTTTCTGACACAGTCCGGCCATGAGCGAGCGGCCGACGGCGGCTGCGCCGATTGTCACCGACTACGAGGCGCATCTCTTCGGCGAGGGGCGGTGGCTGCGCGCGTGGGAGAAGATGGGCGCGCGGCCAGCCGAGCGTGACGGCCGTCCCGGCTACGGCTTCGTCGTCTGGGCGCCCAACGCCCGTGGCGTCTCCGTCGTCGGCGACTTCAATCAATGGGACGGCCGGGCCGATCCCATGGCGCCGCACGGGGTGAGCGGCCTCTGGGAACACTTCGTGCCCGGCCTCGACGCGGGCGCCAACTACAAGTTCGAGATTCATCCCCGGTTCGGCCCGCCGTTCACGCGCGCTGACCCCTTCGCGCTGGCGGCCGAGAAGCCGCCGCGGACGGCGTCGGTCACGGCCGATCTCGGACGGCACGTGTGGCGCGACGCCGCCTGGCTGACGGCCCGCCGGGAGCGCGATCTTCTGCGCGCCCCGATGTCGGTCTACGAGGTGCACGCCGGTTCGTGGCGGCGCAATCCGCTGGAGGGGCATCGCAGCCTGACGTGGCGCGAGCTGGCCGCCGAGCTCGTGCCGTATGTCCGCGACCTGGGCTTCACGCACCTCGAGCTGATGCCGATCATGGAGCATCCCTTCGACGGCTCCTGGGGCTATCAGGTCACGGGGTACTTCGCCCCGACGAGCCGGTTCGGCACCCCCGACGATTTCCGGTTCTTCGTCGACACCTGCCACCAGCACGGGTTGGGCGTGCTGCTCGACTGGGTGCCCGGCCACTTTCCCAAAGACCCGCATGGGCTGGTCTGGTTCGACGGCACGGCGCTGTTCGAGCATGAAGACCCGCGCAAGGGCGAGCACCAGGATTGGGGCACGCTCATTTTCAATTACGGACGCCACGAAGTCCGCAATTTCCTCCTGGCCAACGCCCTTTTCTGGTGCGAGCGCTTCCATATTGATGGCCTCCGGGTCGATGCCGTCGCCTCGATGCTCTACC
>CAZFAT010000199.1:0-2740 GCA_964517075.1 uncultured Solibacteraceae bacterium
GGCTCGATCGAGCCGACGACGGGGACGGCCGAGCGGGTGATCTACTGGGGAGGTCTTGCCGCGACCGTGCTCGTGACCGTTCTTGTGACCCGACTGGCACGTCGGGCCCTCGGCGCGGCGCTCGGGACGGCGGCGAACGCAAAGGCGCCCGCGCGGTGAACCCGGCGTCGCGGTGCTAAAGCGTTTTCGAGAAGCGTGTCGTCTGCGGCCGGCCGACTTTGCCGCAGCGCGGCCGACGGTCCATCCGGCGGTGGCCGTGCGTGCGTGCGGCTGGAGGCCGGGGCGGACTACACGCTTCTCGAAAACGCCATAGGCCGCCAGAACGGCGTTCACGTCGGCCATCGGTCCCTCCTCGGCCACGCCAGCCGGTTCGTGCCTCGAGTCGACGCGCGGGATGCAGCCCGCGCTTTGGTGCGACGGCTTTACGCGCCGGGGGCGCCAGGCGAGGTCGGACGGGCCTCGGAGGACGCACCGGGATCGGCGACGAGCCGGCGCGCGACACGTTCTGGGAGATCTGGTGGCGCTTCGTTCTCGACCGACTGCAGCCAACCCACGACGCCCCGATCGATGGCGCGTACCTGCTGCCAGAAGCGGCGGCGGCAGTGGACACAGACGGCCAAGTGCATGGAGATCTGCAGACGGGTGATGAGCGACTGTCTGCCGACCCGGCCGGCGGCCACTATCGTCGAAACATCGCGGCACGTCATCATGAGGTGTTGACCTGCCAACCCTTCATATTGAGACATTTGCGCATGAGCACGCGGGCTCGGTGGAGGACCACACCGATGTGAGTGACGGTCAGGCCCAGAACGTTACTGACGTCGCCGGCCGGCAGCTCGTCCTGTAATCGCAGCACGAAGACCTCGCGCTGCTGGGGGGAGAGATCGTCAAGACAGGCTCCGATCGCCCCGGCCATCTGGCGCGAGGCCAGAGCCGCGTCCGGGCTGGGCGGGGGCCGGACCCAGCGGCCGGCGGCATCGAGGTGCGCCGCCCATGGATCTACGTGCCGACTCGATAATTACAGCGGCCGCGAGGCCGCCAGCGTCAGCGTCCTGCCCGACGCGCGATCCACAACCGTCAGCTTCCCACCCTCGAGCGTCGCGTCGTCTACCTGCATCATGCCGTTCGGTGTACGCGCGTAGAACATGAGAAACGATGAAGAGATTCTTGATTTGGCGGGAAGCCAGCGATAAGTCGGCGCGCCGAGCAGCGTGTTCTGCTGGATGACGTCGCGCCGCGGCATGTCGAACGGCTGCACTGCGAATTCCATTCCGCGCGCCAGCCGGCCGTTGGCGGGATAGTTCTCCCAAAGCTGCGTCCAGGGATACTCCTCGCGCCGGAACACGTAGCCGACCAGCAGGCGCCGCTCCGCGTTGAACGCCGTGATGAAGACGAGGCGCCGCGCCGGATCCATGAGCGACGTCGTGTGGTCGCCGACGGGCGCAGTGGCAGGAGCCGGACGGACGTCAATCGCCTGGCCGTCAAGGCCGGGCGCCATCGGCCAGGCAAATTCCTTGAATGACGCAAGCCGGTGCGGCGGATTGGCCGACTGCGACTCGTGAGAGCGTGTCATGGCACGTCTCGCCGACATCTCCACCACCGTCTTGCCCAGTTCGAGAAACGGCGGCCCGATGGTGGCGTGTTCGCCCCAATTGATCGGCCGATCGAAGGCGAGCAAGCTCTCGACCTCGCTGTCCACATAGATGACGTTTTCGCCGTCCACGAGCCGCACCGTTCGCCGGAAGATCTCCTGAACGAGCGGCAGATTCGCCGAGAACGCGAACGTGAGAGTGTTGCCCTGCCTGCCCTGCGACATCACCTCCCACGGCACACGGTTGGCCTCCCCGTGCGAGGGCAGTCCTGCGGCGCGCTCCTCGGCTGACACCCCGCCGAAGCCATCCACGCACACGAAATGCCCAAGGCTGTGAAGCGGATTCAGTTGCTCCGCGTCATCTGCGAGGACGACGCTGGCGATAGCGCCGCCGATGGGACGGATGGTGAGCGTGAGCCTGTCGTTCGCGAGCACGTAGTCGGATGGCCTGGGCGGCGCCTGGGCGGCGGCCGCGATGGACAGAAGCAGAACGGCGATGAACAGGCGCATCAGAGGATCCTCATGTCGGGGCCCGTGAGCCGCTCCCATCCTATGCCGGAGCGTTCGTATTGGCGTCCTGTTTCGATCGCAGGTCCTTCGAAAGCAGCGGAAACACAGGGTGTGGTTCCGGTCCGCGTGGACCTGACCGTTGTAGCGGGACAGGGCAAGTTGAGAGCACTGACTCCGACGTCTTGCGCTGTACCTGTTTTGTACCTCATACTCCGGTTTCGAGTGGATTTGAGCGGTTCTGGCGGTTTCGATCGGGCCTAAACCGTTGATGGGAGCGAGATCGTCGGGAACGAATCCCACCCTCTCCGCCATCCGCTTTCGCTCGCGCGTGATCGCCCGCGACCGAAACGCCGGATTTCGTCATCTTCCGCGTGCGCTAGTCGGGCGTCATTCGGCGGGCGCGGCCACCGCACCGTTTGTCAGGCGCCGTGCCGTTGGCCCATGATTGAACCGTTCTTTATCTGGAGACCTGCATGACCAATCCGTCGCCTACGCCCGAGACGTTCCGCGGCGCCACGTCCGTGTCCATCACCGTGAAAGACATTCACAAGAGCCTGGCCTGGTACCAGACCGTCGTGGGTTTCGGCGTGGAGCGTTCCGTCGAGCGGGACGGCCGGCCCGTGTTCGTCGCGCTCAAAG
>CAZFAT010000200.1:0-22645 GCA_964517075.1 uncultured Solibacteraceae bacterium
TCGCGACCGGCACCTCCGGTCGCCGGCTGGTGGCGAGATTCTGTTTCCGAACCGCGAGCGGTCCGATCTCGTGGCCGACCGCTGGCCGGCGGAGGCGAGGAACTTCGGCATCACGTTCATGATTGCCGAGCAGTGGCCGCGATGGACCAGCATGGACCGTATCCGCGAACTCGGCCTGGCGTGCGGCTATCGCTTCCGGATCACGGCGTTCGAGGCCGGCGCGGCTGGGTCACGCGTTACGGTGGAGAACACCGGCGTCGCGCCCATCTACCACGACGCGTACGTGGCGGTGAACGGCGTGCGGGCTGGGGAGTCGCTGAAGCTCCTCGGGCCCGGCCAGCGACGTCAGTTCACGGTCGCCTCGGGCGGCGCCGCGCCGGCGCTGACGATCGAATCCGACCGCCTGGTGCCGGGCCAGACGATCGGGTTCGACGCTGACCTGAAATGACGAAGACGATGGAGGGGCCGACCTTCAGGTCACATTCCCCCACCCTGGCTCGACGGCGGCACCATCTTGTTCATCCGCAGGTAGGTGACGAGGTTGCCGTAGTGCTCCATGTCGTGCGCCGTGTTGAACGACAGGGCGCCGAGCTTGGTGGTCTTCATGTTGTTGATGGGCACAATCACCGCCTCAGCCGCGCCCGTCTGGTCGTTCAGCGCGGCGAACGCGCGGTCGCAGAAGGCGAACGACTCGGCCAGCGCCGCCTGCAGATCCGCCTTCGATGTCGCCGTCTTCTCGACCGGCGCGGAAGGCGTCGCCTCGCCGCTCGACGCCGAGCAGAACAGGTAGTTGCCGTCCGCGATGTGTCCGAACAGCTGGCCCATCGTGCGGACTTCCTTCGTCGGCTGGAAGCTGAGGAGCTTCTCGGGGACCTGTTCGAGCGACTTCGTGATGTACCCCTTCACGGCCTCGTGGGGGGTCTTGAGCGAATCCAGGATGGCGGTCGAGGGCGGCGCCGGCGGCGGCGGCGGCGCCGCGGGCGGCGCGCACGCGGAAAGTCCGACGATCATCGAAGCCAGGAGCGCGAAGCGGTTCATGCGGTCCTCCAGGGCGGCGCATCCGCCGCCCGTCTGACAAAAGAACGCTGTAGTGTCCGCCTTCGGGCGGACCATCGAGAAGGCCGGCTGAAGCCGGCCGCTACGTACTGCACGTAAACCACTGCTCTAGTCTAGTCGAGCGGCTTGATCCGGATGTTGCGGTAGAGCACGGTGCTGTTCGGGTCGTGAGCCTGCAGGGCGATCGTGCCGGGCCCGAGGCGACGGCCCGGCGTGCCACGGACGCCCTGCCAGTCGGCCGGCTGCGTCCACGTGATCGTCTGGACGTCGTTCACCCGCACCGTGATGGTGTCGCCGCTGACGATGATGTGCTCGGTGAACCAGACGTCGTCTTTCGCCGGAGCCTCATTCACGTTGACGACCTGGTACAGGCTGCCCGTCTTGATCGGGTCCTTCATGTAGGTGTTGTTGACCTGCACTTCGAAGCCCTTGGCAGGCCATCCCTTCGGGACGAATTCGGTCATCATGTAGATGCCGCCATTCGATCCCGCGCGCGTCATCACGTCCACTTTCAGCTCGAAGTTGCGGAAGCTGTGGTTCCGGAAGGGGCCGGCGTAGAACGCATGGCCCGGGCCCGCTTTGCCGTGCGCGACGATGGCGCCGTCCTGGATGGTGAAGGAATCCAGGTTTGCGACTTGCCAGTCCGTGAAGTCCTTGCCATTCCAGAGGGATGTGAAGCCGGGTTCGACGGCCGGGGGCGCTTGCAGCAGGAAGCCGAGCAGGAGCAGGGACACGACACGCATGGCACACCTCGTCAGTCAGCCAGGGGACTAGACCGGGGCATTCTACTGCGCCTGGCGGAAAACGACGTCGTTTTCCGGTCACTGTCTCAGCGTCGGATAGCTCGTCTGTTGGAAGCTGCCGCGCACCGCGATCGAGTGATCGGCAAACAGCTCCACGGTGGCAAAGGCGTTGTTGGCCGGGCCCTCGGCTTCGACCATGGCGCGCGCCACGCAGTACGGGATGCCACTCACCGCGCCCAGGAAGTTCCGGTGCGAGTGGCCCTCGAGCACCGCCAACACCTTGGGCGCGGCGCCCTCCAGGACGCTGCGGACGCGCGCGGCATTGCGCACGTGATGGTCGCCGGAGCCGTCCAGCCGTTGATGGGCGAGCACGATCACCGGATGGCGCGTGGACGCCAGGTCCGCCGCCAGCCATTCAATCTGGGCGTCTGGGATGTTGCTGTCGCGCCAGTCGAAGTTCTTGCGCCCGTAGGGCGCGCCCGCGCTGTTGAAGCAGGCGTCGAGCGCCACCACGTGCAGCGCGCCCGCTGCGCCGCGGAACGGCACGTCGACGCTGTACGGCGCCGGACGGGCCTTCGTCTCCGCCGCGAACTCGGCCTTCGTCAGCGTGTCCACGCAATGGTTGCCCAGCACGTAGTGCCGGTCCGCACCGAGTCGCGCCCACGCGGCGTCAATGGCCCTCAGGTAACCTCGTTCGCGCGCGACGCTCTCGTCCGAGACCGTCGCACCCGCCGAGTCCACCAGGTCGCCCAGCATGGCGCCAAAGGCCAGGCCGGTCGCGTCGCTCTTCGCGATGTCATTGAGCGCGCCCACGGCCACCTGCATCTTGGGCAGCGAATCGCGATAGAACCGCGTGCCCGCCGCGGGCTTGTCCGCGTAGTGCACGTCGGTGATGAGGCCGAAGCGCACGACGGGCCGGTCGGACGACTGGCGGCGGACGACGTCGGCCGCGAGCACGCGGCCGCGCGGCCACGCCGCGGCGGCAAGGATGAGGGTGCCGTCGATGAGGAAGAGACGCCGCGACCGGTTGGAGGACTCAGGCACAGGGCGCGGTCGCGGCCGAAGAAAGTTCGAAGTTAGAAGCCAAAAGTTAGAAGTTCGAACTTCTGACTCCTGGCTTCCTACTTCAACACTGAACGCATGCCTTTCACCCCGAGACCGCTACCGGTTTGGGCTGCGGCATCCGGAACGTCTTGCGCACGTACTCGATGTTCTTGCGGGTGTCCGCGATGAGGTCCATCGAGGGGGCACCGGTCTCAAGCACGTACCAGCCGGTGTAACCGACGTCGTACAGCTCGTTCGCCATGCGCGGCCAGTCGATCCGGCCCATCGGGTCGCCCAGCAGCATGCCGCCGGCCAGCTTCACGTGCACCTGGCCGATGCGTTTCGCGCCGTACATCTTCGGCTCGGCGTAGATGTCCTTCACCGTCGGCTGACCGACGACGTTGTGCGGGTCGTAGTACACGTTCACGTAATCAGATCCGATCTGATCCATGAGCATGTTGGCGTGCTCAGCCGAGATGGTGATCTCGAGGCCCATGACGACGCCCATCTTCTCGCCGTAGCGGCCGAGCTCCTTCATCATCGACACGAAGACGTCCACCTGCGCCTTGTTCGTCGGGTCGAGGCTGCGCAGCACGGGGTTCAGGATGTTCTGCGCCCCGATGTTGTGGGCGATCTCGATCGACTCCGCGAGCAGGATGGCCGCGGCCGGATTGGAGTGCAGCGGCCCCCGCGGCGGCGTGCCGCCCATGCCGCCGATCGCCAGCGAGACGATCTGAACGCCGTTCTCGAGCGCGGCTTTCTTGTAGGCGATCTGCGTCTCGCGATCCCGGAGCGTCGGCGCCTCCGGATTGGTCGGGTACACGACGCTGACCTGGATGCCGTCGAGGCCGATCTCGCGCGCGAGGGCGACCTTGTTCACGTCACCGCGCTGGCCGAGGTTCCAGTCGGTCATCCCGATCCGGATCGGCAGGGGATTCAGCGTCTCCTTGGTCATGACCGGCTTGTTGCCGCCACCGCCGCCGCCCCCGCCCCGACGCCCGCCGCCGCCCCGGCCCTCAGCCGGAGCCTGGCCCGCCGGCGCCGCCGGGGTCTGGCCCTGGCCCTGCACGAAGGCCGGCACGGCGGCCGATCCGATCGCCGCCGTCTTCACGAAATCACGACGAGACATCTTGCTCATAAGGGCTCCGTCAGGTGAGGGGTAGATCTGGACATATGTAGTTTTGAGTCTTGAGTTTTGAGTTTCGAACTCATGACTCAGAACTCAGAACTCAAACTGCGCGTTCAGATGAGCCCCCGCGCCGCCAGTTCGTCAGAACCGGCGGCGGGGGTGATGAGTCGCTTACGATCCCGGCAGGATCCCGGTCCAGCCCTTGCGGTACTGGGGCCGCTTGATGAACGGCGCGGCCTCTGGCGCGTTGGTCGCGCGCAGGTTCACGTAGTCCCACTCGATCTTCTTGCCGGTGCGGTAGGCCACGTTGCCGAGATGATTCGCCTCGGTCGTCCAGCCGGAGTACTGGAAGTTCGATCCCGGCGGCGTCTTCGTCTCGCCCTTGGCGTACTGCACCCACTCCACCCAGTGGCCCGGCGAGCGGGGAATCGTCTCCGGGGGCGTCTGGAAGTCCGCGAACGGACCCGCCGGAGCCGGGGCCTGGGCCGCCGCACCGCCGCCGCGTCCACCCCGACCGCCACCGCCGCCGCGCCCGCCCCCCGAAAGCGGCAGCAGTTGACCGCTGCCGGTCAGCATGCCCTTCTCGCCGATGAACAGGGCCGAGCGGCCGCCCATGGCGTCCGTCCACTGCGGAGGCTTGCTCTCGCCCTGGTGCCACACGAGCCTGAGCGCGGGCTGGTTGCCGACAGCCGGGTATTCGTAGGTCGCGCGGAGCGTGGCCGGCGCCAGTTCCCGGTGCGCCGGGCCCAGGTTGTTCGAAATGGATTCGATCGTCGTCGGCGCCAGAACGCGACGGCCTCCGATCTCCCGCCAGATGTCCAGCACCGTGTACGGCGCGTCGTTGTCATGGCTGCCCAGGTCGCTCATCGTGCCGTTGGCAACATCCCACCAGCGATACCACCGCGGGCCGGGGAAGTACGTGGCGTGATAGGGCCGAACCGGCGCCGGACCGATCCACAGATCGAAGAGTTCCTGCGTGTGCGGCCCGTTATGGACGTCCTTCGGCGGGATCGGCATCGTCTCCTTGAAGCGGTCGACGATCTGAACGCCGCGTGAGCCAGGCTTCGAGCCCGGCGCGATGTACCACCCGTGCGGACGGTCGAACCGATCCGCGGAGCTCTCCCACTGGAGTCCCCACGCTCGATCGGCCCAGACGTGGACCTCATGCACCGGGCCGATGACGCCAGTCTGGAGGATCTCCCGGATCGTCCGCCGCGCGGTCGAGGCGTGGCCCTGGTTGCCCATCTGCGTCGAGAGATTCGGGAACTTCGCGGCCGTCTCTCGGATGAGGCGCGCTTCCCAGATGTTGTAGGTCAGCGGCTTCTCGCAGTAGACGTGCTTGCCCATCGTCAGGGCCAGGTAGGTCGCGAACACATGGTGGTGTTCGGGCGTGGCCACCACGACGGCATCGAAGTCGTTCGGGCTCTCGAACACCTTGCGGTAGTCGGTGTACTTCTTGGCCTGCGGGAATCGCTGCCCGGCGTTGTCCAGGGCGTTCTCGTTCACGTCGCAGATGACCGTGACGTTCTCGTCCGGGTGCGCCGCCGCCTCGGCGGCCGCCGCCGCCCCGCGCCCGCGGCCGCCGAAGCCGCGTCCGGCCGGGGCCGGGGCCGGGGCCGCGCCGCGACCGCCGCCGCCCGGGCGCATCGTCAGCTCGCCCATGCTCGCGTTGGCGCGCCCACCAGCCGCAATGAACGCGATGTTCATCTTGTTGTTCAGATTCTGGCCGCGCAGGAACGCGGGGGCGCCGGTGACGATGCCGGCCGTCGCCAGGGCGCCGGTCTTCACGAACTCGCGCCGCGTCACGTCCTGACCCGACTCGGCCTTGTCTGGTGTCTTGTCGTTCTTCTCCATGGTCTGCTCCTCGTCGTGCGGCTTGCCGCGCGGATCCATCCTCGGACGATTGCCCGGCGACCCGTGCCTCCGGCTGTGCTGCGTATTCTGTTCGATTCGCCCCGGCGCGGCAAGGGCGGGGCGGTTTGGCTGACAGGTCAGAGGTTCAAGGTCTAACCTGACAAGCGCTGTTTACTTCAGAATGCTTTCCCATCCCTTGTGATACTCCCGCCGGATGAACCTGTCGGCCTCCGGGGCGTTCCGGGCGCGCATGTTGACGTGGTCCCACTCGATCTTCCTGCCCGACCGATACGCAACGTTGCCGAGATGGTTGGCCTCGGTCGTCCAGCCGGAATACTGGAAGTTGGATCCGGGCGCCGGGCCGAGGCCCTTGGCGGCCTGAATCCACTCGATGTAGTGGCCGGGCGAGCGGGGCAGCGTCTCGGGCGGCGGCTGATAGTCCTTGAACTGCGCTTCGGGCAGCAGCAGCGGCCCGCCGTTGGGCCCGCCTCGCGTCAACAGCATGCCCTTGTCGCCGACGAACAACTGTGAGTCCTCGGGGTTGCCCGGCAGCTTGCCTTCTTTCCACTGCGGCGGCCGGCTCTCTCCCTGGTGCCAGGTCAGCGTGAAGGGCGGCGCCGACCCTCTGGCGGGGAACTCGTACACCGCCGTCATCGTCGCCGGCGCGAGCTCGGGATGCGCCGGACCCATCGGCGACGTCGACTGCACCGTGAGCGGCTGCAGCACGTCGAGCGCGTAGAAGACGATGTCGTTGCGATGCGCGCCGAGGTCGCTCATCGTGCCGTTGCCGAAGTCCCACCAGCGGTACCAGCGCGGACCGGGGACGTAGGTCTGGTGGAACGGCCGCATCGGCGCGGGTCCGATCCAGAGGTCCCAGTCCAGATGTGCCGGCACCGGCATCTCTTCCTTGAACCGGCTGGTGATCTGCACGCCGTTGTAGAAGCCGTGCGGCTTGTCGAGTCGCAGCGCGGCCTCGGCCGGCTGCAGGCCCCAGGCGCGGCCGGCCCAGACGTGCACCTCGCGCACCGGGCCGATCGCCCCCGCCAGGATCAGCTCCTTGATCACACGGTGGCTGGCCGATGCGTGGCCGCCGTTGCCCATCTGGGTCGCGAGCTTCGGGTTCTTCGCGGCCGTCTCGCGGATGAGCCGGGTTTCCCAGATGTTGTACGCCAGCGGCTTCTCGCAGTACACGTGCTTGCCGTGCGTCAACGCCAGGTAGGTGGCGAAGACGTGCGTGTGCTCGCAGGTGCTGACGATACAGGCGTCGAAGTCGTTGGGGCTGTCGAAGACGCGGCGGAAGTCGGTGTACTTCTTCGCGTTCTTCGCGTTCGGTCGCTGGGCCGCCCGCTCGATCGCGTCGCGGTCGACGTCGCAGAGCACCGTGATGTTCTCGGCCGGGATTCCCGTCGGCGCCGCCGGCGCGGCGGGCGCGCCGGTGAGCGCCCCGCGGCCGCCACCGCCGCCGCGGCGGCCGACGTTGCCGTCACCGCCCATGTTCGCGGCCCCGCGGCCGCCGCACGCAATCATGGCGATGTTCAGCTTGCTGTTGAGGTTCTGCCCGCGCAGGATGGCCGGTGCGCCGGTGACGACGCCCGCGGCCGCCAGTGCGCCGCCGACGAATTCACGGCGAGTGAGTTCTCGAGTCTTCTTCGAGGGTTTCATGGGGCGCCTCCCATTCCGCCGGGCTGAAGCCCGGCGGCTACGGCTCAGAACGAATATCGAAAACCGAAAACTGAGATCTGAAAACCACGAGCGTCAGCGCCCACTCACTGCGGCGCCGCGGGCAGCATGGGGAAGAGCTGCCGGATGCGCTGGATGTTCGGCCGCCCGCCGTACTCGGAGATCTCGAACGCCTCGGCGTACTGAATCTTGGCGCCCGCCGTCGGGCCGTAGAGCTCGACGAGCTTGGCGCGAAACTGCTTGGCCGGGCCGGCAAAGCGATTGCGGAAGTTCGCGCGCACCTGCGCCTTGCGCTTCGCGATCGCGCCCGCCTCGCTCGGCACGTTCTGCGGACCGCCATTCGCGCCGCCTTCGTAGAACTGCGACTCGAGCGCGTCCATCACGTCCAGCTTCTTCTCAATCACCTCGTCGATCCCGATGACGATGTCGGCCTGGAACGGATGGGGTTTCGTGAAGCCGTCCTGATACGACAGAAAGACGGGATTGCGTTCGAGTGGCGCCGTGTCCGGCACGAAGAACGGGACGGTCACCATATAGGACGAGTCCTGCACGAGCTCGCCAACCGCCCGGTGGTCCGGATGATAGTCGTTCGGACGGTGGCCGAAGACGATGTCGGCGCGCCACTCGCGGATCAGGCGCGCGAACGTGCGCCGGTTCTCGAGGGTGGACTCGATCTCGCCGTCGTGGATGTCGAGCACCTGCGTGGTGATGCCCAGAATCTTCGCGGCCGCCCGGACTTCCGCCGTGCGGCGGTTGGCCAGCGGGCCGCCGGCCTCGCGCCAGTGGCCGATGTCGCCATTGGTGGCCGAGACGAACTTGACCTGGTGCCCCGCGGCGGCCCATTTGGCCGCGGTGCCCCCGAGCTTAAGCTCGTTGTCGTCGGGATGCGCGCCGAAGGCGATGATCCGGAGCGGGGCGGCCTGCTGGGCCCGTACGGGCGTCTCGCGCCCGGCGGCGGCCACGCCCATCGCTGCGGCCATCGTGATCAGGCACAGTGTCTTGCGCATGTCGTCCCCCTCGCTGTGGATGTGACCACGCGTAGTCTACCGCAGGGGAGGACGCGGGACGTGCGGCTTTCAAGGGCCGACCTAAAGGTCGGCCCCTCCATTACTTCTCCTACTTCTCCGGGGTTGCCGCCGGGGCCGCGGTGCCGGCGGTCACCGCGAACCGCTCGACGAGCGGCATGTCGTATTCGAAGTCGTAGTAGGTCAGTTCCTTCAGCTGACGCAGCGTCTGCTGGTAGCCCATGAACGCCTGCAGGAAGTTTCCCGCGGTGCTGGCCTCGCGGTCGATGGTCTGCAGCAGATCGACGAGGGTGACCTCGCCGGCGCGATAGCGCTCGAGCGTGGACTCGGTGGTCTTGCCCGCCAGCTCGCGGTTCGCCTGCATGTTGACGAGGCGCTGCCGGTATTCCTCGAGGCGGCGGACCTGGCTGCGGACGCTGGTCTCGATGTCCGACTGGGCCTCCTCGATCGACAACTGGACGCGCTCCAGCGAGTGCGCCTGCGCCTGAATGCGGTGCCGGCGCTGGCCCCAGTCCCACAGCGGCACGCGCGCGGTGACGTCGACGGTGTAGCTGTTGCGCGGTTCCTGCATCAGGTTCCGGAAGAGCGGATCCTGCATCTCGCGGCCGTAGGTGAACCCGACGTTCATGCGGAAGCCGTTTTCGCCCTTCGTTTCGTCGAGGCGAATCTCGTTCTCGCGCATCTGGATGGCGAGCTGGCGCATCCGCGGCGCCAGCGTCCTGGCCAGTTCGATCGCGCGCATCGGTTCCACGACGACGGGCCGCACCTCCAGCGTGGGCCGGATCGCGAGCGTCGTGGACGCGGGGAGGCGGAGCTGCTGCTTCAGGTTCTCGGTCTGCAGCCGCAGGCTGCTGCCGGCCTGGTTGTAGTCCTCGCGCGCGTTGGCCAGCTCCACGCGGAGCTGATCCACCTCGATCGCCCGGGTGGGCGCCGCGGCCACGAGGTCGCCCGCGGCCGTCGCGGCGGCTTCGAGATCGCGCACGACGTCGGCCGCCAGCTCCTGCCGCTGCGCATCCTCGAGCAACTCGAAGTAATCGCCCGCCAGCTCGTCAATCATCTCGACCACGTCGTCCTGATACTCGAGCTCGGAGCCTTCGAGATCGAGCTGGGCCTCCTCGAGGTCGTTCTTCATGCGGTTGGGCTGGAACAGCGGCTGGTCGTAGCCCAGGAAGTAGCGGTTGTAGTACCGGACGTCGTACTCGTCGCCGTCGATCTGCGTGTAGCGATACACGCGATTGTTCAGCGACAGCGTGCCGTTGGTGGGGAAGCCGAAGAGGATGACCGGCTGCCGAATCGACAGGTCGGTCTGAAAGCGGCGCGTGTTCTCGGCAATGAGCTCGTTCCGTTGCAAATCCGAATTCCACTTGTTCTCCGAGATGGCCTGGAACTCCGGCGCCGCGATGTTCAGCTCGACCCGCGACTTCAGTCCGGCCTGCGCCGCTTTGAGCAGGCTCCGGGTCCGCTCGACCTCGAGCTGGAGCTGGCGGACGCGATAGCTGTCGCGCAACCCGAGTTCGACCATCCGCTCGAGCGTGAGCTCGATCGTCTGGGCCCCGGGCCCGGGCACCTGCCCGCCGGGCGCAATAAGCCGGCTTCCGGGACTCAGGACGAGACTGCCCGGGCGCGGAGCCTGGGCGTGGAGGGAGGGGATGGCCAGGGCGGCCATCAGGACGGCGGCGATGACAGTTCTGCGCGGCATGGCCATCATTTGTACCGCAGCACCAATGAAGGCTCGATGAAGCCTCCCGGACCTCCGGGTTCCGCGCCGCGCTGGGCTTTCGGCCGCGAGCTGTGACATCCTGAGGCGTGCTGTCGCGTCGCGCCCGGCTGTGGACGGCCGGCCTGCTCGTGCTCGTGCTGACCGCGCCGTTGGCCCTGTCGGCGCAGCGCGGGTTCTTCGGCGGCAACCGCCGCGGCGGCTACGTTCTGCCCAACGTGCCCTACGACGGGCAGTTCACGTTCGCCCGCATCCGCTATTTGAGCCGCAGCAGTTGGGACGCTGACTATCCGCAGATGGAGCGCAATCTCACCACGATGCTCGAGGCGCTCACTTCGATCCGTCCGCACACGGAAGGCAGCAACGTACACACGTTCGACGATCCGGAGCTGATGAAGTATCCGGTGGCGTATCTCACCGAGCCGGGCTACTGGGTGCCGACCGACGAGGAGGTCGAGGGGCTGCGGCGGTATCTCGACAAGGGCGCGTTCCTCATCGTGGACGACTTCTACGACCCCGATTTCCACTACGGCCGCGAGTGGCAGACGTTCGAGGCGGGGATCCGGCGAGTGCTGCCCGATGCGCGCATCGAGCCGCTCGAGGTCAGCCACCCGGTGTTCAACAGCTTCTTTCAGATCAAGTCGCTCGAGGTGCCGTATCCGGGGCGGTGGGGCGAACGGGGGCTGATGGGCGAGTTCTTCGGGATCTACAAGAACAACGATCCGTCCGAGCGGCTGATGGTCGTCATCAACTACAACATGGACATCGGCGACTACATGGAGTGGTCGCACACCGGCACCTACGCCGGCGTCCCGACGAACGAAGCCTACAAGTTCGGGATCAACTACATCATCTACGGCCTGACGCGCTGAGCGTCGCCTCGCCCCACGCGCGAACCGTGAAGCCAGTGACGCCCTGCAGGGATTTCACGATCACACTACCGTCCGGCAAGAGCTGAACCGTGAAGGTCGTGAAGGCCATGAAGGGCCAGGCCAAGGAATTGCTGGATGCTTCATGCGCTTCAGAACTTCAGGGTTGAAGGCTGTCGTCCGGCTGCGTGCGTTGCAGGCTCTTCACGGGCTTCGTCGTCAGTTGTCCAGGCTCTTTGTTCTGAATGGACATGTCCAGCAGTTCGATCGGGTGCATCACCTCGCACGCGATCCCGCGCTCGCGGCAGGCGGCCGCGATCTGCAGCGCGCAGCCGGGATTGGCCGTGGCGATGAGATCCGGCTGGGCGGCGGCCACGTGCGTCGCCTTGCGGGCGCCGAGAGCGGCGGCGGCGTCGGGCTGCACGAGGTTGTAGATGCCGGCGCTCCCGCAGCAGACGTCGGACTCGGCCAGCTCGAGCAGTTCGACGCCCGGGATGCCCTGCAGCAGCTCCCGCGGCTGCGTGCGAATGCCCTGGCCATGCGCGAGATGGCAGGCATCGTGATAGGCGACACGGGCGCGGAGGGGGTGGCGCGGCGCTCTCGGCGCGCCCAGTTCAACGAGCAGTTCCGACACGTCGCGCACGCGCGCGCTGAAGGCGTGGGCGCGCGCCGACCAGTCCGGGTCGTCCTCGAGCAGTTCGCTGTACTCCTTCATCGACGAGCCGCAGCCGGCGGCGGTGACGACCACCCGGTCGATGCCGGTGCGCTCGAAGGCCGCGATGGTGCGGCGCGCGAACGCGCGCGATTCGTCGAGCCGTCCCGAGTGGCGTGACAGCGCCCCGCAGCAGCCCTGGCGGGGCGGCACGATCACCTCGCAGCCCTCGGCGGCCAGGACACGCCCCGTGGCCAGGTTCACCGACGAGAACGTGACCTGCTGCACGCAGCCGGCCAGCAGGCCCACGGTCAGCCGCTTCGCGCCCACCGCCGGCGTGTGCTCCGGCAGCGTCGCCATGATGTCCGACCACGTCACGGAGGGCGCCAGCGTGAGCAGCGCCGCGACCCGTTTCGGCAGGTAGCGCAGCCAGCCCGCGCGTGTGAGCGATCGGAACAGGCCGCCGCCGAGCGCGAGCGGCGCGAGCGCCACCCGCAGCACGGCGGGATACGGCAGCACGCGGAACAGCGCCTCGCGAAACATCCGATCGAGCCAGGGCCGGGCGTAATGCTGCTCGACCTGCGCCCGCGTCCGTTCGATGAGCGGGCCATATCGCACGCCGGAGGGGCACGCCGTGACGCAGGCCAGGCAGCCCAGGCACGCGTCGATGTGGCCCGCGAAGGCCGGCGTGAGCGCCGCGCGGCCGTCCACCGCGCCCTTCATCAGATAGATGCGCCCACGCGGCGAGTCCATTTCTTCCTGCCACAACAGATAGGTCGGACACGCAGGCAGGCAGAACCCGCAGTGCACGCAGGCGTCAATCAGCGCGCGATCGGGAACGTCTGGACCTGAGAAGGCGTTTGCCATGTCATCAATTGCCCAACCTCCGCAGGGCTGAAGAGCCCTGCGGCTACTGCTACCTCGTACCCTAGATCGGCCCGCGTGACGCATTCAGGACGCCGTGCGGATCCATCGTGTCCTTGATGCGCTGCAGGAGCGTCATCGTGTCGCCGGGCGGGGGCCAGACATCCGCGAGGGCCTTGACGTCCGAGGTCGTGCGCGCGACCACGACGTGCGAGACGATGTCGGGACGGGCCCGGAGGTGGGCGATGGCGGTGGCCCGCGTGCGCGTGTCGCCGTCGATGCGCAGGTGTCCGGCTCCCAGGGCTGCGCGTCCCGTCAGCGTGAGGGTCGCGCCCGTCGCTCGTCCCAGAGTCGCCACGAGATCGGCCACTGATGCGATCGCCGCCGGCCACCAGCTCAACTTGACGAGGGTGCCCGGCGACGACCAGAGGCCCCGCGTCTGATCGTCCCACCATCGACGCTCGGCCTCGCCGGAGGAAACGTCGCACGGCTGGGGATCGAACGGGATGAGCAGACGTTGCGCGTCGGCCAGTTGTGCGTCATTGACCTGAGGGAACCCCGCGAAGCGGATGAGGAGCCGACGCGTGCCACCTGGAGCCACGCCGGCGCCGGCTTCGATGCGCACGTCCACACAGAGCGGATCGAGCTGACTGGCCGCAATGGCCGCGGCCGCACTTCCCAGCGCGTCGGCGGAGGCCAGGTCGCAGACGAGTGACGCGGCGGCCACCGGCGCGGGCGCGAGCTTGAACGTCGCGCTCACGATGGCGGCGAGGCTGCCGAACGATCCGCACATCAACCGGCCGAGGTCGTAGCCGGCGACGTTCTTGACCACGGTGCCGCCGGCCTTCACGAGGCGGCCATCGGTCGTGGCCAGGTGCATGCCGATCAGCAGGTCGCGCGGCGCGCCGTGGCGGTGGCGTCGCGGCCCGCTGTCGTTCACGGCCAGCAGGCCCCCCACGGTCGAGGCATCGGACGGCACATCGAGCGGCAGCGACTGGCCGTGGACGGCAAGCTCGCGGTTGAGGGTCGCCACGGGCATGCCGGCTTCGACCGAGACAGTGAGATCGCCCGGCTCGTGCCGGAGGATGCGGTTCAGCCGCCGCGTGCCGATCACCAGATCGAAGGGCGCCGGGGGCCGTCCCCACGCGAGGCGGGTGCCTCCGCCGCGGAGGACCGCGCGGACGCCCTGTCGCGATGCCCAGGCCAGCACCGCGGCAAGAGTGTCCGGAGTCTCCGGTTCGACCACGAGCGCCGGTGCGGTTCCATCGATCGCGTCGTCGCCCACGGCGGGACGGACACTGGCCGGGCCAGCGAGGGTGGCCACCTCGGCGACGAACTCGCCGGCCGCGAGGGACCGGGCCATCAGAAGCGCTCCGCCACGCCCGCCGCTTCGACGGGATGGCGGCGATAGGGGCCGGGCACTTCGCCGCAGAGCCGCGGCGTGGGCAGCACTTTGCCGGGATTGCAGATCCCCGCCGGATCGAATGCCGCGCGCACCTCACCCATGACGGCGAGGTCGTCAGCCGTGAACATCTTCGGCATGGAGTCGCGCTTGTCGCAGCCGACGCCGTGCTCGCCCGTGATCGACCCGCCCGCGTCGATGCAGTAGGAGAGGATCTCGGTGGCCACCTCGGCGGCCCGCTCCGCCTCGCCCGCGACGCTCTCGTCGTAACAAATCAACGGATGCAGGTTGCCGTCGCCGGCGTGAAAGACGTTGCCGATGCGGAGCCCCGACCGCGCCTCGAGATCGCGGATGCGGCGCAGCACCTCGGGCAGCCGCGTCCGGGGGACCACGCCGTCCTGCACGTAGTAGCTCGGCGAGATTCGCCCCATCGCGGCAAACGCTGCCTTGCGTCCCTTCCAGATTCGGGCGCGGTGCGGCTCGTCGGAGGCGACTTCAACCGTTGACGCGTTGAGGCTCCTGCAGATGTCGAGCACCACCCCCGACAGCGTCTCGACCTCAGACGTCGGCCCGTCGAGCTCGACGATGAGAATGGTGTCGGCGGGTGGAAAGCCCGGGTGCACGGCGGCCTCGGCGGCGCGGATGGCCAGCGCGTCCATCATCTCGATGGCGGCGGGGATGATGCCGGCGGCGATGATGGCCGAGACGGCCGCGCCCGCCGCGTCGATGCTCTCGAACGCCGCGAGGAAGGTCTGCACCCGTTCGGGCCGCCGCAGGATGCGCACGACCGCGCGCGTGACGACGCCGAGCGTGCCTTCCGATCCGACGATGAGGCCCAGCAGATCCGGGCCGGGCGCGTCGAGGGTCGAGCTGCCCACGTGAATCAGCGCGCCGTCCGACAGCACGACGTCGGCGGCGAGGATGTGATGCACGGTGAAGCCGTACTTCAGGCAGTGCGCGCCGCCGGAGTTCTCGGCGATGTTGCCGCCAATCGAGCAGACCTGCTGGCTGGAGGGGTCGGGGGCATAGTAGTAGCCGAACGGCGTCACGCGGCGCGTGATCTCGAGGTTCGTCACGCCCGGCTCGACCATCACGCGCCGATTGGGAATGTCCACGTCCAGCACGCGGTTGAGCCGGCTGAGCGCGATGACGACGCCGCCAGGAATCGGGAGCGCGCCGCCGGACAGGCCCGTGCCGTGCCCGCGCGCCACGAACGGAATCCCCTCGCGATGGCAGAAGCGCACGACGGCCCGGACTTCATCCGCCGACGAGGGGAGCACGACGGCGCCGGGCGCCGCGCGCAGGTGTTCGAGGGCGTCGCACTCGTAGGTCAGCAGGTCCTCGGGCTCGGACAGCACGCCGCCGGCGGTCGTGCAGAGCCGCCCGAGCTCGGCAATCACCCGGGGATCCAGGCGAGCGGCATCGCTCATCGCACCACCATGGCGCTGAAGGGGTAGACGTAGGCCTGGAGCAGCACCAGGATGCCGACGAGCATCGCGAGCACGACGCTGTGCAGGAACACGTACCGCAGGATGTCGCCTTCGTGGCCGTACCAGCGCGTGGCCGTGCTGGCCACGACGATCGACTGCGCGTCGATCATCTTGCCCATGACGCCGCCCGAGCTGTTCGCGGCGGCCATCAAGGTCGGGCTCAGGCCAAGCTGTTCGGAAGTGATGCGCTGCAGGCTGCCGAACAGCACGTTCGATGAGGTGTCCGATCCCGTCAGCGCCACCCCGAGCCATCCCAGCATCGTGCCGAAGAAGGGATAGAGGACGCCGGTGGCCGCGAAGGCGAGGCCGAGCGTGGCATCCACGCCCGAGTAGCGCGTCGTGAAGCCAATGGCCATCATGGCGGCAATCGTGATGAGGGACGCCCGCACGAGCTTCAGCGTACGCCAGTACCCGACGACCAGCTCCCGTGGGCTGGCGCCCATCACGAGGCCAGCGATGATGGCGGACAGGAAGATGCTCGTCCCGGTCGCCGAGAGCCAGTTGAGATTGAACACAGCCGCCTCGGCGGTGGGTGCGGCAACCACCGGGGGCACGCGCTGGACGAGGTTGTGCAGATCGGGGACCGGCATGCGGACGACCGAGATGCCGTCGAGGAACACCTTCGTCTGCGGCAGGCCCCAGGCAAAGACCAGCACGCTCAGAATGACCCACGGCGTCCAGGCGCGCAGCACCTCGCGACGCGAGTGGTCGACGGGTGCGGGGCCCGCCGCCGCGACGCTCCCGACATCACCGGGAGGCCGCCACGGGTCACGCGGCCGCCAGGCGCGCAGGAACAGCGTGAGCGCGGCCATCGACACGATGGCGGAGACGACGTCCACGAGCCACGGGCCGTGGAAGTTCGAAATCAGGAACTGCGGCACGGCGAACGCGACGCCGGCCACCAGCACGGCGGGCCAGACGGCGAGCATGCCGCGAAATCCGGCGTACGCGGCGACCAGCCAGAACGGCACGATGACGGAGAACACCGGGAGCTGGCGTCCGACCATCGCGCTGAGCTCGTGCAGGTCGAGTCCCGTGACCGCCTGGAGCGCGATGATCGGCGTGCCCAGCGCGCCGTAGGCGACGGGCGCCGTGTTCGCGATGAGCGACAGCCCCGACGCCGCCAGCGGCGTGAACCCGAGCCCCATGAGGATCGCGCCGGTGACGGCCACCGGCGTGCCGAACCCGGCGGCGCCCTCGAAGAACGCGCCGAAGGAGAACGCGACGAGCAGCAGCTGCAGCCGCCGGTCGCGCGTCACCGTCGTGATGCTCTCGCGCAGGACGGTGAACAGCCCACGGTCGTTGGTGAGCTGGTAGAGGAAGATGACGTTGAGGATGATCCAGCCGATGGGGAAGAGGCCATACGCAGCGCCAAAGGCCGCGGACGCGACCGCCATGCCCGGCGGCATTCCGAAGATGACGATGGCGACGACTAGGGATGCGGCGAGACCGTAGAGCGCGGCCTGATGCGCCTTGACGCGCAACAGGCCCAGCGTGCCGAGCAGCACGACGATCGGGACGGCGGCGGCCAGGGTCGACAGCGCCGCATGGCCGGCCGGGTCATACGTCTGCGGCCACATCGTCGAGCGCCTCGGCCGCGGCCGCCACGCCGGCGCCCGGCCGCGCCTGTCCGCGCTGGTTGCCGAGCGCGCGATCGAGCGCGCCGAGCAGGAGCAGGAGGAGCGAAGGTGAGGAGCTGGCGCCCATGAGACCGACGCGCCAGATCTTGCCGGCCAGCGGTCCCAGCCCCGCGCCAATCTCGATGCTGAATTCGGTCAGGAGCTGACGGCGCACGGCCGCTTCGTCCACATTCGACGGCACGCGGATGGCGTTCAGCGTCCACAGCCGCTCGGCCGGCGGCGGCAGCAGCTCGAGGCCCATCGCGTCGAGGCCTTGCGCGAGCGCGTGATGATGGCGGCGATGTCGTGCCCAGCGCCGCTCGAGTCCTTCCTCGTCGATCCCCACGAGCGCCTCGCGCAGCGCGTACATCAGCGTCGAGGACAGCGTGTGGTGGTACTTCCGCCGCACCCAGTAGTCTTCGATGAGACCGAGATCGAAGTAGAAGCTGCGGGACGTGACTTTCCGTGCCGCGGCCTCGGACGTCCAGACGATGGGCGCCATGCCCGAGGGAGCGCCGATGCACTTCTGGCTGCAGCTGTAGACGGCGTCCAGCCCCCACCGCGCGGTTTCGAGCGGATGACCGCCGAGCGACGTCACGGCGTCGACGACGATCAACGCGCCGTGTTCGTGCGCGACCCTCGCGACATCCTGCACGGGATTGAGGACGCCGGTCGATGTCTCGGCATGGACGCAGGTCACCAGGTCGACCTTGCCGGCGGCGAGCGCCTTACGCACCGCGGCGGGATCGACGGCGCGGCCCCATTCGACGTCCAGGCGTGTCACGGTCGCCCCGTAGCGCCGGCACATCTCCGCGAGCCGGTCGCCGAAATAGCCGGTGACGATTGCCAGCACCGTTGTCTTGTCACTCACGAGATTGGCGACGAGGGTTTCCATACCGGAGGTGCCCGTGCCGGAGATCGCCAGGGCGAGGGCCGTGTCGGGCGCCCGGAACACGTTCCCCAGCCGCGACCGGACGTCGTCGAGCAGCGGCAGGAAGTCGGCGTCGAGGTGGCTCAGCACGGGCGTCGCCAGCGCGCGCATGACGCGCGGCGCAATCTGGCTCGGTCCGGGGCCGAGGAGGATTCGTTCGATGGCAGGCAGGGAATCAGACATGAAATAGCCGTTCTCTCGAGCGTGGTTGAAAACGTGGGGAGTATATCGCCTTGCGGCCACGCCCTTCTTTCCAGACGAGCAGGCTGGCAAGAGCGTTGACCATGAAGATCTGAAGAGCATGAAGACCCTCCGGGTTCCCCGGGGAAGCCCCGCTTCATGGCCTTCATGATCTTCATGGTTCCGCTCTGCTCTGGACACTTAATGGACACCAGAGGGCGCTGATCGGCACTACACTGTCCGACGCGGGAGGTCCTGATGCGATTGCCGGTCCTGCTGATTGCCGTCGTTGCTCTGGGAGGGTCGGTCCAACATCGCGGTGCAATCCAGGCGCAGTCCGCGCCGGCGACGCCGCCGGATCCCGCCATCGTGGCGACCGAGTTCATTTACGAGACCGCGCCGTTTCCGAGCGCGCATGCGTCCACCATCGCGGAAGGGCCCGACGGCCTCGTCGCGGCATGGTTCGGCGGCACGCGGGAGCGCCACCCTGACGTCGGTATCTGGGTGTCGCGGCGCGCGGACGGACGGTGGACGACGCCCGTCGAGGTGGCCAACGGCGTCCAGCCGGACGGGCCCCGGTTGCCGTGCTGGAATCCTGTGCTCGTCCCCATGCCCGATCGATCGCTGTCGTTGTTCTACAAGGTCGGGCCCAGTCCGCAAACCTGGTGGGGCATGGTACGGACGTCGTCGGACGGCGGTCGCACGTGGTCGGAGGCACGCCGGCTGCCTGACGGCATCCTCGGACCGGTGAAGAACAAACCGGTGCGTCTGCCGGACGGCGTCCTGCTCAGCGGCAGCAGCACGGAGACCGACACCAGCCCGAGCCGCTGGCGCGTGCACTTCGAGCGGAGCACCGACGGCGGCAGGACCTGGACGGCGATTCGTCCGAAGCCCGCGGCAGACGGCAACGAGATTCACGCCATCCAGCCGAGCATCCTTCAGCACAAGGGCGGGCGGCTGCAGGCGGTCGGGCGCTCGAGGTCTGGCCGTGTGTTCCAGACGTGGTCGGAGGATGCCGGGCAGAGTTGGTCGCCGGTGACGCTGACCGTGCTGCCGAATCCGAGTGCGGGGACCGACGCGGTCACGCTCCGCGACGGCCGGCACCTGATGGTCTACAACCACACGGCCAAGGGTCGGACGCCGCTGAACCTCGCGATCTCACAGGACGGCCTCGCCTGGAGCGCGGCGCTAGTCCTCGAGCACGAGCCCGGCGAGTACTCGTACCCGGCCATCATTCAGACCGCCGACGGCCTCGTCCACGTCACCTACACCTGGCGCCGCGAGCGCATCAGACACGTCGTTGTCGATCCCGCGAAGCTGACGCTGAGGCCAATGCCCGACGGCGTGTGGCCAACTACTTGATCTTCCCCGTCAGTCGTCCCAGCAGCTTGACGCCGTAGACGGCCGCGCGCTGGCGGACTTCTTCTGTGTCGCTCGGACCGTTGTCGATGCCGAACGGACGCAACTGGTCGAGCGCCGCGTCGCTGCCCTCCTGCGGGTGGATCGCAATCCAGTAGAGCACTTTAATCAAGTCGTCCTTCGGGATGTCCGTCTGGAGCCGTTCGAAGATGAGCGCGGGCACAAAGCGCTCAATCGACATCTGGAACACGTCGATGACGGCGGGAATATAGAGATAGTTGCGGACGCGCTGCACGAGATCCTTGTCGCGCCCTGGAAACCAGTACGCCAGCTCGAACCAGATGGTGTCGAGTTGATCGGACTGATCCTGATCGGGCTGGTCGTCGGCCGCGGCAATCGGCGTCACGATCCCGCCATCGGGCGGCAGCCGGTCGAACACGAGATCCGCCTCGATGTGTTTCAGCGTCACCTGCTGCCATGTGGCAGGCCCGAGCGCCGGCGCGGTCGTGTTCCCTCCGGGTGGAGCGGGCGGAGGCGCCCCTGGCGCAGCCGTGGCTTCCGGTGGCGGCGGCGCCGGAGTCGGCGCGACGGCTCCGCGCGCTGACGGTTCCACCGTCGACGCGACCGCGGCGGGCGTCTCAATCTGGGATGGTTGTGGCTGATCCGTGCGGGCCGGGGGCGGGAGCCCGACATCGGCGGGCGGCGACGCGGGCTCAGCCACCGCGGCCTGTTCCGCGCGCCGACGTCCGCCCGTTTCCGCCGCAAGACCAACCGCAATCCAGGCTGCCAGCGCCACCGCGAGGCCGCCCCCGCTGTGTCGCAGCGAGAACCGCTGCCCGGCATCCCAGCGAAACAGGCGGGTCGCGGCGAGACACCCCGCCGCGCCAATCACTGCCAGCGCGATCAGGCTGAAGTCGTTGAGGGCCACGCCATTGCCGGTGGCGGTCGCCTGCAGCGCCTCAACGGCGTAGCGGCCCGGCAGAAAGGAAGAAGCGCGCTGCGCCCAGTCGGGCAGACTGGTGAGGGGCACCGCGACGCCGCCGATGATCAGCATCGGCAGGAAAATCGACTGGCCCAGCGCCTGCACGGCCGGCACGTTGTCCGCGAGCATGGCGAGCACCAGACCGAGGCCGATGAACGCAAAGGCGACGAACGTGAATGCCAGCCACAGATCGACGGGATGCCGCGGCGCCGGCATGCCCACGGCGCCCGCGATGGCCATCTGCAGCAGCCCGGCGCTGATCAGGATCACGTAGCGGGCGGCGACGGTGGTGAGGACGAACCCGGCCGTCGGCATGGGCGCCAGGCGATACCGCCGCCAGACGCCACGCTCCCGCTCGCTCACAATCGTCGTCGGCAGCCCCAGGCAGGCGCCGCCGAGAATCGTGATGGTCAGCAGTTCCCCGAAATGCCGGATGAGCGGTACCGGCTCGTGCCGGTAGAGCACCCAGAAGGCGACGAGGAAAATGATGGGGAAGAGGTAGCCGTACAGCAGCGCCGTCCGGTTGCGGAAGTGCAGCCGGAGGCCGGTCACGAAGTGAGTCCATGCGCCGCGCATTGCCCTCGTCTCAGCCGCATTATCCGCTGACTGGCGATGGTGCCGCACCGGCGAGGCCCGTTTGCCGTTCGACTACAATCGGCGGCAAGAGACCGTCGGGGGAGCACAGGGATTCGCCCGCCCCAGGCGGGTTTCGATTGTACGGGAGCAATTGACGGCGCAACAGACGGTATGGGAGAGGATGGACGGTCATGAGTCGCGAGAAGGTTCTGCGCCTTGGGTCCGCGCTCATCGTCATGGTCGTGTCCTCGTCAATCCAGCCTCCGGCACAGTCGGATCAATCCGCGACGGCGAACACCGGGGTCCTCGCCGGACGCGTGGTCGACGCGGTCACCGGGGAGCCTGTCGCAGGCGCCAGACTCAACCTCAACCTGGTCACCCCGTCAGCGGCGGTCCGCGCCGCGATCCGTGATCCCCGAGTGCCCTCTCCAGGACTGCGGGCGACCAACGAACTGGGACAGTTCCGGTACGACGCGGTCGAGCCTGGGCGGTTCCGCCTCCGGGTGACCGCGCCAGGCTATGTGTCCTCGTCCCTGGCGGCGCAGGCGTCCTGGGAAGGGTTTGCGAGCAGCACCGAGCATGAGCTGGCCCCGGGCGAACGGCTGACCGATCTCCTGATCCGTATGTGGCCGAGCGGCTCGGTCAGCGGCACCGTCCGCGACGAGCACGGCGAGCCCATCGTCAAGGCCACCGTCCAGCTTCTGAGGCGAGTGGAGCTGTTCGGTCAGCCGAGTTGGCAAACGGCGTTCAGCCGGGACGAGACCGACGATCGCGGAATGTACGACCTCGGGGCCCGTACCCTGAATGTCGCCAATGTCGTCGGGGCGCCCACGCTGCCGGGCCCCGGCGCTGGCGAGTACTTGGTAGTCGTGAGGCCTGGACCATCGGCAGCGGGCGTCTCGACCTTCGAGGGCCCCTTGTTCGCTCCCGGTGTCCGTTTTGCCTCCGCTGCGCAGGTGATCTCGCTTGAGGATGCGGAGCATCGTGTGGGTGTGGACATCGTCGTCCCAAGTGGGCCGCCACCTGGGCGGTTCGCCGTGTCCGGGCGGCTGATCGGCGCCGGGACTCTGCGGACGCCGGTGCGTGTCCATCTCGTGCCGCGCGATGCGCTCGGCGAGATGGCGACCATCGAGAGTTTCGCCGCCACCGCGGATGTGTCAGGCCGCTTCACGTTCACCCACATCCCGGCGGGCGAGTATCGCCTCCAGGCGTGGCAGTTCCCCGAAGTGTCGCCGCAGGCCTTCCAGGTGTTGCAGGGAGGGTCGGCTCGGATTCCCGGAGGCTACGGACGCCCGCTCGTGCCGCTCCCGGCCGGCCCCACCTGGGTCGCGGACCTGCCCCTGACGATCGAGGGACAAGTCAACGACCTGGCCGTTCCCATGCAGGCGGGGGCGCGCATCAGAGGGCGCGTCCGCTTCGAGGGGGACCGGCGTCCTCCGCAGGGTGAGGAGCTCACGGCGATTCCGGTCGCGA
>CAZFAT010000201.1:0-5247 GCA_964517075.1 uncultured Solibacteraceae bacterium
GTCGGGACGTCGGGCCCGCGCTCGAATGTCCACGCCACGTGAGACGCCGAGACGTCGCCCGACCCGCCCGGGCGCAGGGCCACCAGCGGCCGCACCCGCGTCGAGGCGATGATCAGGCCGCCGGCAATGAGCGGCGACGGGATGATCCGGAAGTTCCGTGCGCGGTTCGGATTGAGCACGTCGGCCCGCCACAGCTCCTTCCCGGTCGCCGCGTCGTGGCCCGTGACGAGATCGCCGCCTGTCGTGATGATCTCGGCGCGCCCGTTGTGCTGGACCACGGTGGGCGTGGTGTAGGAGTCCGGCGACTCGTGGAGCGCCGGCGTGGGACGCTCGGTGCGCCACACGGTCTTGCCGGTCAGCGCGTCGATCCGCAGCACGTAGGACGGATCGTCGGTGAAGAACCCGTGCAGCACCTGCACGTACAGGCTGCCGGCATGGAGCAGCGGCGACGACCCGTAGCCGAATTGCAGGCCGAACGTGCCGTAGTCCTGCTGGAGATTCCGCGCCCACAGCTCCCGTCCGCCGACGTCGAACGCTTTCAGGACGCCCGTGCCGGACATCACCCAGACGCGCTGGCCGTCGGTGACCGGCGAGGGGGACGACATGTTCTGCTTGTTGCCGATGCGGTTCTCCCCGACGATCGGCCGCTTCCAGACCACCTGCTGTGTCCGGCGATCCACGGTCCACAACTCGATCTGACCCGTGGCCCTGGCCGTGGCCACGTTCAGGAACACGAGGTCGTTCCAGATCACCGGCGTCGAGCCGCTGAAGGCTGGCAGCGGCAGCTTCCACGCCACGTTCTCAGTGGCGCTCCACCGGGTCGGCAGGTTCGTCTCTCTGCTGACGCCGTCCAGCGACGGGCCGCGCCAGTTCGGCCAACTTTCGGCAAACAGCGACGACCCGGCCACACAGACGGCAGCCAGCAGGCTCAGGACGTTTCTCGTCACAGCTCTCCTCCGGATCACGTGGGCCGCCGCGACGCGGAGCGGTGGTTCAGACATTCTGCCGGCTCCTAGTTGCGCCGGTCCAGCACGCGCCCGTTCAGGGCACCGGTGACGCGCGACCCCTGGATCGACATCCGTCCGCCGATGAGCGCGTGCACGATGCCTTCGGACAACTGGTGCGGCTCGTCGTAGGTCGCCCGGTCGCGCAGCCGGTCGTAGTCGAAAACGACGATGTCGGCGATTGCGCCTGCGCGCAGGAGGCCGCGATCGGTCAGGCGGAACACCTGCGCCGGCAGCGACGTCATGCTGCGCACCGCCTGCTCGAGCCCGACAACGCGGTCCTGGCGCGCGTACTTGCCGAGCTTGCGCGGGAACGTGCCGTAGGCCCGCGGATGCTGAACACCCACGCCCATCCGCGGCAGCTCCCCATCCGACGCCGTCATCGTCCACGGTTGCCGCATGAGGACATGAATGTCGTCCTCGTGCATGTTGAACGAAATGATGCTGCCGCCGCCGCCGCGCCTGAGGATGTCGATCGCGGCGTCGACGGGATCCAGCTTCCCCGACGTGGCGACTTCGGCCAGCGTCTTGCCAGCGTCCTCTCCGGTGCCGCCGAAGCGGATGCGCGCGGCGCCGCCCCGGCGATCGAGGTTCTGCACGACCTCCGCGCGAATGCGCGCCATCGTTTCCGGATCGTCGAGACGCCCGCGCAGCGCCTGGGTGCCTCCAGCCTGCGCCCAACGCGGCAGGAGCGCCGCCGCCAGCCCCGTCTGCGACGCGTCGTACGGGTATTGATCGGCGTAGACCTCGGTCCCCTGCGCGCGCGCCCGCTCGATCCGCTGCACGAGGGCCGTGCTGTAGCCCCACACGCGTGGGCCCAGCGCCTTGATGTGCGTGACGACGCCCGGCAGCCGCGCCTCGCGCGCGACCGTGATGACCTCGTCCACAGCCGCGACGAGGCCAATCGTGTAGTCCGACTCGTCCCTGATGTGGCTGGAGTACGCGCCGCCATACGCCGCCGCCACTTTCGCCAGCTCGACCAGTTCGTCGGTCTTGGAAAACGACCCGGGCACGTAGAACGGCCCGGACGAAAGGCCAAAGGCGCCGGCTTCCATCCCGGCGCGCACCAGGGCCCGCATGCGATCCATCTCGGCCGGGGTCGGCGCACGGTCCGCCGATCCCAGCACCGCCGATCGCACGCTGCCGTGCGGCACCATCAGCGCGACGTTGACGCCCACGCCCGCGGCGTAGTCCTGCTTCTGGCGCACGAGGTCGGTTGGCCCGCCGCCGTCAGGGTTCACCAGCACGGTCGTGATGCCCTGCATCAGCAGCGGCACGGCCCCGCGCAACTCCGCGGTGACGAGCGAGGCGCCTGAGTGCGAATGCGCATCGACGAAACCCGGAGCCACGACGAGGCCGGTCGCGTCGATCACGGTCGCGGCTCGCGCGCTCGCCAGGTTCCCGATGGCAACGATGCGATCGCCGCGCACGCCCAAATCCGCGTAAAACCACGGGTTGCCGCTGCCGTCGAGCACACGCCCGCCGCGGATGATCACGTCGAACGGCTGCTGCGCGGCAACGGGCAGGGCGGCCAAGCCTAGAACGACGGACAGGCGGATGAGGGAGCGGAGCATGGGATGGACAGCAGAACCGGTTCTCAGTTCTCGGTTTTCGGTTCCAGGCTCGGACTGAGGCTTGCGTGCCGCACCGGGAACTGAGAACCGAGAACCCACGTGTCGCTGCAAGTGTCTCGTAAGGTACACTAATCACCTCGCCCCTGCGACGCACGAACCCCATGCTCGCTAAGCGCCTGATTGCCTGTCTGGACGTCCGCGACGGCCATGTCGTCAAGGGCATCAACTTCGCCGGGCTCCGGCATGCCGGCGATCCCGCCGAACTGGCCGAACGCTACAACGCCGAGGGCATCGACGAACTGACCGTGCTCGACGTCACGGCAACGCTCGAGGGCCGCCGGGCGCTGCTCGACACGATTCGCCAGGTCTCGAGCCGCCTGTTCATCCCGCTCGCGGTCGGCGGCGGGATCCGGTCCCTGGACGACGCCAAAGCGGTCATCGACGCGGGGGCGGACAAGGTCAGCCTGAACAGCGCGGCGCTGGCCGACCCGGCGCTCGTCACCGAGGTCGCGCGCCGCTACGGCAGCCAGGCGGTGATCGTGGCGATTGACGCGAGCCGCGGCCCGAGCGGCTTCGAGGTGTACAGCCGGAGCGGCACCGCACGCGAGCCTCGCGAGGCGGTGGCCTGGGCCACGGAGGCCGCCGGCCTCGGCGCCGGCGAGATCCTGCTGACGTCGATCGACCGCGACGGCACCCGCAGCGGGTTCGACTGCGAGCTCACCGCCGCGGTCAGCCAGGCCGTGGCGATTCCGGTCATCGCGTCAGGCGGCGCGGGCGTGCCGGAACACTTCGTCGAGGTCTTCTCGACGGGCAAAGCCGACGCGGCGCTCGCTGCCTCCATCTTTCACTTCTCCGAACACGCCGTCCGCGATCTCAAGATGTTCCTGAGCGAGGCCGGCGTGCCGGTCCGGCTGCAGTGGTAGACGTTCGCCCCGCGCGCACATATCGACGTCTCCTGGATCGGCGCCCTCCGGATAGGCGGCGACCTCGCCAGAGTAACCTCAGTCAGTGATCACGGCGTCGGCAGCGTTTCCCCCACCGGCGCTGCTGGCGCCCGCTAGGGCGCCGACGCTGCTCGCTCGCGGGTGACTGCCGGCTCGATGTGCACCAGCACGTCGGCGACCCAGCCCAGCTCGGCGCGCACGAGGCTGCGCACCTCGCCGGCGATGGCATGCGCGGCCGCCACCGTCAGGGCGGGATCGACTTCGAGATGCAGATCCACGTGGTATTTGAATCCGGTCTTGCGGGCGAAGATCTTGTCCACGCCGGACACGCCGGTCACGCCCTGCGCGGTGCGACGAATCCGGCCGATCATCTCCCGGTCCGGCATGGTGTCCATGAGCTCGAGCGACGCGTCACGCAGCACGCGCAGGCCGGTGAGCACGACGATAATGCCGACGGCGAACCCGCCGTAGTGATCGGCGGCAAGAAACCGACCCCGGCCGTAGATCGCGAGCGCGACGGCCGTCAGCGCGACCAGCGCGGCAAAGATGTCCACCGTGTCGTTCCAGGCGTCGGCGACGAGTGACGCGCTGCGGATTCGGCGGCCGACGCGGAACTTGAGGCCGGACATCACGCCGCGCACCGCAATGGCCACCAGCAGCACGGCCACAGCCGCGCCGCCGGGTGGCACGTGCGTGTCGCCCCCCGCCTGCAGCGCATGCCAGCAGATCCCCAGGCCGCTGGCGGCCACGATCAGCCCCACGACGAACGCCGCGAGGGTCTCGACGCGCCCGTGTCCGTACGGGTGGTCCTCATCCGCCGGTTTGACGGCGACCAGCAAGCCGACGAGCACCACCGTGGACGCGAGCACGTCCCCCGCGAACTCCACACCCGTGGCGACGACGGCCGTCGATCGCGTCCACAGGCCGACGACGATGTTCAGCACCGCGAGGACGGCGCTGGCGCAGAGACCGGCCAGCGCGATCCGCCGGCCGGCGAGGACGCTATCGTCGGGCGGCGGCATCAACGAATTATGCGCGAGCTGGCGGCTCGGCGACGCGGGCCTGGTATAGGCTCAGCGCCAGTCGATGCCTTCGGGACGAATCGTCCGCCTGACACTCGCCGCACTCGCCCTGGCCGTCGCCGTCGCACCGGTCTGGTGGTGGGACGGCGGCCTGATTGAAAAAGAGTCCACGCACTTCGTTCGGCAGTACCTGGACGAACGCCCACTGGCGCGAAAAGTCTTTGACCCGCACGCGAACGACATCGGCACCTACCAGGCACGGGAACTGAGCTACGTCATCGACTACGTTGACGCGCGCGTGCTCGCGGCGCTGCTCGGCCGCGATGTGGTGTGGCTCGTACCCTTCAGCGCCCTGCTCGCGGCTGGACTGACGGTCGTGGCGTTCACGGCATTCGCCGGCAGGGTCTTTCCGCGCATCCCACCCGTCACGGCCACGCTGGCGCTGCTCCTCTACCTCACCAATCACGTGTTCAGTGTCACGACCGCGGTCTACTACCGCTCGTCCAAGCCGCTGTTGCCTCCACTGATCATCACCGCGGCCATGTACCTCATGTCCACGCTGCAAGCCTCGCCCGGTCGCGAACGCCGCCGGCCGCGCGCACTGACGTCCCGCTTCGTCGTCACGCTCACGCTCGGCTCCACGATGAGTCTGCTCGACCGGCAGGGTTTCTTCTACGCGGTCCTGATGGCGGCTGCCGTGGCG
>CAZFAT010000202.1:0-15385 GCA_964517075.1 uncultured Solibacteraceae bacterium
TCTCGAGGCGGCCGTGTCACGCCGGCATCGTGACGTGGCCGAAATGGTGGCTGCGTGCCGCCGGGAGGGGGCGTGGGGCGCCGCCATGACGGGCAGCGGGTCCGCGGTTTTCGGCCTGTTTCCGGCGCCGGCCGCCCGGGCGGCGGCCCGCCGGCTCCGGCGGCCGGACTGGCTGGTGATCGTGACCCGCACGCTGACCCGGCGCGAGGCCAGCCGGCGCATGGGCGTGTGATAAACTTTGCCGTTTGCATCGGGCCGACGGGCCCGCGTGAGGCCGCGCGCGGCCGTTCGACAGGATGGGGCGTGGCCAAGCGGTAAGGCGCGGGACTTTGGATCCCGTATTCGAAGGTTCGAATCCTTCCGCCCCAACCAGTTTGTCGCGGTTGACAGGTGTCATGGCTCACGGTCCGCTGAAGCTGTTCACGGGAAGCGCTCATCCGGCGCTGGCCGGCGAGATTGCCCAGCATCTCGGCCTGCCGCTCGGCGCCGCGCGCCTGCACCGGTTTCCCGACAGCGAGGTGTCGTTTCAGATCGACGAGAACATCCGGTGCACGTATGTTTTCATCGTGCAGCCGACGTCGGCGCCGGTCGATGAACACCTCGTCGAACTGTGCGTGATGATCGACGCGTTCCGGCGGTCGTCGGCGTCCCGCATCACGGCCGTGATTCCGTATTACGGCTACGCGCGGCAGGATCGGAAGGACAAGCCGCGCGTGCCGATTTCGGCCAAGCTCGTGGCGAACCTGCTGAGCGCGGCCGGGACGAATCGGGTGCTGACGATGGATCTGCACAAGGCGCAGATTCAGGCGTTTTTCGACATCCCGGTGGACCACCTGTTCGCGGCGCCGGTGATGATTGACTGGGTGGCGCGCCAGAACTTCGGGCCCGTCACGATTGTCTCGCCCGACGTCGGCGGCGCCGAGCGGGCGCGGGCGTACGCCAAGCGGCTCGACGCCGACCTGGCGATCGTCGACAAGCGCCGCAGCGAGGACGGGACGGCCGAGGTGATGAACGTGGTCGGCGACGTGCGCGGCCGCGTGTGCGTGATTGCCGACGACATCATCGACACGGCGGGCACGATTCAGAAGGCCGCGCAGGCGCTCAAGGACAACGGGGCCGCCCGCGTCCTGGCGAGTGCCGTCCACGGCGTGCTGTCGGGGCCGGCCATCTCGCGCATCGAGGCCGCGCCGATCGATCGGCTGATCGTGACCAACACGATCCCGATGAACGGCGAACGGGCGGCCTGCGGCAAGATCGTGGTGCTGTCGGTCGCGCGGCTGCTCGCGCAGGCCATTCGCAGCATTCACGAGGAGACGTCGGTTTCGAAGTTGTTCGTCTGAAAGCCGCCCGCGCGGCGGGCGCCACGAGCTAGGCACGACAGAGGAAGAGAGACGCACCATGGCAGCAGTGCTTGAAGGGGTTCGCCGGACGCAGTTCGGCGACGGCAACGCCGGCCGCCTGCGGCGGGCCGGACAGATTCCCGCCGTCCTGTACGGCGGCGAGCAGCGCGAAGCGGAATCGATTGCCGTCGATCCGAAGGCGCTCGTGAAAATCCTCCACTCCGACTCGGGCGCGAACACCCTGATCGCCCTGAAGATCGAGGGTGGGGGCGATGCGCGCGTGCTCCTGCGCGAATACCAGGTCCATCCGGTCACGCGCGAGCTCCTGCACGCCGACTTCTACCGCGTCGCCATGGACCGGGTCCTCCGCGTCACCGTCCCGCTGCACCTCACGGGCGAGGCCAAGGGCGTCAAGGCGCAGGGCGGCGTCGTGGATTTCGTGCACCGCGAGGTGGTGGTCGAATGCCTGCCGGCGGACATCCCCGAGCACATCACGGTGGACGTCACCGAGCTGATGCTGCACGACGGCGTGCGGGTGCGCGATCTGCCGGCGGGCAAGTGGAAGCCCGTGAGCGACGGCGACATGCTCATCGTGCACGTGGTCGCGCCGAAGGTCGAGGCGGTGCCCGAGCCCGCCGAAGCCGCGGTGGCGGCGCCGGCCGCCGCGCCGGCCGAGCCCGAGGTCATCAAGAAGGGCAAGATCGAGAAGCCCGAGGACGAGAAGGGCTGAGCCGGCGGCTGTGCGCGTGAAGCTGATCGCGGGCCTCGGCAACCCGGGCGATCGCTATCGCGGCACGAGGCACAATGTCGGGTTCGAGGTCGTCGATCTCGTGGCGCGGAACGAGCGCCTGACCTTCGACGCCGCGGATCGCGATCGCGCCGCGCTGACCGCGCGCTGGCGCCGGGACGGGGAAGTCGTGCTGCTCGCCAAACCGCAGACGTTCATGAACGTGAGCGGCCAGGCGGTGCGCGGGCTCATCGACTTCTACAAGATTGCCGGCGCCGACTTCCTCGTCGTCTGCGACGACGTGAACCTGCCGCTCGGACGGTTGCGCGCCCGGGCCGCCGGGTCGGAAGGGGGCCACAATGGCCTGCGATCGGTGGCCGAGTGGCTCGGCACCGAGGACTATCCGCGGCTGCGGGTGGGCGTGGGCCGCGGCCGTGACGGAGAGATTCGGCGAGACCTGACCGGCCACGTGCTGGGCGGGTTCGAGCCGGACGAGGCGCCCGGGATGGCGAGCGCGATTGCCCGGGCGGCTGACGCCGTGCGCATGTGGGTCTCGGACGGTCTGGGGCCCATGATGAACACGTTCAATCGCGCCGACACCGAGCCGGACCGCTAGGGGCAGCCCAGGCGGCACGGCACGGCCAGCTCCTTGCCGCTCGTCGAGACGGGCGGCCGGCTGTCCAGAAGGAGACGTATGAGTCAGGTCCGTCAGTACGAATTGATCTACATCACCCCGCCGGAGACCACCGAAGAGGCGCTGGCGGAACTCCATCAGCAGGTCGTGGCCGTCGTCGATCGGTTTGGCGGCGCGATCGAACGCACCGAGAACTGGGGCCGCCGACGGCTCGCCTACGAGATCGGCCATCATCGCGAGGGCGTCTACGTCCTCGAGGTGATCAACGGCCCGGGCGCCCTGACGGCCGAGCTGGATCGGCGCCTCCGCGTGTTCGACAACGTCATTCGTCACCTCGTCGTGCGGGTGGACGAGGAGTTGGCCGTGGCCGAACGGTCGCGGGTGCGCCGCAAGTCCGCCACGGTGGCGCGGCGGGTGCGCCGCGGCCTGCCGCCCGAACCGACCGAAACCGAGCGCAAGCGCCGGGAAGACGATGACGACGACGGCGAGAGCGTGATGGACGGGTCGTTCCGCGAACGGGGAGGCGAGCGATGAGCGAAATGGATCGGGATTCGAGGGGCGGCGGGCGCGGGGGTGGCGGAGGCCGGGGCGGGGGCGCGGGCGCCGCGGGCGACAAGGCGGGCGGACGCCGCGGGTTCTTCCGGCGTCGGCGCGTCTGCAAGTTCTGTGTCGAGAAGATTGATTACATCAACTACAAGGACGTGAAGCTGCTGGCGCCGTTCATTCCGGAGCGCGGCAAGATTCAGCCGCGGCGGATCTCGGGCGTCTGCGCGACGCACCAGCGGGCGCTGCAGACGGCCATCAAGCGGGCCCGGCAACTGGCCCTCGTGCCCTACGTCAGCGAATAACCGCGACGGGCCTCCCGTCCGCCATCGGAGTCCGCATGTCGATTGAAGTCATTCTGAAGGAGCACGTCGAGCACCTCGGCCGTCGCGGCGAGGTGGTCAAGGTGACCGACGGCTACGCCCGCAACTATCTGTTGCCGCGCAAGCTCGCGCTCGCCGTCACGGCGGAGAACAAGCGCCAGGTCGAGCGCGAACGCGCGCGTGCCGACGCGCGCGAGACCGAGGAACGGCAGGAGGCGGAGGCGATCCGCACCCGTGTCGAGGCGCTCGACATCGCCATCGCGCGCCGGGTTGGCGAGCAGGAGACGCTCTACGGGTCGGTCACGTCGAGCGACCTGGCCGAGGCCCTCCACGAGCGCGGCCTCCCGATCGATCGCAGGCGCATCCAGCTGCCCGACCCGCTCAAGACGCTGGGCGATCACGAGGTGGCGGTGAAGCTGCACCGCGAGGTGACGGCGCGGCTGCGGGTGAAGATCGTGGCCGCCGCCGACTGAGGCGGCGGATCCGGTCACCGCCGGCGAGCGACGCGGCTGCCATGTCGGATCGGACGCTGCCCCACGATCTCGACGCCGAGAAGAGCGTGCTCGGCGCGGTGCTCATCAACAACCAGGCGTTCAACCAGGCCGCCGAGGTCGTCGACGCGGCCGATTTCTACCGCGACGCGCACCGCCGCATCTTCGAAAAGATGGTCGGCCTGACCGATCGGGGCAGCCCGGTCGATCTGCTGACGCTGAAGGACGAGCTGGCGCGATCCGGCGAGCTCGACGAGGTCGGCGGGCCCGCGTACATCAGCGCGCTGACCGACGGCGTGCCG
Source organism: uncultured Solibacteraceae bacterium (assembly GCA_964517075.1). Classification (GTDB taxonomy): domain Bacteria; phylum Acidobacteriota; class Vicinamibacteria; order Vicinamibacterales; family SCN-69-37; genus CAZFAT01. The sequence goes on from CAZFAT010000202.1 coordinate 4,361, forward strand.
CGGTCGTCCAACGTCGAGCACTACGCGAAGATCGTCAAGGAGAAGTCCACGCTCCGCCGGCTGATCCAGTCGGCCAGCGACGTCCTTGGCCGCGCCTACGACGCCGAGGAGGACGCCGACGACCTGCTGGACGAGGCCGAGCGGTCGATCTTCCAGATCGCCGAGCACCGGCTCCGGTCCGGCTTCGTCCCGGTCTCGCAGCTCGTCGACTCCGGCTACCAGCTCATCGAGCAGCTCCAGGAGCATCGCGGTCTCGTCACCGGCGCGCCGAGCGGGTTCGTCGATCTCGACGAGATGACGTCGGGCTTCCAGAACTCCGACCTCGTCATCGTGGCCGCCCGGCCGTCGATGGGCAAGACGAGCTTCGTGCTGAACATCGCCCTGCACTGCGGCATCGAGGCGGGCAAGACGGTTGGGATGTTCAGTCTCGAGATGTCGAAGGAGCAGCTCTTCATGCGCATGCTCACCTCGGAGGCCCGGGTGGATGCGCACCGGTTTCGGGGCGGTTTTCTCGGCGAACAGGACTACGCCCGGCTCGTCGAGGCCTTCGCCCGGCTGCACGACGCCAAGGTGTTCATCGACGACACGCCGTCGGTGGGCATCCTCGAGATGCGGGCGAAATCGCGGCGCCTCAAGCTCGAGCACGGCCTCGATTTGCTCATCATTGACTACCTCCAGCTCATGCAGGGCCGCGGCCGGTTCGAGAACCGGCAGCAGGAACTGGCGTCGATCTCCCGGGCGCTCAAGATCCTCGCGAAGGAACTGAACGTGCCCATCCTGGCGCTCAGCCAGCTCAGCCGCGCGCCCGAGGCGCGCGGGGATCACCGGCCGCAGCTGTCGGACCTGCGCGAGTCCGGGGCGCTCGAGCAGGACGCCGACGTGGTCCTGTTCATCTTCCGCGAGGAAATGTACGCGCAGGAAGGCGAGCGCTCGCCCGACGCGGAAGGCACCGCCGAAGTCATCATCGGTAAACAGCGCAACGGGCCGACGGGCACGGTGCGGCTCGCGTTCCTCAAGCAGTACACGCGCTTCGAGAACCTCGCGGCTGGTGGGCGCTCCGATCGTGAGGACCAGGGGTTGTGATTCGCCCGACGGTGGCCACGGTCAGTCTCGAGGCGTTGGCCGCCAACCTCCGTGCCGTGCGCGGGCTGCTGGCCCGCCAGGCCTCGCCCCCACCCGGCATCATCGCGGTCGTGAAAGCCAACGCCTACGGTCATGGCGCGGCCGCGGTCGGCCGCGCGTTCGAACAGGCCGGTGCGGCCATGCTGGCCTGCGCGGATATCGAAGAGGGCGTGTCGCTGCGCGAGGCTGGCGTGACGTCGCCCATCCTGGTCTTCGGGGCGCTCAGCGTCAGCGACCTCGACGGCGTGACCGACTTCAACCTCACGCCCACCGTCTCGACGCCGGCCGCCGCCCGCGCGCTGGCCGCGCTCGCCGTCCGCCGCGGCGTGACGCTCGGCTGTCACCTCAAGATCGACACCGGCATGAACCGGCTCGGCTTCCGGCACGACAACCTGCGCCGGACGATGCCGGAGATGCTAACCAGCCGGCAGTTGCGGATTGACGCGGTCTACACGCACTTTGCGACCGCCGACCAGGCCGAGTCGCCGTTCCTCGACGAGCAGCGCGCGCGGTTCGAGCGCGCGCTGGCCGCGCTGGGCGCCCTGGGCCTGACGGGCGTGGCGCGTCACGCGGCGAACTCAGCCGCCATGCTGCGGGATCGGCGCGTCTGGTACGACTGGGTTCGGCCCGGCCTCGTGCTCTACGGCGTTGTCCCGCCGCCGCTCGCCGCGGCGGATCTCGACCTGCGACCTGCCCTGTCACTCCACAGTCGTATCGTGGCGGTGAAGGGCCTTCGCGCTGGCGAAGGGATCGGCTACGGTCTCACCTGGCGCGCCGAGGGGCCCCGATCGATGGCCATCGTGCCGGCGGGTTATGCCGACGGCCTCGATCTGCGCCTGTCGGGCCGCGGGGTGGTCCTGGTCCGCGGCCGTCGCGTGCCGATTGTCGGGTCGGTGTGCATGGACATGCTCATGGTGGACGTGACGGGCCTGGATGTCTCGCCGGGCGACGAGGTCGTGCTCATCGGCCGCCAGGGCCAGGAGGAAATCACCGCGCGCGAGATGGCGGCGGCGATTGGGACGATTCCGTGGGAGGTGCTGTGCAGGCTGGGGGCGAGGATAGAAAGGCAATACGGACAGGGTGAAGGGTGAGGGGTGAGAAGTGAAAGTCAAAGGTTAAAGGTCAAAGGTCCCGATCAACGGCTAGAGATCGGGACCGGCAGTCTTGCGGCGTGGTGTTCGTGATCCTGAGGCGGGGTCGGATGCTCGAAGCTTACGGACAGACGCCGTTAACATGGCGACCAGCTCGGTGCATTCTTCGAGGAGCGGACCGACGTCAGGTGCCGCGTGCGGCTGGTCGGTGGTGATCAGACGCAGCCAACAGCGACATTCGCGACACTCTCGTAGTGCTATTGCCGGCTTCGCGGCGAGGTCGCGTCGCGAGTACGCAGATTTTGCCTCCTCGAGATTTGCGGCGATTGAAGTTCCTGCACGGAGCATCTGCCGTGCGAGGTGACGGGGGACATCGGTGGTGCTGAGAAGGTGCCGATAAACCGCCAGAATCCGAACGGCGAGTGCGTAACTGCGCTCCTGGAACAGGTCTGGAATGGCCATCGCGGTCAGGCGCGTCCAAGGTTGACGCCGACCTTGACTTCGAACCTCTGACCTCTCACCTCGGACCTGACATGAAACTCTCCAAGTCCATTTACTCCTGCACCCAGTGCGGTTCCCAGTCGCAGAAGTGGCTCGGTCGCTGCCCTGACTGCGGCGAGTGGAATACGTTCGTCGAAGAGCGGGCCGCGGCGCCCGGCGCAGAGCGGCGCGCCGCCGGACCCGTGCTGGGCGGGCAGAGCGCCCGGCTGTACGCCGAGGTCGAGACGGTCGTCTCGGAGCGGTTGAGTACGGGCATTGGCGAATTCGATCGCGTGCTCGGCGGCGGCGTCGTACCGGGATCGCTCGTGCTGCTCGGCGGCGAGCCCGGCATCGGCAAGTCGACGCTGCTGCTGCAGGCGGCCGCGCATTTCGCCGCGCACGTGGGGCCGGTGCTCTACTGCTCGGGTGAAGAATCCGAGCACCAGATCAAGATGCGCGGCGAGCGGCTGGGCGTCGGCCGCGCGCCGCTCTATCCGCTGGCCGAGACGTGCGTCGAACGGCTGCTCGAGGAAGTCGATCGACTGAAGCCCGCGCTCCTCATCGTCGATTCGATTCAGACGGTGTTCTCCCTGAAGATGCAGTCGGCCCCGGGCAGTGTCGGGCAGGTGCGCCAGTCGGCCACGGATCTGCTCTTCACCGCGAAGGGCCGCAACCTGCCGACCGTGCTCGTCGGTCACGTCACCAAGGACGGCGGTCTGGCCGGGCCGAAGGTGCTCGAGCACGTCGTGGACACGGTGCTGTACTTCGAGGGCACGCCGCATCACGCGCACCGGGTCGTGCGCGCCGTGAAGAACCGGTTCGGCGCGGTGAGTGAGCTCGGTGTCTTCGAGATGACCGGCGCCGGCCTCGTCCCCGTGGCGAATCCCTCGTCACTCTTCCTCGCGGAGCGGCCGGTGAACGTCCCGGGCTCGACCGTGCTGTGCACGATCGAGGGGTCGCGTCCGCTGCTCGTCGAAGTGCAGGCCCTCGTGAGCACCGCCACCTTCGGTAATGCGCAGCGGACCGCCAACGGCCTGGACCGCAGCCGCCTGGCCCTGTTGCTCGCCGTGCTCGACAAACGCGCCGGGCTGAACCTCGCGACCGACGACGTCTTCGTGAACGTGGCGGGTGGCATGACGGTGGATGAGCCCGCGGCCGACTTGGCGGTGCTGGCGGCCCTGGCCTCGAGCGTCCGCAATCGGCCGGTGTCCGCCGACGTCGTCATCTTCGGCGAGGTCGGGCTGGCGGGTGAGGTGCGCGCGGCGAGTCAGCCGGCGCTGCGCGTGCGCGAGGCCGCGCAGCTGGGCTTCACCCGGCTCGTCGTCCCCGACGGCAGTCTGTCTCCGCAGGACGTCCCGGCCGGCATGACGGTCACCGGCGTGCGATCCATCGTCGAAGCGCTGGACGCGTTGATGTAGCCGGTGTCGCGGCGGCCCGGGACGCTTGCGAACCCGTGAAATCGTGGGAAACGCGGGCCCGCCGGCCGGGGCGTTCCGGGCTAAGATGTGCCGCATGCACGGGCTCCTCTTCGTGCGGGCCGTCTTCGTCATCGTCGTGGTGTACGCGGCCGCGGTGATCGCTCCGCTCGCGGACAACGGGCTGGCCAATGCCGGCCTGGGGCTCGCGGTCGCACTGATGATTGTCCTGGCCGAGACGCGGCTGCGCGAGACGGCCGTTACGAGTCTCCTCGGCGGCCTGCTCGGCTTTGGCGTGGGCCTGACCATCGCCCGCGCGCTCGGATCGGCGCTCTTCTGGGCCGACAACACCGACGCCAAGGTTCAGTTCCTCCACGGCCTCATCATCGTGGTGCTGCCGTACCTGGGGCTCGTGCTGGGCGCCCGCAAGGGCGAGTGGCTCGAGCCGGCGAAATTCGCCTCACTTTTCAAGGACGCGCGGCCGCAGCGTCGCTACAAGATCCTGGATACCAGCGTCATCATCGACGGCCGCATCGCCGAGATCGTCGAAACCGGGTTCCTCGACGGCGCCCTCGTCGTGCCGCAGTTCGTCCTCAACGAGCTCCAGAGCGTCGCCGACTCGTCCGATCCGCTGAAGCGCAACCGCGGACGCCGGGGTCTCGACATCCTGCACCGCATCCAGAAGATGGTCGGCGTCGAGGTCATCATTTCGGACGTGGACTTCCCGCAGGTCAAGGAAGTCGACCTGAAACTCATCGAGCTGGCGCGCACCCTGCTCGGCGGTATCGTCACCAACGACTTCAACCTCAACAAGGTGGCGCAGCTTCGCGGCGTGGACGTGCTGAACATCAACGAGCTGGCCAACGCGCTGAAACCGGTCGTCCTGCCCGGCGAGGCCATGACCGTGTTCATCCTCAAGGAAGGCAAGGAATACAACCAGGGCGTGGCGTATCTCGACGACGGCACGATGGTGGTGGTGGACAACGCGCGCAGCCGGATCGGCCGGAACGTCGACGTCGTGGTCACCAGCGTGTTGCAGACGACGGCCGGTCGGATGATCTTCGGGCGCTGCGTGGACACCACCTCCTCCCAGGGTGAGAGCAAGGCGGACGGCCGCGGCGAGCGGTCCGACCGCGACGACACGGGCCGGCGACCCCGCCCAGCCGCGCAGGCGTGACGCTCCCGCCGTTCCACTGGTGGCGGACGGTCTTCTACCTCATTCCCGCCGTGACCCTCTACACGATCACCTGTGGCATCGTCTCGCTGGCGTCGACCCTGGTCGATCGGAGCGGGCACACCGCCCATCGATGCGCGAGGCGGTGGGCCGGGCTGATCCTCCGCACGACCGGCGTCGCGGTGGAGCGCACGGGGACGGCGCCGCCCGATCCACGGGCCAGTTGCGTGTTCGTGGCGAACCACGCGAGCATCTATGACATTCCCATTCTGTTCACGGCGCTGCCGCACCAGTTGCGCATCATCGCCAAGGCCGCGCTGGGCTACGTGCCGTTCATCGGCTGGCATCTCCGCCTCGCCGGACACATGCTCGTCGATCGCGACAAGCCGGGCGCGTCGATCTTCAAGCGCATGCAACGGATGACCCGCCACGGAGCCTCGCTCATTGCCTTTCCCGAAGGGTCGCGCAGCGCGGATGGCCGGGTCGGCCGGTTCAAGGGAGGGATCTTCCTGCTGGCCATCGAGTCCGGCCTTCCGGTGGTGCCCGTGACCGTCGTGAACAGCCGTGCCGTGATGCCCAAGGGGCGCCTGATGGTGTGCCCGGCAGAGACCCGGGTGGTCCTGCACGCGCCCATTCCCACCGCCGACCTCACGCGCGAGGACGCCAGAAAGCTGGCCGATCGGACGCGCGAGGTCGTCGCGTCGGCCCTTGCCCTCTGAACCTCACGTGACCGTCGATGCGGACGTGGCGGCGATCGTGCGGCCGCATGCGTTCGTGATCGAGCACGTGCAGGTCCGCGACACGGACGCGGCCCTCGACCTGGCGCTTCGCGGGGCCGCTGGCGCGCTCCGGACCGCTGGCGTCGGCCCGGCGGTGGCAGATGCCGTGCGCGCGATGTACCGCCGGCTGGGCATCGATCCCACCAAGACCCGGCCATCGTCGGAGGCGCTGCTCCGTCGCGTGCGCAAGGGGGACGAGCTGCCGCGCGTGAACTCGCTGGTGGACATCATCAACTGGTGTTCCGCCGAGTCGGCGCTGCCGTTCGGCCTGTACGACCGGCATCGCATCGAGGGGCCGGTCGCCGCGCGCCTTGGCGAGCCGGGCGAGGAATATCCGGGCATTCGCAAGGAGGTCGTACACCTGGCGGGCCGGTTGACCCTGGCCGACACCGCGGGCCCGTTCGGCAACCCGACCTCGGATTCGGCGCGCACGATGATCACGGCGGGCACGACCGCGGCGCTGGTCGTGATCTTCGTCCCGACACCACTCGGGGCGGACCTGGGACCGCGGGTTGAGCGCCTGGTGCGCGAACGCGTCGCGCAGTACGCCACGGCCGTTTGATCGGCCCTCGAGCCTGGAACCTGGAACCTTCGAACCCTGGAACCGACGAACGGTAGAATCTCTCGAATGTCTGTGGCCGCCATCATCGTCGCGGCCGGCCGGGGCGAACGGCTGGGCGGCGATCAGCCCAAGCAACTGCTCGACCTCGGTGGCCGGACGCTCCTGCAGCGCAGCGTGGCGGCGTTCGATGCGCACCCGTCCGTCGACGCGATTGTCGTGGTGCTTTCCGAGGATCTCGTGTCTCGCGGGGACTCGCTCGTCGGCACCACGACCCGTCCGACGCGCTGCGTGGCCGGGGGGCCGCGGCGGCAGGACTCCGTCAGGCTCGGGCTGGCGGCGGTCGCCGCCGACGTCGATCTCGTCCTGGTGCACGATGCCGCGCGGCCATTCGTCAGCCCGGCCCTCATCGACCGGGTCCTCGAGCATGCCGGCAGGCACGGCGCGGCCGTGCCCGCGCTGCAGGCCCGGGACACGGTCAAGCGCGTGCGTCCCGGGACCGGCCATGTGGCCGAGACGATTGCGCGCCAGGAAATCTGGCTGGCGCAGACGCCCCAGGGATTCCGGCGGCCCGTCCTCGAGGCCGCGGTCGCGCTCGGCGCGACGATGGAGGCCACCGACGAGGCCATGCTTGCGGAGCAGGCGGGTCAACCGGTCGCCATCGTCGACGGCGATCCGCAGAACTTCAAGATTACGACCGCCGACGATCTCGCGCGCGCCCGCGTTTCGCTGGCTGGGCTGACGCGCATTGGCACCGGCTATGACCTGCATCGGCTCGTCGACGGGCGTCGCCTGATCCTCGCTGGCGTCCACGTTGCGGGTGACCGTGGTCCGGCCGGCCACTCCGATGGCGACGTCGTGGCGCACGCCTTGATCGACGCCCTGCTGGGCGCCGCCGCGGTCGGCGATATTGGCGGCCACTTCCCGGATTCGGACCCGCGCTGGAAGGACGCGCCGGGGCTCGACCTGCTCGGGCGCGCCGTCACGACGATCGCCGCGCTTGGCTGGCGCGTCGGCAACGCCGACGTGACGGTGATTCTCGAGCGGCCGAAGCTGGCCCCGCACATCGGGTCCATTCGCGAGCGGCTGGCCGGAGTGCTCGGCGTCGCCGTGGGCCAGGTGAGCGTCAAGGCCAAGACCAACGAAGGCGTGGATGCGGTCGGCCTTGGCCAGGCCATCGCAGCCCACGCGGTCGCGCTGCTGACACCGGGATCCCCACGATGAGCCGGCCCCGGGTGCGTTTCGCGCCCAGCCCGACCGGGCACCTGCACGTGGGCAACGTCCGCACGGCGCTGTTCAACTGGCTGTTCGCGCGGGGCCACGGCGGCACGTTCGTGCTCCGCATCGAGGACACCGATCGCCAGCGGTCAAGCGTCGAGTCCGAAGCCAGCATGCTCGATGACATCACGTGGCTCGGCCTGGATTGGGACGAAGGACCGGGCGTGGGCGGGCCATTCGCGCCCTACCGGCAATCGGAGCGGCTCGATTTCTACGCCGGGCAGGCGAGGGCGCTCTTGTCGAGCGGCCACGCCTACTACTGTTTCTGCGCGCCCGATCGGCTCGACGCGGAGCGACAGGCGGCGATGGCCGCCGGCCAGCCGCCCAAGTACTCCGGACGCTGCCGGGCCATCGATCGCGGCGAGGCCGAGCGACGCGTGGCGGCCGGCGAGCCGGCGGCGGTGCGCTTCGCCGTCCCGCCGGGCCGCGACGTGACGTTCCAGGATCTGGTGCGCGGTGCCGTGACCTTCAACACCGACGTGATCGGCGATCCCGTCATCGTCCGCTCCGGGGGCCATCCCGCGTACAACTTCGCGGTCGTCGTCGACGATGCCGCCATGAAGATTACCCACGTGATTCGCGGCGAGGATCACATCTCGAACACGCCGCGGCAGTTGCTGCTGTACGAGGCGATGGGGGCGGCCCTGCCGGCATTCGCCCACCTGTCGATGGTGCTCGGACCGGACCATGCCCCGCTGTCGAAGCGGCACGGCGCCACGAGCGTCGCGGAGTTCCGCGACCGCGGCTATCTGCCCGAGGCGCTGCTCAACTACCTCGCGCTGCTCGGCTGGTCGCCCGGGGACAACGAGGAGATTCTGCCCGTGGCCGAGATCGCGCGCCGATTCGATTTCAGCCACGTCAGCCACAGTGCGGCCGTGTTCGATGTGGACAAGCTGGCGTGGCTGAACCGCCACTACATGAAGGAAGCACCCCTGGCCCGGCTCACGCGCGAGGCGTTGCCGTACTTCGTGCGGGCCGGATACGTGATGCTGGCGACTGACGCGTCGCTGAGCTACGTCGAGTCCCTGCTGCCGATGGGTGTCGGATCGGTGGACCGGCTCGAGGAACTGCCGGCGCGCGTGGCCTTCATCTTCGACTGGGAGCCGGCGCGGGCGAGCACGCTCATCGGGTCGACACCAGAGGCGCGCGCGGCCATCCGGGCCTTCGCCGATGAGATTCTCGGGCAGGGCCGGCTGGACCGGGAGGCCTTTCGCGCCGCGGCGGCTCGCGCGCGGGACAAGACGGGGCTGAAAGGACGCGCGCTCTTTCACCCGATCCGGGCGGCGCTGACCGGCGCCGAGGAAGGCCCGGAGCTGGACCTGGCGATCCCGGCCATCGACCGCGGAGCCGCCCTCGGGCCGGCCGCCGGGCTCGTCGCCGTGAAATCCTGCGCCGAGCGCGCGCGCGATGTGGTCGCGCTCGTCGGATGACATCGACCTGGCCCGCGGCCACGGTGCGCGCATGCCCCTGATTTACGGCATCAATCCCGTGGTCGAGGCGCTCAAGTCGCGTCGCGTGTCCCGGATCGTGCACGAGCGGGGGGCCGGGGCCCGCGTGGACGAGATCGTCCGCCGGGCGCAGGACCTGCGCATTGCCATTGAAACGGTCGACCGGCGCGCCCTCGACAAACTGGCGCGCGGCGGGCTGCATCAGGGCGTGGCGGCCGAGCTCCAGAGCCTGCCGGCGTACACGCTCGAGGAAATCGTGGCGGAGGCCGGTGGCCCTGCGCTGATCGTCGTTCTCGACGGCATCGAGGATCCGCAGAACGTCGGCGCCATTCTCCGGTCGGCGGACGCGGCTGGGGTCACCGGCGTGGTGCGGCAGGCCCGGCACGCGGCGCCCCTCGACGGGGCGGCTGCCCGCGCCTCGGCCGGTGCGGTCCACCACGTGCGGATTGCCACGGTCGTCAACATCTCGCGCGCCATCGAGGAGCTCAAGGCGCTCAACGTCTGGACGATTGGACTCGATGGCGACGCGCCGGATCGATACGACGAGGTCGACTACGGCCAGCCCACGGCGTTCGTGCTCGGTGCCGAAGGCTCGGGGCTGCGTCGGCTGGTGCGCGAGTCGTGCGATCGGCTGGTGTCCATCCCGATGGCGGGGGAACTGGCCAGTCTGAATGTCTCGGTTTCGGCGGGGGTCGCCCTGTTCGAGGCGGTTCGGCAACGCCGGCTGGCCCAGACGAGCCCGCCGAGCGATGCCACGTCACGCTGACCCGAGGGATCAGGGGAGCTCTCGAGCCTGTGGCAGCCCAGTGTCCCTGGGGCTCCCGGGATTCGGCTCCTGAGTGGGCCCGAAGACCGCCCCGGGCGGTTGCCGCTCTGGCATTGTGCGTGCTACCATTCCCGTTTTGTCTGGCTGGCGTAGCTCAGTCCGGTAGAGCAGCTGATTTGTAATCAGCCGGTCGGGGGTTCAAATCCCTTCGCCAGCTCCAAGTTCCGGGCCTCGCCCCACGCGCCCACGTCCAAAGGAACCGTAGCGTTGTTCCAGAGTGGCGGACTGGCGGATGTCCTTCCCGCGGTGTCGGGGAGTCGATTGGGACGCGTGGCTGCCAGGAGCAATGGAGGCTGGACGCAGGGCCAGAGCACGTGAGTCGGCGTCGATGCCGCCGGACATCGGCGAGGTAGCGAAGCGGTCAAACGCAGCAGACTGTAAATCTGTCGCCCTAGCGGCTTCGGAGGTTCGAATCCTCCCCTCGCCACCAGCCTTCGCTTGCGTCGCTGGCCAGCATGCCGCGAGCTTCGGCGGACAAGCCAGCGGCGGAGTTGAGACGCGAGCGACCGAGCAGAGCGAGTGAGCGTGCGAGGGAGTCCGAGGGGCGGAGCCCCTCGGGTGAAACCGAAGGCGGGAGTAACTCAGTGGTAGAGTCACAGCCTTCCAAGCTGTTGGTCGCGGGTTCGATCCCCGTCTCCCGCTCCATTCATTGGATGGCGGGGGCCCCGGCACCCCACCAGGCTCGCTCGGCGGCGGGGACCCCGGAGCCCCGCTCGCCTCGCTGCGCAAGGATTGGCGGCGAGTGGCAGGCGCGATCGGCGGGGGTGCGGCGCGCTCTGCAATGGGCGGAGCGCGAGGGGTCGACGAGACGGTTGAGCGCGCGACCGGAGTGGGGCGGCGGGGCCCCACGAGG
>CAZFAT010000203.1:0-6981 GCA_964517075.1 uncultured Solibacteraceae bacterium
GAATGATGGATCGACCGGCTCGGCCACAAGGGACATCAAGGCGACTACGGCTGGCACATACGTCGCCGCTGCCACCTCAGGACTGTCCTCCAGGATGACTCGTCCGGACAGTGAGATTGTCGGATGCACGGGCACGACGACCTTCTCTACGGTCCCGGCGCGAACCTCAATCTCGGCCCGCACCCAGCCGCCCTCGGATCGTCCAGAATTCGCTAACCGGAGGTCGCCGGCGGCCGAGGTCAGCGCGAGTCCTCCGCCAAAGCCAATCGGCCGGCCTGGCCCCCACATTTCCACGAAGGTCCCGGGCGCGCGGGCACGGACGTTCTGGGCTTCCGAAAGCGAGCCGAACGTCACGTCGTAGTGGCTCGACAGTGCCTCGATCAGGTATCGGCCGACGGGCACGGACGTGAACGCGAACGTCCCGTCACGCTGAATCAGTGCAGTCGCCGCCTCGTAGCCAAAGCCGAGATCGGCAGCATCAGCCTGGCGCAGCCTGAGTCTCAAGCCCACGAGTCCGTGGAGCGGCCCGTCAAGTTGACCTTCTACTCGACCAGTGGCGACGGGCTCGACGCTAATATCGGCACCCATGCGCTCCTCGCCCGGCTCGAGGGTCACTCGAGTGGCGTTGGAGGTGTCCCGCGCCGCTGGATGATAGGTCGCGGGATACGCCAACTCGCCGGTCCCAGCTCGACCGGCCACGCGGAGCCCGCCGGGTTGGGGAAACCAGACGACGTAGTAGGCACCTGGCGGAAGATTGGCAATGTGGAACTCCCCCCGATCATCGGCAACGGCCGAATTCGACGCAACGTACCGGGGACGGCCGCCAATGAAGACCTCCGCAAAGGCACGCACAGGCGTACCCACCATCGCCTCGCCACGCTCATCGAGCACTCGCCCACTGAGCGAGGCGTGTCGCCAGAGCCACGCGCGAGCGTTCGACGCGGACTCACCGGTGGCCAGCGACAGATAGAAGTACGAAGCCTTTCCACCCGTCACGGCCCTGCGGCTCGTGTAACCCGCCTTCTCAACGCTGAGCTGATAGGCGGCGGCCGGCAAATCTCGAAAGACGAAGCGGCCGCGTTCGTCCGCGACCACCTGCAGGGAGACGGCCACCCTCCTCTCGACCCGCCCTGTGAGAAACACCACCGCCTCGGGGACGGGCGTCTCATCGTGACCGTCCAGCACGACGCCATTAATCGCACCAGTGGCCGCAGCAGTCGATGACGCGCCCGCCTGAGGGTCGGCCGGGGTTGCGGCGGCGGCCGCCGTGAGTGTCAGCGCGAGCAGGCACGTCAGCACACGAGTGGGACGGCTCACAGGCCGGCTGGCCCACCAACCACGGCGGTCGAACATGGTCCCCTCCTCACCAAGACGGAAGATCGATCGTTCCGCGAGATACTATCCGAGACGTGAACGAGCAGAACGACAACGACGACGAGGACTTCGCGACGCTGTTCGCGGCGTCCGTGCAGACGAAACGCCTGCAGAACGGCCAGACGGTCGACGGCACCATCGTCGCGATCGGACCGGAGGCTGCGCTCGTCGACGTCGGCGCGAAAGGCGAGGCCAGCATCGCCGTCGGCGAGTTGAAGAACGACGATGGCGTGATCGACGTCAAGGTCGGGGATCGCATTCAGGCCACGATCGTGTCGACCTACGGCGGCGTGACGCTCTCGCGCCGGCTGCAGCGCGGCGCCGCGACGAAGCGGCAACTCGACGACGCGTTTCGCGCCAGGCTGCCCGTCGAAGGCAAAGTCGAGAGCCAGGTGAAAGGCGGCTATAGCATCACCGTGGCCCAGCAGCGCGCGTTCTGTCCCGCGTCGCAGATTGACACGGTCCGCGACACCGACCCGGCCGCGCATCTCGGCCGCGTCTATACGTTTCGCATCATCGAGTATCAGGAGGACGGACGGAAGTTCGTCGTGTCGAGACGTGCCCTGCTCGAAGAAGAGCGACAGGCGCGGGCCGAGGACGTCCGCCGCGCGCTGACCGTCGGTGCGGTGGTGACCGGCCGCGTCGTCTCGGTGCGGGACTTCGGCGCGTTCGTCGATCTGGGCGCCGGCGTGCAGGGACTGCTGCATGTCTCCGAGATGGGCTGGTCGCGTGTCACCGATCCGTCGCTCGTGGCCACGCCCGGTGACGAGATCACGGTCAAAGTGCTCCGGATCGACTCGAAGGCCGGCGACGAGAAGATCGCGCTCGGACTGAAGCAGCTCAGCGACGATCCCTGGGCATCGGCGGAACGTAAGTACCCCGTCGGACAGGTGGCGCAGGGCCGCGTGACCCGCATCGCCGAGTTCGGCGTCTTCGTCGAGCTCGAACCGGGTGTCGTCGGTCTGGTGCCGCGCAGTGAGACCACCGTGGCGAACGATGCCGATCTGAAGAAGGCGTTCCCTCTCGGCGCGAGCGTCGACGCGATCGTTCTCGACGTGAACCAGTCCAGCCGGAGGCTCCGGTTGAGTGTGACGGGGATTCGCAAGGCCGAAGAAGCCGCGGAGGTGCGTGACTATGCCGCCCGTGATGACGCGGCCGGGACGTCCGCGTTGGGATCGCTTGCCGACAAGCTCCGCGGCGCGCTGGGATCGCGGAACGCCCTCCTCCTCATCGCGCTCCTTGGCCCCCTGGTCTGGTGCATGCCGCAGGGTTTTGCGGCCGGCGAACAGGTCGCGAGCCAGACGCTGCCGCGCTGGGAGCGCGGGATGCTCGACATCCATCAGATCAACACAGGCACCGGGGACGCGGCGTTCTTCATTCTGCCCGACGGCACCACGCTCCTGCTCGACGCTGGCGCCGGCCACCGGGTCGAACAGGTGCGCACACGTTATGACGCGCCGCCGCGGCCGGACGGCTCGCGCCGGCCCGGCCAGTGGATCGCGCGCTACATCCGTCGCACGCATCCGGAGGGGGAACGCGGGGAACTGGACTACGCGATGCTCACCCATCTTCACGGCGACCACATGGGCACGCTCCGTCCGGAATCCCCCACGTCCGCTTCCGGCCCATACCGGCTGACCGGCATCACCGACGTCGGCGAGGCGATCCGTATCCGCACGATGCTGGATCGCGGGGCTCCGTCGTACGACGTCGGGGCGCCCGCCGACAACGCGATGGTGCGCAACTACCGCGCGTTCCTCGCCTGGCAGACGGAGCATCAGGGTCTGCGGTCCGAGCGCTTCGTCGCCGGACGCGCCGATCAGATCGTCCTGCGGCGCGCGCCCGGCGACTTCCCGACCTTCCGAGTCCGCAACATCGCGGCCAACGGGCAGGTGTGGACCGGCGACGGCACGACGACCCGCAACCGCTTTCCCGAGGGCGTCGTGCCGTCGGAGAACAACTGCAGCCTCGCGTTCCGGCTCGACTACGGCGGGTTCTCGTACTTCAACGGCGGCGACATGGCGGGGGTGCCGGACGCCGCGGTGGCCGGGGTCTCGCGCGCCACCGAGCCGGCCTGGACCGAGATGGAATCGGCCCTCGCCTGGGTGACGGGCCCGGTCGACGTCCATGCCCTGAACCACCATGGCACACCCGACGCGGCCAACGCCTTCTTCCTGAGCATCCTGCGGCCGCGCATTCACATCCTGTCCACCTATGCCTCGAGCCAGCCGGGGCCCGAGGTGCTGCGGCGGCTGCAGTCCGATCGCGTCTATCCCGGGCCGCGTGATGTCTTCATGACCAACTGGATGTGGCCCGGCCGGCGCGATCACATGGTCAAGTTGTACGGCGAGGCGGACGCGGCCTGGCTGGTCGAGCAACTCGATCGCATTGCCGGCCATCAGGGGCACGTGCTCGTGCGGGTCGAGCCTGGTGGCGCGCGCTACCGCGTGATGGTCATCGACGACAGCCGGGAGGACGGCGGGGTCCTTTCCGTCCACGGCCCGTACGAGTCGCGCCGCGTCGCGTCAGCGGGCGCGAGGTGAATCGTCGGACCTCGAGTCCAGCTCGTCCCACTGCGCATAGGCCCGGTCGAGCGCCGCGCGCACGTCCTCGACGCGCTGCAGGGTAGCAGCAATGGCCTCCGCGCCTTCCTTGTAGAACGTCGGCGCCTCGACGCGAGCCTGGAGGTCGGCCTGCTCGCGCTCGAGCGTCGCGATGCGATCCGGCAGCGCCTGGAACTCACGCTGTTCGTTGAACGAGAGCTTGTCCGATCGCGCCGCTTTCGGCCGTGGGGCGGCCGGTTCGCGCGGCGGTTTCTCCGGCAGGAGCGGCGCCGGACGCTGGCGCGCCCAGTCCTCGTATCCGCCCACGTATTCCCGGATCACGCCATCGCCTTCGAACACCAGCGTGCTGGTCACCACGTGGTCCAGGAACTGTCGATCGTGACTGACGACGAGGAGCGTGCCCGGATACTCGACGAGCCTGGCTTCGAGGAGCTCGAGCGTCTCGATGTCCAGGTCGTTCGTGGGCTCGTCGAGCACGAGGACGTTGGCCGGCCGCGTGAAGAGACGGGCCAGCAGCAGACGGTTGCGCTCCCCGCCCGAGAGCGTCTTGACGAGTGATCGGGCGCGCGCGGAGGGAAACAGGAAGTCGTCCAGGTATCCGTACACGTGCCGCGGCACGCCGGCCACGGTCACGGTGTCGTTCCCGTCGGACACCGTGTCCGCGACCGTTCGTTCGGGATCGAGCTGTTCCCGCTGCTGATCGAAGTACGCGACCTGGACATTGGTGCCGCGCCGCACGTCGCCCGAGTCCGGCGCGAGTCCACCGACGAGCAGGCGAAGGAGTGTCGTCTTCCCTGCGCCGTTGGGACCAATGAGACCGATGCGATCCTTGCGCAGAACACGCAGAGACAGATCGCGGACCACCGGCGTGCCGGCGTAGGCCTTGCCGAGGCGATCGGCCTCGAAGACCATCTGGCCCGTGCGCTCGCCCGCGTCGATGTGCAGGCGCACGGCTCCCGGCCGGTCCCGCCGCGCGCGGCGTTCGTCGCGCATCGTCATCAGCGCGCGAACCCGCCCCTCGTTCCGCGTGCGGCGCGCCTTCACCCCGCGGCGCAGCCACGCTTCTTCGCCCGCCAGTTTCCTGTCGAACGCGGCCCGCGCCACCTCCTCGTGCGCAAGCCACGCGTCCTTCTTGGCGACGAACGTGCCGTAGTCGCCCGGCCACGACGTCAGGCGGCCGCGATCGAGCTCGACGATGCGGGTGGCGATCCGCTGGAGGACGGCGCGGTCGTGGGTCACGAACACGACGGCGCCGGGGTACTCGAGCAGGAAGGCTTCGAGCCACTCGATGGCATCGATGTCGAGATGGTTGGTGGGCTCGTCGAGCAGCAGGAGCGAGGGCGCGGCGACGAGCGCCCGGGCGAGCAGCACGCGGCGCCGCCAGCCGCCGGAGAGCGTCCGCACGATGGCGTCGGCGGGCAGATGCAGATGCGTCAACACGGTCTCGACGCGTTGTTCGACGCTCCAGCCGCCGCGCTCTTCCAGCGCGTGCTGCGCCTCGCCGAGGGCGGCCAGCCTGGCCGGCGTGGCATCCTCGGCCACGGCGACCGCCGCGTGGTGATACGCCTGGACGAGATCGCGCAGTTCGCCAAGGCCGCCAGCCACGGCGTCGAAGACCGTTCCGGGCGAATCGAGCGGGACGTCCTGGACGAGGCGCGCCGACGTCGCGCCAGGCTGCCGCCAGATGGTACCCGCGTCGGGTGTGAGCTCGCCGGCGAGGATTCGGAGCAGCGTGGACTTGCCTTCGCCGTTGCGCCCAATGACGGCGATCCGCTCGCCGGCCTCAACCTGCAGGCCGGCATCGTCCAGGAGCGGCACATGGCCGAACGCGGTCGTGACGTGATCGAGCGAAATCAGGGGCATTTCGAGGGCGCGATGGCGGTGCCGCCGGGCGGCACCCTATCGCCCCGCGGGCGGCGCCGTGGCGGACACCGGCGACGGCGTGTGGATCTGGTTCATCCACTGCACCGCCCGATCCTGGGTGGCATTGGTCAGCCGCGTGTAGTCCACCGGCTCATGGATGGTGAGCTTGTCGCCGGCCGAATAGAGATCGTAGACCTTCCTCGCGTGTGTAACGGCCTGGCGGACGTCGGCCGGGGTCGTGGCGCGATCCATCGTCGGCTCGACGACCAGGACCGACCGCGGGGCGATGGTCGCAATCAGATCGTCGAAGTCGTACGGCACGCGGGTCTCGTGGCCGACGAAGAAGCCGAGGCGCGGCAGCAGCGCGCGATCCTCGCTGTACCGCGCGAGGCCGCCGGTGCCACGGTCAGCCGTATCCGTGCGCATCGGGGTAAACCCGCTGATCGACACGACACTCTTGATCCGCGGATCGAGCGCGGCGGCGTACAGGCCGACGGTGCCGCCGATCGTGTAGCCATACACGGCGATCCGTTCAGGATCGATCGCCGCATCGGCGGCCAGCGCGTCCACTGCCCGGGTGGTGTCCTCGACCATGCGTCCCATCAATGACCAGTGGGGATGTCGCGTGTAGAACGGCGCGAACTCTCCCATACGGCTGCCGAACCCGGCCTGGTCGTAAGCCAGCACCGCGTAGCCGGCGTTGACGAGCGCGAGGATGGGGTGGGTGTCCGTGCGGTACACCCACATGTAGCCGAGCGGATAGCTGTAGCCGTGCAACCAGATCACCGCGGGCAGCCGCGTGCCGGCGGGCGTGTTGTTGGGATAGTAGAGGTGGCCCGTGACGCCGTAGCCGAAGGTCATCGGACGCATGGCTGCCAGGCTGCGGCCCGGCTCCACCCAGCCAAAGGCGGTGCCGCCGCGCTGGATGACCCACGCGGGGACGTCAGGCCGCAGCTGCCCCGGGTTGGGTCCTCCGGCCCGTCCGGCCGCCGGTCCGGCCGCGCGTGCGGCAGGGGCCGCCGCCGGACCGCCCCGGCCTGCCGCCGCACCGCGCGCCGCGCCGCCGCCCGCTCCGGGAGCCGCCGCGCCCCGTCCTCCACGCCCACCGGGAGGCGCCACATAAAACCCCGGCGGGACGCCGAGCATCCAGATGATGGCGTCGCGAATCCCGGCGGCCGCC
>CAZFAT010000204.1:0-8277 GCA_964517075.1 uncultured Solibacteraceae bacterium
GAACAGGCCGGCGACGTACTGATCGACGGCAGTCCAGCGGGGGTCGCTCATCGGGCACTACTTCAAGGGCCAGAGCGGGCTGTCGGTCCGCGCGGTCGCCAGGTGGGTCTCGATGCGCGTCACGACATCAGGGTTCGCGTCGGCGACGTTTTTCTGTTCGGTTGGATCCGAGTCGAGGTTGTACAGCTCGAGCGGCGCGCCGCGCTTGAGGCGCACGGCTTTCCACGGCCCGGAGCGGACGGCCTGCTGGAACCCGCGCTCGTGGAACTCCCAGTAGAGATAGTCGTGCGTCGGCTGCGGCTGGCCGACGAGGGCACGCCGCATCGAGAGGCCGTCGAGGTTCTGCGGTGTCCTGGCACCAGCCAACTCCGCCAGGGTCGGGAACAGGTCCCAGTGCGCCCACACGTGAGTGCTCGTGCGGCCGGCCGGCACGGTCTTCGTCCAGCGCGCGATCATCGGCACGCGGATGCCGCCCTCGTAGAGATCGCGCTTGATGCCGCGCAGGCCCCCCGAGCTCCCGAAGAACGCGGGGTCCGCACCGCCCTCGCGGTGGGGACCGTTGTCGCTGATGAACAGCACGAGCGTGCGCTCACCGAGGCCGCGGGCGTCGATCGTCTGGACCAGCCGGCCGACGTCACGATCCATCCGCTGAATCATCCCGACGAAGGCGGCCTTGGGCGTCGGCTGCGAGCGATAGCCCAGCGACGGACCGTCGGGACCGCTGGGCCGGCTGTCGGCCTTCTGGTTCGCAAATGGGGTTTCGGTGAACCTCCCCTGCCAGGGCGCGAGCGAGTCCTCGGGCACGCGCAGCTCCGCGTGCGGCACGGTGTAGTTCAGGTACAGGAAGAACGGCCTCGGGTCCGCGCGTTCGACAAACCCGATCGCTTCGCGCGTGAACAGATCGTTCACGTAGTCGTTGGTCAGGTCGGTGTCCACGCGCTCCGCGTTCCGGAACAGGTGATCCGTGTACTGCCGGTGGGCGTGGCGATGATCCAGGAAGCCGAAGGAGTACTCGAAACCCTTGAGATCGGGCTGACCGGTGGTTCCCGCCAGGCCCAGGCCCCACTTGCCGACCACGGCCGTGCGGTAGCCGGCGTCGCGCAGGGCCATCGCGACCGTGACGTCCTCGGGGCGGAGCGGGTGCTCGCCGTTGCCGCGAACCCAGGCATGGCCGGTGTGCTGGCCCGTCATCAGCGCCGCGCGCGACGGTGCGCAGACCGTGCTGCCGGAGTAGTACTGCGTGAACCGGGTGCCCTCGCGCGCCAGCCGATCCAGCGACGGCGTGGGGAACACCTTCTGCCCGTACGCACTGAGATCGCCGTAGCCCAGGTCGTCGGCCTGGATGATCACGATGTTCGGCCGGCTCGCCTGCGGCACCCTACCCGCGGCCGTGGCCAGCGTGGCGACCGCCGCGACGGCCGTGGCCAGTGTGGCGACCGCTCGGCGCACGTGACGATGACGACTTCTCAGGACCATGAGGTTCTCAATCTTCAATCGTCAAACATCCAGCTCTTCCGCTTCTTCCGCATGTTCCATGATGAACCGGAAGCGCGCGGACGGATCCTTCCCCATCAGCTCGTTGATGACGCGGTCGGTTCGGATCTGGTCGGCGATCTCCACCCGCAGCAGCCGCCGCGTCCGCGGATTCAGCGTCGTTTCCCACAGCACCTTCGGCATCATCTCGCCGAGGCCCTTGAACCGGGTAATCTCGATCCGCCCGCGCCCGTTGATGCGCTTGATCAGATCGTCCCGGTGGCGGTCGTCGAGCGCCCAGTGCGTCTCCTTGCCCACGTCGATCCGGTAGAGCGGCGGCTGCGCCAGATAGACCTTGCCGGCGGTGATGAGCGCCGGCAGGTGCCGGTAGATGAACGTCAGGAGCAGCGTCGCGATGTGATGGCCGTCCGAGTCGGCGTCGGCAAGGATGATGACGCGGCCGTAGCGCAGCCGCGACAGGTCGAAGCTCTTGCCGATACCGCACCCGAGCGCGGTGACGAGATCGGCCAGCTCCTTGTTCTCGAGGACTTTCGCGAGTGACACGCTCTCGGAGTTCAGGACCTTGCCGCGCAGCGGCAGGATGGCTTGGCGCGCGCGATCACGCCCCTGCTTGGCCGATCCGCCGGCCGAGTCCCCCTCGACGACGAACAGCTCGCTCTCTTCGCGACCGGGCATGGTGCAGTCGCTCAGCTTGCCGGGCAGTGTGAGCCGCGAGGACGTCGCGCTCTTGCGCGTCACCTCGGCCTGCGCCGCGCGGCTCGCCTCGCGGGCCCGCGCCGCGAGAATGATGCGCGCGATGATGGCGTTGGCGGCCGTGGCGTTGTTGTTCAACCAGTGCTCGAGGGCCGGTCGGACCATGCCGTCCACGATGCCGGCGACTTCCGGATTGTTCAGCCGATCCTTCGTCTGCCCCTGGAACTGCGGATCCTTGAGGAAGACGCTCAGCACGCCGACGAGGCCTTCGCGCAGGTCTTCGGCGGTCAGGGTGACGCCTTTCGGAGAAAGATTGTGCGTGTCGATGTAGTTGCGGATCGCCTTGCCGAGTCCGCCGCGCAGGCCGTTCTCGTGCGTACCTCCCGAACCGGTCGGGATGCCGTTGACGTAACTCTTCAGGTGCTCGTCGGTGGATTCGGTCCAGCGCAGCACCATGTCGAGCCGCAGCCCGGTTTCGTCGTGCTCACGTGCGTAGGCGAACGGCGCCTCGTGCACCGGGTTGGCGCCTCGCACCGCGAGGAGCTTCTTGAGATAGTCGCCAATGCCCTCGTCGTGCTGGAAGACCTCACGGCCCGGCTGCCCGGCCGCGGCCGCTTCGTTCTCGAAAACGATCTTCAGCCCCCGGTGGAGGTAGCTCGCAATCTCCAGCCGTTCGCGGATGATCGCCGCGTCGAACTCGGTCTTCGGAAAAATCGTGGGGTCCGGGTGGAAGAACACGGTCGTGCCGGTCCCGCGCGCCGCGCCAAGTTTCTTCACCGGCCCGACGGGCGTCCCCTGGCGGTACTTCTGCTCCCACGTCGCGCCGTCGCGGCGCACCGTGGCGATCAGTTCGCGCGACAGCGCGTTGACGACGCTGGCGCCCACGCCGTGGAGACCGCCCGCCGTCTTGTAGTTCTGGCCGTCGAACTTGCCGCCGGCGTGCAGCTTCGTGAAGACGATCTCCAGCGCGCTCGTCTTCGTGTGCGGGTGCTTGTCCACGGGAATCCCGCGGCCATCGTCCTGAATGGTGAGCGAGGACCCGTCCTTGTGCAGGACGACGGCGATGTTCGAGGCGTAGCCGTTCATCGCCTCGTCAACCGAGTTGTCGAGGACTTCCCAGACGAGATGGTGCAGGCCGGTGGAACCGACGCCGCCGATGTACATGCCGGGCCGGCGCCGGACCGGCTCGAGCCCTTCGAGAACCGTGATGTCTTTCGCGGTGTAGGTCACGGGGAGAGGATAGCCACTACCCCGCCGACAGGCCGACGACGAGCGCGATCCACGTGCGGTAGATCCTGCCGAAGTCCCACCTGGGAAACTGGTAGTCGACCTGGCCCTTCACGCCCCAGCGCTCGTTGAGCGTGACGCGGATCGCCGCGCCTGGGCCGCCGGTGAATGCCGTCGCGCCCCCGCCAAAGGCTTCCCAGTGCGCGACGCCGAGCAGGGCCTGCAGATCGATGTTGACGCGACTGCCGGCAGGAACGGTGAAGCGCACCCCGCCCAGGACCACGGTGTCGGTGACACCCGGCTCGAACATGATCCCGACATCCACCACCCACCGGAGGCGTGATCCAAACGAGCCGAAGGGATGCGCGAGATCGACGGAGACGCCTTTGGCCAGGACGCCGTACTCCTCCTGCCAGGACAGCAGCGACGGCCCGAACCCGACGGCCCCGTGCGTGACGTCCTGCGCCGACGCCGGCAGCGCAGCGGCGAGGACGAGGGCCAGGGCGGCGAGAACGCGCTTGGCGATGGGCTGTGACACACACACCTCTCAGTAGAAGGACTGACCGCAGGGCAGGCCCAGACAGGCTAGTCGAAATGCGCGGCCGATGCCAGCCGTCGCGGCGCTGGATAATCGCGCTGGCGTCAGTCTGATGACCAGACGCGCGCCCCTTCAGCCGGGCGGGCCGTCGGCATCCGGGAGGTGCAGTGTGGAGACCATCGACTACCGCGTCGAGCCCAGGCTCGACGCAGCGCATTTCGCGGATGTCCTCCGGCGCTCGACACTCGGCGAACGACGTCCCGTTGACGATCTGGAGACCATGCGCGGGATGGTGGCGCACGCGGACGTCATCGTGACGGCGAGAACGCCGGAGGGGCTGCTGGTGGGCGTCTCCCGCGCGCTGACGGACTTCCACTGGTGCACGTACCTCGCGGACCTGGCGGTGGACGTCGCGTATCAGCGTCGCGGGATCGGCCGCGAACTGATTCGGCAGACGCACCGCGCGGCGGGCCTGTGCACGAGCCTGACGCTCCTGGCCGCGCCCGCGGCCGAGACCTACTATCCGCACATCGACATGCAGCAGCATCATTCGTGCTGGCGGATCGAGCGTGCTTGACGCGCTGCGTCCTCTGGCCTAGAATTTCTAGGCTACACGCCATGAGACGTCGTCAGGACCCCCGCGCGGAGCGGGATCTGTTGGCCGGCACGCTCGACATGCTGATCCTGCGCATGCTGCAGGCCGGACCGGCCCATGGCCTGCAGATCGCCCAGGACATCGAGCGGCGCTCGGACGATGTGCTGCTCGTCGAGCAGGGGTCGCTCTATCCAGCCCTGCATCGCCTCGAGGAGCGCGGCTGGATTGCGTCGTCGTGGGGCGTGTCCGACACCAACCGGCGTGCGCGCTTCTACCGGCTGACGCCGAAGGGCAAGAAGCAGCTCGCTACCGAATCCAGCCGGTGGACGTCCCTGACGCGCGCCGTGGCTCGGGCGATGCGGCCCTCGGGTGCGAAGAGCTGAGTCGATGCGCTGGCCGACGTTCGGCTCACGGCGGCAGCGGGCGCGCGAGCGCGCCGAGGAAATGCGCGCGCATCTGGAGGAGTACGCGGACCAACTCGTCGCACGGGGCCTCTCGCCCGAAGCGGCCCGTCGCGAGGCGCGCCTGAAGTTCGGCAATCCGCGCGTGAAGCTGGAAGAGGTCGAGGCGATGCATCGGCTGGCCGCGTGGGACTCGATCGGGCGAGATCTTCGCTACACCATCAGGACCCTGCGACACTCGCGGGGATTCACGGCGATCGTGCTCGCGGTGCTCGCGCTCGGCATCGGAACCGCGACTGCGATCTTCTCGGTCGTGGACGCCATCGTGCTGCGAGGGCTGCCGTTCCACGACGCCCATCGTCTGGTGGACGTGTCATCCACCCGCGTCGCTGACGGTTCGGCACGGCCTGTCAGATTGGCCGTCCCCGATGTCGTCGACTATCGCGCGCGGCAGGATGTCTTCGACGGAGGGCTCGCCGCCACGGCGCCCCAGGCGCTGACCCTGCGCGCCGGCGGTCAATCCGAACCGGTCTACGGGACACGCGTCACCGCCGATATCTTCGACGTTCTCGGGGTGTCCCCCCAACTCGGGCGGCCGTTCTCGGGCGAGCACGAGATGGCCGGCAACGACGACGTGGCGTTGATCAGCGACGGGCTGTGGCGGCGACGATTCGGCGCCGATGTCGGCCTGCTGGGTCAGCAGATCAGCTTCAGTGTCGGACAGGGCTCAACAGCAACCACGCGGTCGGTGACTGTGCTTGGCGTCCTGCCGCGCGGCGTCACGTATCCCGTGGGACTGTCCATGCCGGTTGACATCTGGACACCGTTTGCTCCCCTCGAGTCGCAGAAGGTGCGCGGACAGGGACGGGCCAGCTTCGTGTCGCTGGTGGGCCGGTTGAAGCGAGGCGTGACCATCGAGCAGGCGCAGGCTCGAATGAATCACCTCAGCGCCTCGCTGGCGACCGAACATCCGGCGTGGTTCCGGAATCAGGGCGTCATGGTCAGACCGCTCAGAACGACAATCGCTGGTGGCGATGGCGTGCGCACATGGATGCTGATGCTGCTGGCGGCCGTCGGTTGCGTGCTGTGGCTCGCTGCGCTCAACGTCGCGAACCTGCTTCTGGCGCGGGCCACGACGCGCAGCCGTGAGGGTCGAATTCGAGCAGCGCTGGGCGCGACACGCTGGCAGCTGGCCCGGACGGCCCTCCTCGAAAGCCTGCTGCTGTCGCTCGGTGGCTCCGCCCTGGGTGTGCTGCTGGCGTACTGGGGTATCGACCTGCTTCGCGCGACGATTCCAGCATCGGTCCCCCTCGTCGGATCAGTGGCGGTCGACTTTCGCGTGCTGGCCGTCGCCGGGGGCGCCGCCCTCGCAATCGGCCTGCTCCTCGGGATCCTGCCCGCGCTGCAGCTCTCGCGTCCCAGCCTCGCCATCCATCTTCGCCGCGCCGACCGAAGCCATACGCCAGGGACCGGCACGCACCGCGTCCGCGGCGCGCTCCTCGTCGTTGAAGTGGCACTGGCCGTGCTGCTGTTGGTGGGATCCGGTCTCTTTGCTTCGAGCTTCATCCGCGTGATGAACGTGGACCTGGGCATGGACTACCGGAACGTGTTGTCAATCAACGTGCCGGACCGCGTGGTGGACGATGTCCTCGAACGTCTCCGGGCCGTGCCCGGCGTCGAAGCTGTGGGCTCGGTTGATCAGAACGAGTTCCTCGGCGACGGTACGACGAGGTACAGCCTCAAGGTGCCCGGCCGCGAGGCGGAGTACTGGGACGACGACGCGGTGCACCCGCACTTTGTCACGCCTGGCTACCTGGCGGTCATGCGTCTGTCCCTGCTCGAGGGCCGCTGGTTCACGGCGTCGGACGTGAAGGTCAATGAACAGGTGGCCGTGCTCAGTGCCGAGGCTGCCCGACGATACTTCCCCGATCGGAATCCGATCGGGGTGACCGTGGGTATGGGCGGCCGACAGGTTACCGTCGTGGGCGTCGTTGGCAGCGTGCGCCTCAATGGGCCCGAAACTGCGTTCAAACCCGAGATCTATCTGCCCGCCGTCACGACGGAACGGACGATGGCCACACCCGCGGTTCTAATTCGAACGCAGGAGGATCCCGGCACGAACAACGTCATCCCGAACATCAAGACCGCCATCTGGTCCGTCGACCCGACACTCCCCCTCCCTGTCCACCTCGAGACGATCGCAGGTCGCATGGGCACCCTCGTCGCCCCGCGCCGCTTCAACATGGTCATCCTCGCGATGTTCGGCGTGATGGGCACGATCATCGCCGCCATTGGCATCTACGGCGTCATGGCGTTCATCGTCACGCAGCGAACGCAGGAGATCGGGATCCGGATGGCGCTCGGCGCGGAAGCGGCGCGAGTTCAGAGATCCGTCCTCTGGAGCGCCTCGCAACTTCTGCTGCTGGGCTTGGCGATTGGCCTTGCGACGGCAGCCGCGCTCGCGGGGTCACTCGAAGGCTTGCTGTTCCAGGTGCAGCCGCGCGACCTGACGATTTATGCGGCCGCAAGCGCGGTGCTGCTAGTGGCCGGTCTCGCGGCCGCCTACATTCCCGCTCGGCGCGCCTCGCGTGTCGATCCGCTCGTCGCGCTGCGAGCCGAGTAGGCCCGCCGGAGCGCGGTGGAGAGGCGTGAGCACCCGAGGAGGTCGCGGCAAGGCATCGGACGGCCTGGCCGATGCGGCGCGCGCCGCCGACGTGGTCAACGCCGGCGTCCGATTTTCCTGCCGGGCATGATCGCCGGGACGACCTGCCGGCCGTGGCGTCGATAGATCCGGAAATCTGAGTCGGTGGTCAGCACCACGGGACCGGCCAGCGTCTCGGTCATCCGCACTAGGCAGGCATCGGCCAGACTGGCCGGCACGTCGCGATACTTCTCCAGCAGCCGCAGCACCTCCTCGAGGTGATCGCCAAGATCGAAGGCCGACACGAGGGCGCGCCGGCGCAAGAGCGCCACGAACGGCGCGCCGCCGGCCGCGCCAAGCAGGTGAACGGCCTCGGACAGGACGGCATCGCAGGTCGTCCAGGGCGGCGGAAAGCGGCGAACCTCGGCGGCGGCCCAGCGGTGGTGTGCGTCGCGCCGGCTCAGGAGCGCGACGATGAAGCCGGCGTCAACGAGGACGCGCCCGGCCATAGCCCGTGGTCTTCAGATAATGCTTCCGCCGGGCGCTGACGTCGGCCGGCAGCCCGTCGACTGACCCGATCAGGTCCTCCACGGCCGCGAGCATCGAGATCGGCCGGGTCTCTGCGGGTACGCCTTCGAGCCGCTCGCGAACGACGTCAGATCGCGAGACACCACGCTCGCGCGACTCG
>CAZFAT010000205.1:0-2746 GCA_964517075.1 uncultured Solibacteraceae bacterium
GCCGGCCGGCTCGCCGCGATGGGGACCGTCACCGAGCTGAAAGGGACGTTCGCCAACCGCCCCATCCTCGAGGTGCGCGCGGCCGACGCCGTCCGGGCGATGGTCCGGCTGGATGCGCTGCCGGCCGTCGAGAAGACGTCCCTCTTCGGGACGGCCGTGCACGCCATCCTGCGCGATCGCACCACGTCGCCCGCCGACATCCGCGACGCGCTCGAGGCCGCCGGTCTACCGGTCGATCGGCTGGACGAAGTCGCGCCCTCGCTCGAGGACGTCTTTCTCGACGTCGTCGATCGCGCCGATCGCGACGACGCGCGGCCGACCGCCGCGGCGAGTGATCGATGAGGCGGGCCTGGGCGGTGGCCGTCAAGGAACTGCGGCAAATCCGCCGCGACCGGCGCACGCTCGCCATCCTGGTCTTCGTGCCGACGTTCTTTCTCTTCCTCTACGGCTACGCCCTCAACTTCGACATCCGGCACATCGCCGTCCACATCGAGGATCGCGATGGCTCGACCGACAGCCGCCGGCTGATTGCGATCTTTCAGGGGTCGGAGTTCTTCGATGTGCGGGCGGTCACGCCGGCCGCCGGCGCCGGCCCGGCGGCGCTCGATCGCGGCGATGCGCGCGCCTTCGTCGTCATCCCTGCCGGGTTCTCGACCGCCGTGCGGACGGGCCGCACGGCCGAGGTACAGGTAATCGTCAATGGCGACAACGCGAACACGGCGGCGACCATCGTGGGCTACGTCAATGCCCTGGTGCAGCAGGCCGCGGTGGCGTTCGGCGGACAGGTCGGGACGACGCTCGTGGGTGTCGAGCCGCGCGTCTGGTACAACCCCGAGCTGCGCAGCACCGTGTTCTTCGTCCCCGGCCTCATCGCGTTCATCTCGATGATCACGGCTGTCGTGTCCACGGCGCTGTCGATCGTGCGCGAGAAGGAGCGAGGGACCATCGAGCAGATCCGGATGGCGCCCATCTCAACCCTCGCGTTCGTGCTGGGCAAGACCGTGCCCTACCTGATCCTCTCGCAGGTCGGTGCCACGGCCATCATCGTCGCGGCCATGATCTTCTTCGACCTGCCGATGCGTGGTGGCTGGCTGTCGCTCTCGGTGGTCGTCATGCTGTTCCTGATCGGCGCCCTCGCCACGGGCATCGTGATCTCCACGCTGGCCGACACCCAGCAGGTGGCGTTTCAGGTGGCCTCGCTCGTCGCGATGCTGCCGACGCTCATCCTCTCCGGGTTCATCTTCCCGATTGCCAGCATGCCGGTGCCCCTGCAATACGTTTCCGCAATCATCCCGGCGCGGTATTTCCTGGTGGCGCTGCGGGGCGTCGTCCTGAAGGGGCTCGAACTGCCGGCGCTGTGGGTGCCGATGAGTGCGCTCGCGCTCTACGCGGCCGCGATGCTGGGCCTGGCCGCGCTCCGGCTGGCGCGCCATCCCGGTGCGGCCGCGATCCGGCAATGACCCGCCGTGTCCGCACGCTGATTCGCAAGGAGTTCATCGAGCTGCTCCGCTCGCCCCAGCTCTTGGGGATCGTCATCATCGCGCCCATCGTCCAGCTGACCCTCCTGGGCTATGCGGCTACGACCGACGTGACGAACGTGCCTATCGCGATCGTCGATCAGGATCGATCGCCGGCGAGCCGCCGGCTGATCGAGCGCTTCGCCGGATCGAGATACTTCGAGATCGTGGCTGACGAGGTCGATCCACGCGCCGTGGAGCCGCACCTGGCGGGCGGCCGGGCGTGGCTCGCGGTCGTGATCCCCGCGGAATTCGGCAACACGCTGTCGCGGCCAGCCTCGGCCTACGGCGGGGCTAGGGGGCCGGTGGTGCAGGTGATGGCCGACGGCACCGACGCCAACTCGTCGGGTGTCGCCCTCGGGTACGTCCAGGCTGTGGTCGGGGAGTTCAACGCGGCTCTGAGCCGGGCGCGCGGCACCGGGCCGCCCGCCCTCGAAGCGCGCGTCCGCGTCTGGTACAACCCGGACCTCGAGAGCCGCAATTTCATGGTGCCGGGCGTGCTGGCACTGCTCCTGCTGCTCGTGACGGCCAACCTCACCTCCATGGCGATCGTGCGCGAACGCGAACTGGGCACGCTGGACCAGTTGAACGTCACGCCGCTGGCCCGCTGGGAACTGATTCTCGGCAAGCTCCTGCCGTACGGCGTCATCGGCGTCATTGACGTCGTCCTTGTCGTGGCCGTCGCGCTGTTCTGGTTCGAGGTGCCGCTCCGCGGTAGCGTCTGGCTGCTGCTGGGCGCGAGCCTCGTCTACCTGGTCTGCACCCTCGGTTTGGGCCTGTTCGTGTCGACGATCTCGTCGACCCAGCAGCAGGCCATGATGACCACGGTGTTCTTCTTCCTGGTTCCGATGATCTTTCTCTCGGGATTCATCTTTCCCATCGAGAACATGCCCGGACCCATTCAATGGCTGACGACGGTCATCCCTTTGAGGTATTTTCTGGTGATCGTCCGCGGCATTTTCCTGAAGGGCCTGGATTTTGGGGTCCTCTGGCCGCAGTTTGCCGCCCTGGGGGCGTGGGGCATCGCCGTGCTGGCGCTGGCGGCGGTCAGGTCGAGTAAGAGGAGTTAGCGCTTTGCCGGTCGACTGCAATGGAGGAGCCGACCTTTCAGGTCGGCTCGCATCGGGCGGACCTGAAGGTCCGCCCCTCCGTCACACCCTGCGAGACCATCAACGCGAGGATCCCATGACTCTTTCCCGCCGTGACTTCCTCCGCCAGGCCGCCGCTGG
>CAZFAT010000206.1:0-2573 GCA_964517075.1 uncultured Solibacteraceae bacterium
CGGGTACTTCATCCGTCGGCTCCTGCTCGTCGTGCCGCCGTTCGGCGGCATCACGCTCGTGGTCTTCCGCGGCATGCATTTCGTCCCCGGGGGACCGCTCGAGCGCCCGATCATGGCTTACAAGATGTCGGTCGCCGGCGAGGCGGGCGCCGGCGGCGGTATCTCGGGCATGCGTACGGAAATCCCGCCCGAAGCGCTCGAGGAACTGCGGCGCTTTTACGGATTTGATCAGCCCGTGCACCGACGCTACCTGACTTGGCTCTGGAACGTGTGCCGGCTCGACCTGGGGCGCTCGTACGTCTATCAGGATCCAGTCTGGGACGTGATCAAGGGCCGCTTTCCGATCTCGATCTTCCTCGGCCTCACCGGATTCGTCCTGAGCTACCTCGTCTGCGTCCCGCTTGGCGTGCTCAAGGCGATCCGCCATGGATCGACGTTCGATTTCATCTCCAGCTTCGTCGTCTTTCTGGGTTACTCGGTGCCCGGCTGGGCGCTGGGCACGGCTCTCCTCGTCCTCTTTGGAGGCGGCAGTTATTGGGAGGTCTTCCCGCTCGGCGGCTTTCGCCCCTACAACTGGGAATACCTCAGCTTGTGGGGAAAGATCACCGCGCAGATCCACCACATGTTCCTGCCGGTGCTCTGCTACATGGTGGGATCGTTCGCCACGCTCACCATCCTGACCAAGAACTCGCTGATGGAGAACCTCGGCCAGGACTACGTCCGCACGGCCTTCGCCAAGGGCCTGACCGAGCGGCGCGTCATCTTCGGCCACGCGCTGCGCAACTCCCTCATCCCGATTGCCACCGGCCTCGGCCACGTCTTCGGCCTCGTGCTGGCTGGCTCGTTCCTGATCGAACGCGTCTTCAACATTGACGGCATGGGTTACCTCGGCTACACGTCAATCCTGCAGCGCGACTACCCCGTGGCGCTCGGTATCCTTGTGATCGGCAGCATGCTCCTGCTCGTTGGCAACATCCTGTCCGACATCATCTACGCGATTGTGGATCCGCGCATTCGCTTCAGATGACGGATACGCCGTTTCCGCCGGAGGTTCCGCCGCCGGCCGCCGAGCTCGGGCCGGCGCCCTATCCGGCGCCCGTCGTCGACGACCTCGACACGGCGGCCGTTCCGCCGGGCCGTCCCGAGTCGCCGTTCCGCCGCCGGCTGCGCAAGTTCCGCCGCCTCAAGCGCGGCTACTGGGCGTTCCTGCTCATCACGGGTGCGTATCTCGTCTCGTTCCTTCTGCCCGTCCTGATGAACAACGTCGCGTTCGTCGTGAAATACGAAGGCGCGTACTACGTCCCGTTCTTCCGCTACCATCCCGCGTCCGCGTTCGGGCAGGAAGCCTTCGGCGAGCCGAACTACCGGGACCTGAAGCAGCAGTTCGCCAGCCAGAACGCCGGCAACTGGGTGCTGATGCCGCCCATCCCGTACAGCCCGAACGAGTCGCTGCTCGACCAGCCGGGCAGTCCGCCGCACGCGCCCTCGCGCGCGCACTTCTTCGGCACCGACGACCGCGGCCGCGACGTGCTCGTTCGCCTGGCCTACGGCTTCAACATCTCGCTGACCTTCGCCATCCTCGTGATGATCTTCGGCTACGTCGTGGGCATTACCGTCGGCGCCTCCCTCGGCTACTTCGGCGGGAAGCTCGACCTGCTCGGCCAGCGGACGATCGAAATCTGGTCCTCACTCCCCTTCCTCTACACCATCATCATCGTCAGCTCGATCGTCGTGCCGGTGTACCTGCCCGGCCGCACCCAGCTCGTACAGCCGTCGTTCTGGCTCCTCGTCTTCATCCTGGCCGCCTTCGAGTGGATGGGGATGACCTACTACGTCCGCGGCGAGTTCTACCGCGAGAAGGCGCGCGACTACGTCGGCGCGGCGATCGCCACGGGCGTGTCCGAGCCGGCCATCATGTTCCGGCACATTCTGCCCAACGCGCTCACGCCCGTGGTGTCCTTCGCGCCGTTCACAATCGTCGCCAACATCTCGTTGCTCGTCGCGCTGGATTTTCTCGGCTTCGGCCTGCCGGCGCCGACGCCCAGTTGGGGCGAACTGATCGGCCAGGGCATGCAGAATCTGACGAAACCGTGGCTCGTGTTCTTTCCGCTCGGCGCGCTCTTCCTGACACTGCTGCTCGTCGTCTTCATCGGCGAAGCCGTGCGCGAAGCGTTCGATCCGAAGGAATATTCAAGGTTGCGATGAGCGCCGAATCCCGAAGTGGAGGAGCCGGCCTTCAGGCCGGCTCGACGCGGGCGGACCTGAAGGTCCGCCCCTCCATCACGGGCCATGAGCCGCTGCTCGACATCCGGGGGCTGCGGACGCACTTCACCACCGAAGCCGGGATTGCGAAGGCGGTGGACGGCGTGGACCTCAGCATCATGCCCGGCGAAGTGCTCGGCCTGGTCGGCGAATCGGGCTCGGGCAAGAGCGTGACCGCGCTGAGCATCCTGCGGCTCGTGCCCAGTCCACCCGGCCACATCGTCGGCGGCCAGATCCTGTTCCGCGGCCGGGACCTGCTCGCCGGAAGCTGGGACGACATCCGCAGCATCCGCGGCCGGGAGATCAGCATG
>CAZFAT010000207.1:0-16347 GCA_964517075.1 uncultured Solibacteraceae bacterium
CGCCACGTTCGAGGTTCTCGTCCGCCAGCATCCGGATGAGTCCGCGGTGCACACCGGCCTCGCCACCGCGTGCGTGCTGCAGTTCGAGGCCACGCGCGCCGACGTGTCGCCCGACCTGGAGGCGCTCGGCCTCGCCGCCGCGCACGCGCGCGAGGCCTGCCGCCTCGATTCGAACGCCGGCGAAGCGTGGGCGACGCTCGGCTTCGTCCTCGAGCGCACGGGCGATCGCCTCGACGCGCTGGCGGCACTCCGCCGCGCCGTGACGCTTGAACCGGACCGGTGGCTCCACCAGATCCGGTTGTCGTCGGCGACTTGGGGCGAGGAGCGGCTGCGCGCGGCCCGCCGCACGCTGGCGCTCGTGCCCGACTGTCCGCTCGCGCGCTGGCTGGCCGCCACGGTCTATGTCGCCCGCGGCGCGCCCGCCGAAGCCGAACGCGAGCTCGATGCCGGGCTGGAGGCCACGCCCGGCGAGTCGGCCGCGTCTCCACGCTTCTCGGCCGTCGCCCTGCACTATCTGAAAGGGCTGCTGTGCCTCGCGCGAGGGGCCGACGACGACGCGCTCGACGCGTTCAGGCGCGAGCTGGCGCTCGAGCCGCGCGGACACCTCTACGCGCGCGAGTGCGCCGCGAACACCTGGTATGCGATTGGCGCGCGCCATCTGCGGCGCGGAGAAAGAGACGCAGCCCAGGCCGCGTTCGATGAGGCCCTCGCGCGCGTCGCGGGCCACGCGATGGCACTCGCCGGTCTGGCCCTGCTGGGTCGGCGAGATGACGACGCTCCATGCGGCCGCGACTTGGCGGCGCCTTCGGCGCCGATCCCGGTGGACGTCGCCATCGCTCGCGCCGTGCCGCTCGGGGCGGCGGGCGATGCCTCCGGTGCCGCGCGACTCGTGGGTGAGGCCATGGCCTCAGCGCCCGCCGGCAATGCCGGCTGGATCCTGCCAATCGAGCCGCTCGTCCGCGTGGAGCGCGATCGACCGGCGTGGCGGGAGGTGCTGGCGTTTCTGCGAAGCCGCGCGACGTAACGAGCGAGGCCGCGTGTGCCGGCCCGCGTCGGGCCATGATACGGTCACATTCCTGGAGGCCGGGTGGCACGACCGCAGGCGGTTCGGCGCCCCCGGGAGATCCGATGAAGCGTGCCCTGCTCGTCCTCGGCCTGTTCGCGTGTGCGGCTCCCGCGTCCGCCCAGGCGACGCATCCCGCGGCACTGTCCGGTTCGACCGACCTCTCCTGGTCCATGGCCGACCAGGGCGGCGCTGCCCAGACGGCCGTCGAAGTCCCCTGGAACGACGCCATTGCACCGGGCACGCCCGAGCACGCGGCGCGCGCGCTCAAGGAGTCGTCCCGCCATGGCGAGTGGGTGGATATCAAAATGGCGGATGGCACAGCTCTCAGGTCCTGGGTCGTCTATCCCGAGCGGGCCAACAAGGCCGGGGTCGTCCTGGTGATTCACGACATCCGCGGCATGGCGGACATCCCGCGCGCGGTCGGCGACCAGCTCGCGCAGGACGGTTTCATCGCCTTGGTTCCCGATTTCCTGTCCGGGAAGGGCCCGAACGGCGGCGGGACCGAATCGCTGGGCGCTGGCGTGGGGCAGGCGATCCGCACGCTGACTCCCGCTGAGGTGAACGCCCGGCTCGATGCGGCGATGGAGTACGGCCGGAAGCTGCCGGCGTCCAACGGCCGCGTGGGGGTCGTCGGCTTCTGCTGGGGCGGCTCCCGCAGCTTCGGCTATGCGGTGCATCAGCCCGGTCTGAACGCGGCGGTCGTGTACTACGGCGACCTGACGGGGACGACGGCTGACGCCGCGCCCGAGGCTGACGTCATGAAGATTCGCGCGCCCGTGCTGGGCCTGTACGGCGGCAACGACGCCCGGATCAACACGACGATCCCGCCGACCGAGGCGGCCATGAAGAAGCACGGCAAGAGCTACGAGCCCCGTATCTTCGAGGGCGCCGGCCACGGCTTCCTGGGTGGCCAGGCGGGTGCCGGTGGCGCGAACCTGAAGGCCTCGCTGCAGGCGTGGCCGCTCACGATCCAGTTCTTCCGGCGCCATCTGCAGTAGACACGCAACCTGACACGCCGGGCGCGTACGCCCGGCGTCTGCGTTCGACAGCCAGCATCGCCTGCGCACCGTCTGCGCCTCTGCGGGCGCACTGGAGCACGCCATGAGGAAATCCCGGAGACTCGCTACCACCGTCGCGGGATGCGTCATCGTCGCATCCCTGGTCGCCACACATGCACAGCAGAAACCTGCGTCGCGGAGATCCGAGCGGGTTCGGATGCAGGAGGTCCGGGTACTCAGCCCGGATGGCAAGGTCAGTCTCACGCTGCTGCCCAACGCCGAGCGCCTGACCTTCACCGTCGCTCTCGACAACACGACGGTGATCGAACCGTCCCCGCTGGTCATGGAAGTGGACGGGTACGATTTGTCGACGGGCGTCGTGCTCAACGGCGAGGAGCGCGGCGAGGCCATGGAACGGTATCCGTGGTCTGGCGCGCGATCGACGGCCAGCAGCCACTACAAGAGCGCGACGCTGTCGTTCACCAACGATCTGAGCTTCATCACCTACAGCCTGGAGATTCGCGCGTTCAACGACGGCGTGGCGTTTCGACATGTCGTACCCGGTGACAGCACGGTCAGCCGCGTGCCCAACGAGTTGACGGCGTTCACGCTACCGGCGAGTTCGACCGCCTGGTACCATGGCCTCGCCGGAGGACACTACGAGGCGCCCTACCTGAAGAAAGACGCCGCCGCGGTAGAGCCCGGAGAGTGGGCCGGGCCGCCGCTCACGTTCAAACTGCCGGGCAGCGGC
Organism: uncultured Solibacteraceae bacterium; assembly: GCA_964517075.1. GTDB lineage: Bacteria > Acidobacteriota > Vicinamibacteria > Vicinamibacterales > SCN-69-37 > CAZFAT01. The sequence continues at coordinate 2,816 of CAZFAT010000207.1, forward strand.
GGCTATGCGGCGATCACCGAAGCCAATCTGGTGAACTACAGCGGCATGGCGCTCGAGGCGGATGGCCGCCGCGGCTGGATTACTGGTCTCGGCCATCGTCAGCCGCTGAACTATCCGTTCGAGCTTCGATACGGACGTGACGAGGGCAAGCGCCTGGCGACGGCGGCGGCCGTGACCGGCACGATCACCACGCCGTGGCGTGTCGTGATGGTCGGCCGTGATCTGAACACGCTGGTGAACAGCACGATTCTGCCCAACCTGGCGCCGCCACCGGATCCGAAACTGTTCCCGCAGGGCATCCGGACTTCGTGGATCAAGCCCGGCCGCGCCGTCTGGCGCTACCTCGACGGTGGCCCGACCGGCGTCGAAGGCATGAAGGAATTCTCGCGTATGGCGGGCGAGCTGGGGTTCGAGCACCACGTGATCGAAGGCTTCTGGAGCAAGTGGACGATGGACGAACGGCGTGATGTCGTCCAGCACGCCCGTCAACGCGGTGTTGGCCTGTGGTTCTGGCGGCACAGCAACCAGCTCCGCACGCCGGAGGCGCGGCGCGAGTTTTTCGGCATGCTGCGCGACCTCGGCGTCGTCGGCGCGAAGATCGACTTCTTCGACCACGAAGCGAAGGAGGTGATCGATCTGTACGAGGCGATGCTGCAGAGCGCCGCCGAACACCAGATCCTCGTGAACTTCCACGGCGCCAACAAACCCACGGGGCGAGATCGCACGTGGCCGCACGAACTGGTCCGGGAGGGCATCCGAGGCATGGAGTCGAGCGCGATGATGGAGCGCGCGCGGCACCAGACGATTGTGCCCTTCACGCGATACCTGGCCGGGCCGGCCGAGTACACGACGATGGTCTTCACGGAGCGGCGTCGCGACTCGAGCGTCGCGCACCAGATCGCGAGCCTCGCGGTCTTTTCGAGCCCGTTGCTGACGATTGCCGCCAATCCGCAGAGCATCCTGAGCAGCCCGGCAGTGGACGTGATCAAGAGCATTCCGGCCGTGTGGGATGAGACGGTCGTGCTGCCCGGCTCTGAAATCGGCGAACTCGTGGTGTACGCGCGGCGGACGGGCCAGACCTGGGTCCTGGCCGTGATGTGTGGCCCCGAGGCCAAGTCCGTCCGCGTGCCGCTGTCGTTTCTCGGCGACGGTCCTCACCGCGCGACGCTCGTGCGGGACGGGGCCGACGGCTCCACCGTGACCGTCCAGACCTCCACGCACAGCCGATCGGACTCGCTGGCCCTCGAGCTAGCCGCCGGCGGCGGGTTCGTCGGGCGCTTCATCCGGTAGGTGATGGAGTATGCGATGGAGAGGCCGACCTTCAGGTCGGCCTGACATTGCCCCCTTGCTTGCGCAATAACTACATCTGTAGTAGTACTAACCTCACTCGTAGGAGTACCCGTGCCGAAGCCCCGTCTGACAAGGCTGGAACTGCAGATCATGGAAGCGCTGTGGACGCGCGGTGCTTCCTCGATTCGTGAGGTGCAGGAGTCGTTTCCGGCCGCGGAGCGGCCGGCCTATACGACCGTCCAGACCATGATTTACCGCCTGGAAGCGAAGAAGGCGGTCCGCCGGGTCAAGAAGATCAGCAATGCCCACATTTTCGAGGCCGCCATCGCCAGGGACGTCGCCGAGCGCCGGATGATCGACGACCTCCTGCAGATCTTCGGCGGCCGAACGCAGCCTGTGATGGCCCACCTCATTGAATCGGGCCAGTTGAGCCTGGACGACCTGCGTGAAGCCGAGGCGCTGTTGCAGGAGACCGCAAGGAGAAAGAAGCCATGACGCAGGCGTGGTGGGACCTGATCCTCGGCGGCGGCGCGGGCTGGGCCCTCGGCGACCATCTCTGGCAATCCACGCTCGGCGTCGCCATTGCGGCGTTCTTCGTCTGGCTGGCCGGGCCAGGCCGGCCGTCGCTCCGGCACGCGCTGTGGCTAGCCGCCTCCGTGAAGTTTCTGATCCCGTCCTCGCTCCTCGTCGCGGTGGGCGAGGCGTGGGCACCGATGCTGATGCCGGTGCCAATTCCAGTACTTCCAACGGCTACGTTTCAGATCGTGGGCGAACCCTTCACGATTTGGGCGGAGGCACGCGCCGGGATGCCGGACGACCACTCTTTGGCTCTGCGCAGCCTGCTGCCGATCGCCGCCGTGGTCATCTGGGCGACGGGCGCGCTGGCGCTCCTGCTGCTCCGGTGGACGCGCGGGCAGAAGGTCAGGTCGGTCGTGGCGACCGGTACCGAGCTGAGGTCCGGCCGCGAAGTCAGCGCGGTCGGGCGCGCGCTGGCGCGATCGCAGGCCGCGCGACGGACCGTGACCGTGCGCCTGGTGCCGGGCGTGACGACGCCGGCGCTTTTCGGGCTTCGCCGCGCCGTGCTCCTCTGGCCGGCTGGCCTGTCCGCGCGGCTGAGCGACGCCGCGATGGCGTCGATCGTGGCGCATGAGATCGCGCACTTCCGCCGACGGGACAACGTTGCCGCTCTGGTGCACACGCTCGTGGAGACTGCGTTCTGGTTCCATCCCCTCGTGTGGTGGATGAGCGCGCGGCTGGTCGAGGAGCGAGAGCGCGCGTGCGATCGGGAAGCGCTCGACGCCGGCGTGGCGCCGCGGACCTACGCCGAGACACTGGTGACGGTGTGCCGGTTCGGTCTTGCCGTCCCGCAGCCACTGCTCTCGAGCGCCGCCGGGTCCTCCCTCGGACGGCGCGTGGAGGTCATCATGAGCTATCGGTCACGACGTCTCGCCGCGCCGCCGCGCGGATTCACGATGGCGCTGGCCGCGCTGCTGGTTCTGGGACCGGTGGCGGCCGGGATTGGCCGCGGGCACGAGCACGGCCTGACGACCCAGGCCGCCGAGTCGACTGCGATGGCCGCGACGGTTCCGATGCAGGTTCCCGCGGAAACCGCGGAATCTAACATAGTGAGCCCGCCGGTCGCTGCCGGGCCCGTCGATCGCGCCTCGCCGCCGGCCGTCCCTCCCGAAGATGGTCGTCCGGCACCACGCAAACAGGACTACTACCGCGGAGGAGGCATTACCGCGGTCAGGATTGTCCAGCCTACGTATACCGCCGCAGCGATCCAGGCCGGACTTGAAGGAACTGTCGAGATCGAAGCGGTGGTCCTCACTGATGGCACGGTCGGCGACGTGCGTGTCGTCAAGAGCCTGGACCGCCAGTTCGGCCTCGACCGACAGGCGATGGAGACCGCAAGACGCTGGGTGTTCAGGCCGCCCGTCGATGCCGCGGGAAGCCCGGTTCGCGCGCTTGTCACGCTGATTCTCGACTTCAGACTCGGCAAACAATCCGCACCAGGGGTGGGGCCGGACTCGGCTCAGACGCCTGTGTCGCCTGCCGCCCCGCCACGGGATCCGAAACAGATCTCGCCCAGCCAGGAGGACCTCGAATTCCGGCAGGGTGCGCTCGCGCCGGGCACGCCGGGCCTGACGGCCGCGAAAGCCATTTACACCGTGCACCCGAGGTACACGTCGGAGGCCATGCGCGCGAAGGTTCAGGGTTCGGTGGAGCTCGAGGCTGTCGTCGGTACCGATGGCACTGTCGAGCGCGCCCGCGTCACCCGGAGTCTCCATCCTGATCTCGACGCGCAGGCCCTGATCGCGATTCGTCAGTGGCGCTTCGAGCCAGCGACGCTCGATGGCAAGCCGGTAATTACCTGGATGCGGTTAACGATGGACTTCAGGCTGTACTGAAAGGGTGCTCGCAGCCGATTCCGTCGCGCTACTTGATCGTGACGCCCGCCGACAGCAGCATCAGGCGTGCGGCCTGGCGGCTGGCCGAGGCTGACGTGCCGGCCTCGGCGCGTGTGAAGTACATCCGCACGTCGAAGCCGAACGCGACGTGATCGGACAGGAACCACCGGGCACCGGCGCCGGCGTTGAGAGTGAGGAGATACGGCGCGTCAGCGGCTGGCGTGGGCAGTGTCAGCGTCGGCGAGAATGCGTTCTTGAATCGCAGCGGGCCGAGTCCCCCGCTGATGTGGCTCCAGCCGCCCTGGTGCCCGAAGTTCAGCGAGACGATGCCCGAGAGCCCCTGGAGCTGTCGGACCACGTGGTTGCCGATCGGGGCGCCGCCGGCATCAACGAGCGCTGATCGGCCGCGTGCGAGCAGCCCTTCGCCGCCGATCCCGAGGGCCAGTCCGGGCCCTCGCAAGGGATAGACGTGCAGGCCCGCCACGCCGCCCCACGCACGGTCAGGGAGGACGTCCGTGGACAGCCCGAAATCGCTGGCCGTGACCGGGTCGTCCATCAGACTTCCCGTCACGCCACGCACCTCGACCACCGCGACCGGCAGCGGCCGACGCTCCTGGGCGGCTGCGATGAAGGGAAACAGCAGCGCGAGTGCCGTCAGCACCGAGGTCCGTGTGACCCGATGCCCTCGATCATCAATCGTCAATGATTCAATCATCAATCCAATCATCACTGACGCGATCAACAAATCGTCAATGTGCCGTCTCCAATAGCTCCCTCGCTCTTCGGAGACCTTCGTCGAGTGACGTGATTTCGCCATCGAGCTGAGCGTCGTAGATGCGCCGCAGCAGCTCGCCCATCGCCGGCCCGGGTCGCATGCCGAGATCGAGCAAGTGGCGCCCGAGCACGAGCGGCTTGGGCGGCGCGTGCTCGACGCCGAGTGCCCGCGCGCGCTCGAGGAACCAGTCAATCGCGGAGCAGTCGAACGTGCCACGCCGGCCGTGGCAATCCGCCGTGGCGAACCGAGCCAGCAGCTCGAGGTCGACCTTCTGCGCCAGCCGGCGGAAGGCGCCATCGCCCACCGGCGTGGGCGACTTGCGGAACGCCACCGGGCGAAGGTGATGTCGCGTGAGGCCGATGACGGCGCCGCGCACATCGTACCCGTCCATCGAGTGCACGTTGAGCCGGTCGAGCACGGCTTCCGCCAGTGGCACGCCAGCGTCCTCGTGCCCGGGCGACTTCACGTGCCCGTCCGCGTGCAGCGTGGTCGAGGGCTTGCCGAGGTCATGGCAGATGGCGCTCAGCATGAGGGCAGTCGCCCGCCCCCGGTCCAGCCCTTCGGTCCGCATGCGTGCCTGATCGACGACCATCAGCGTGTGCGTCCACACGTCCCCTTCGGGATGCCACTCCGGATCCTGTTCACACGTCGTGAGCGGCAGCAGTTCAGGGAAGAGCCGGGCGACGACGCCCAGCTCGAGCGCAAGCGCCAGACCGATGGACGGCCGTTCGGCCTGAAGCAGCAGCTTCTCGATCTCACCCCAGATGCGCTCGGCAGGGAGGTCGTCCAGCGGGATCGACGCCAGCAGGCGCTTCGTGTCATCGTCGATCGACAGCTCGAACCTCGCGGCGAACTGCAGGGCGCGCAGCACCCGAAGACTGTCGTCAACGAACGTCGACGGATCGACGACGCGGAGGCGGCGGGCGGCCAGGTCCTCCCGGCCGCCGAAGGGATCGAGGATCTCGCCCGTGAGCGGATCACGCAGGATCGCGTTGATCGTGAAGTCGCGGCGGCGCGCCGCGTCGGCGACGGACATCGCGGGGTCGCCTTCAACGGCAAATCCCCGGTGGCCGCGCGCGACCTTGGACTCCCGGCGCGGCAGCGACACGTCCACGTGGCCAATCTTGAAGACCGTGAAGCTCTCGCCGACGACGTCCACGCGGCCGAACCGGTCGAGGAGGGGGCGGAGCTGGTCGGCCGGCATGCCGAAGACCTCGAGGTCGACGTCCTTCGAGGCACGGCCGAGCAGGCTGTCGCGGACGACCCCGCCGACGAGCAGGGCGCGTCCGCCTGATTCCCGCACGCCGCGGGCGATCGCGGCCGCGAGGTCAGCCGCCGGAGCCATGGCTGCCACCAGGATGCGGCTTGCGGCGGCGCCCCCATCGCTGCACCAGCCGATCCGTGCGGGCCGGGGCGACGGCGTTCATCAGGGCCAGCCAGCGCGCCTTCGCAAACGGGTACACCTCGGCCCGCGGCGTGACGATGCAGTCGGCGATGGCCCGGCCGACATCCTCGGCGGATTGGCGCGGCCCGGTGCCACTGACGGCGTAGCCGAAGTCGCGCGCGATGGTGTCGTGGAACTCCGTGGTGGTGACGACCGGCAGGATCACCGACGCGTGCAGGCCGCTGCCGGCAAACTCCGCGCGGAGCGACTCGATGAACCCGATTTGCGCGGCCTTCGTGGCCGAGTACAACGGCGACCCGCCCACGCCCCGGCGTCCGGCGATCGAGGAGACCGCGATGATGTGGCCCGTCCCCTGCCGGCGCATCACGACCAGGGCCGCCCGCGCCGCGTACAGCGTGCCGAGCAGGTTCACGTCCACGAGCCGGCGCATCGCCTCCGGCGATGTCTCGTCGAGCGTGCCGTGATACCCGATGCCCGCGTTGCAGATCATCACGTCAATCCGGTCGAAGGACGCGACCGTTCGATCGACCAGCGACACCATGTCCGCGTCGTTCGTCACGTCGCCCGGCACCGCGAGCGCGCGCCCGCCCGCCGCCGCGATCTGCTCGACGAGGGCTGTCAGCCGTTCGGCGCGCCGCGCCGAGACCACCACGGCCGCTCCCTCCGCGGCCACCTGCCGCGCCGTGGCATGGCCAATCCCCGACGAAGCTCCGGTGATGGCGACGACGTAGGGGGAGAGGCGGGACATGTGTAGGAGTCGTGGTTCCCGATAACTACCGTGCTTTCTCCCCCAGAATATTCCTCACCACGAACCCCACGTTGGCCGGCCGCTCGCCGAGGCGGCGCATGAAGTAGGGATACCATTCGCGGCCGAAGGGGACATAGACCCGGAACGGGTGACCCTGGGCCGCGAGAGACTTCTGCAGATCGCGGCGAACGCCGTACAGCATCTGGAACTCGTACTGCCCGACGCCCACCTGCATGTCGGCCGCGAATCGGCGGGTGGTCTCGATGATGGCTTCGTCGTGGGTCGCGATGGCGGGGTAGTGACCGGAGATGAGCAGGATCTGCATCAGCTCCACGAACGCGGCGTCCACTTCGCTCTTCTGCTGAAACGCGACCTCGGTCGGTTCGCGGTACGCGCCTTTCACCAGACGCACGCGCGCCCCCAGCCCGTTCATGCGCTCGACGTACTCGCGCGACCGCCGGAGGTAGGCCTGGATGACGATGCCGATGTTGCGGCAGCCGAGGCTCCACAGCGTTTCGAAGACATCGAGCGTCTCGTCGGTGTACGCCGAGCTCTCCATGTCGATGCGCACGAAGCAGTCAGCCGTGCTCGCCGTTTCGACGATGCGCCGCAGGTTGTCGATGGCGGTGGCCCGATCGATGTCCAGCCCGAGCTGCGTCAGCTTGAGCGACAGATTCCGGCTGATGCCGGCGGCGGTCACGGCGCCGACGAGATCCTGGTAGGTCTTCGTGGCAGCCGTCGCGGCGTCCCGTGTGGCGACACGCTCGCCGAGGTAGTCGAGCGAGACGAGCAAGCCCTCACGCTCGATCGCCTGCGCGACGGCAATCGCGTCCTCGAGCCGCTCGCCGGCCACGAAGCGCCGGGCGAAGCTGTCGGGACGCCGCAGGCCGTAGCGCGAGGCGAGTCGCTTCAGAATCGTGCTGCCGGCCAGCGCCCCGAACGTGGCTTTCGACAGCGCCCCGACCATCAATGCGTGGTCCGGTGCCCGTGCAGGAGATGCTGGATCGTGCGGGCGTAGTAACGGAGGACCAGGCGATCGCGGACGCGGATGCAGGAGCCGTGCTCGACCAGGACGCCGCGTTCGGCGAGCAGCGTCAGGCCTTCCTCCGCAGCCTGCTGGCCGGTCTCGACGGCCAGGTTGGCGCCGCCGGCCGTCAGCATCGCCAGTAGCTCGTCGAGCCGGCCCACCAGTTCCTGCCGGGTCATCTGCGGCCGCGCGGTCGCCGCGACGAGGGCCGTCGGCAGGACCTTGTAGAGCAGGCCGATCTGGGACTGCACGCGGTGTGCCAGTGAGACCAGATCGCGCCGCGATTCGGGATCGTACGTACTGAGCGCGATGGGCGGCCCGAACGTGACGAAGGCCCGCGAGCGGTACCCCACGGCGTGCCGCACCATCTCCGCCACTTCCTGCGCGAACGGACGCGACCGCCGGCGCAGCGCCTCGCGCGCCAGCATGCGTTCCTCGAGCACCAGGTCGTAGGCGACGGCCATCGGCACGATGACGAGGTCGTGGCGGTCGGCCTGCAGCGCTGCCTGAAGCAGCCCGGTCTTGGGCGACTTCATCTCGCCGCTGTAGCTGCGGCCGCCCTCCGCGTAGTAGAGGACGTCGCGGCGTTTCAGCACCTCGGCCACGTAGGCGCGCAGCGTCACGAGATAGAGCGGGTCCTTGCTGTTGCGGCGGATGGGAATGGCGCCCGTGACGTGCCGGTGCAACAGACCCAGCGCGCCGCCAAAGAGGTTGATCCCCGCGGCGAGGAGCGGCGGACGAATGCCGTTGTCGTCCAGCACCAGCGGTTCGACCAGATAGTCGAGGTGGCTCTTGTGATTCGAGACGTACACGACATGGCCGCGGCGGGTCGCGTCGGCCGCGTACTCGAGGTGCTCGGCCACTCGCCGGACCTTGCGGAGAATCGGATAGAGCGGGTGCTGGAGGGCGCGGTAGAACCGGTAGCGCTGCGTGGTGCGCAGTTCGTCGTGATAGGTCTCGATGCGCTCCCGCGGGCTCTCGTCCGACCCGTCGCCCGTGCGGAGATACCGTGCGACATCATCGCGCGCCAGCACCGCCCGGGTAATGTCGTCCGCCTTCACCGAGCCGAACTATATACGGAAAGCCGTCACTCAACCACGCTCCAGGTGCCGGATGACCGCGTCGGCGAACGAGCTCGTGGACGCCGTGCCGCCCAGATCCCGCGTCCGGACAGTCCCGGCGAGCGTCTGCCGAAGCGCCTGACGGATGCGGCCGGCGGCCGCCGGTTCGCCGATGTGATCGAGCATCAGTACCGCCGACAGGAGCAGCGCCGTGGGATTCGCGACGTTCTGTCCGGCGATGTCCGGCGCGCTGCCGTGCACCGCCTCGAACACCGCCGCCTCGTGTCCCAGGTTGGCGCCGGGCACGACGCCCAGCCCGCCCACGAGCCCCGCCGCCAGGTCCGACACGATGTCGCCGTAGAGGTTGGGCAGCAGCAGCACGTCGAAGTCCTCCGGCCGCATCACGAGCCGCATGCACGCCGCGTCGACAATGCGCTCGTCGTACTCCACGTCGGGGAACCGACGCGCGACCGCGCGGGCCGAGTCGAGGAAGAGGCCGTCGCCGAGCTTCATGATGTTGGCCTTGTGCACCGCCGTGATCTTCCGGCGGCCCAGGCGTCGGGCATGGGCAAACGCAAACTCGGCAATGCGCGTGGACGCCTTCTCCGTGATGATCTTCAGGCTCTCGACGACGCCGGGCACCACGACGTGTTCGAGACCCGCATAGAGATCCTCGGTGTTCTCACGGACGATGACGAGGTCGACGTCCTGGAAGCGGCTCGCCACGCCGGGAAGATTCGCGACGGGCCGCAGGTTCGCGAACAAGTCGAGCGCCTTCCGCAGGCCGACGTTGACGCTCGTGAAGCCCGACCCGACGGGCGTCGTCACCGGCCCCTTGAGCGCGACACGGTTGCGGATGACGGAATCGAGCAGGGTCCGAGGAAGGGGATCTCCGGCAGCCTCGACCGCCCGCTGACCGGCTTCGTGAGGGTCCCAGTCGATGTCCACGCCCGACGCGGCGAGGATCCGGACGACGGCCCCGGTAACTTCCGGTCCGATGCCGTCACCAGCAATGAGCGTGATGACGTGGCGCAAGGGCGGCGGCATGGCGGTCTATACTGCCACGACGTTCCCCCGACACTCCATGCGCATGATGATGAGATTCAACCACGTGCTGGTGATGCTGGTCGTGACGGGCGCCGCCGCGTGCGGCCGCGACGCACCGCCCGAGGCAGCCGTGCTGCCCGCGATCCCCTTCGAGAAATACACGCTGCCGAACGGCCTCGAGGTGATTCTGTCCGAGGATCACCGGCTGCCGCTCGTGGCGGTCGACGTCTGGTATCACGCCGGTCCGGCCAATCAGCCACCCGGCCGCACCGGCTTCGCGCACCTCTTCGAGCACATGATGTTTCAGGGGTCGAAGCACGTGCCGGGCGATTCGCACTTCCGCCTGCTCGACGCCGCCGGCGCGACGACGGTCAACGGGACCACCAATCTCGACCGCACGAATTACTTTCAAACACTCCCGTCGAACCACCTGGAGCTGGCGCTCTGGCTCGAGTCGGATCGCATGGGCTATCTGCTGGACACGATCGATCAGCGCGCCCTCGACAACCAGCAGGACGTCGTGCGCAACGAGCGGCGCGAGGTCATCGAGAACCGTCCCTACGGCCTCGTGAACGAGGCCGTCTATCGCCTGCTGTATCCCGAGGGCCATCCGTATCACACGAGCGTGATGGGATCGCACGCCGACATCCAGGCCGCGCGGCTCGAGGACGTCAAGGCGTTCTTCAAGCAGTTCTACCGCCCGAACAACGCGAGTCTCGCAATTGCCGGCGACTTCGACCCGGCGGCCGTGAAAGCGCTGGTCGAGAAGTACTTCGGCACCCTCAGCCGGGGGCCGGACGTCCCGAGGCCCTCCGTGGAGCCGCCCCGCCTCACGGCGGAGCGGCGCGCGGTCGTGCCCGGTCGCATCCAGTTGCCGCGCGTCTACATGGCCTGGGTGACGCCGTCGTTCTTCAAGCCGGGGGATGCCGAGGCCGACGTCGCGGCGAGCGCGCTGGGTGGCGGCAACTCGAGCCGGCTGTACCGCCGCCTGGTCTACGAAAAGCAGATCGCGCAGGACGTCGTCGCATTCCAGTTGTCACTCGCGCTGGGTTCCACCTTCCAGATCATCGCCACCGTCCGGCCCGGCCGGACGGTCCAGGAGGTCGAGGCCGCGATTCATGACGAGGTCGAGCGGTTCAGGCAGACGGGTCCCGAGCCCATCGAGGTCGAACGAGCGACGAACACGTTCGAGACTTCGATGCTGCAGGGGCTCGACGTGCTGGGCGGATTTGGCGGCGTCGCCGACACGCTCAACCTCTTCAACCACTACGTCGGCGATCCCGGGCACCTACCGGCCTATGTCGACGCGCACCGGAAGGTCACGCCGGCCGCGGTGAGGACGTTTGCCGAGTCCTATCTGGCCCCGTCCGCGAGGGTCGTGGTCCACGCGGTGCCCGGTACGCCTGAACCCGGGGCGGCTGTTCCCGCGCCGATCGTGGCGGCCGGGCCCGGTGCGGGTCCCGAGGCCGTCAACCCGGACGAGCCCTGGCGGACGACCGCACCGGCGCCGGGCCCGCCTCGCGCAGCCTCGCTCCCGACGCCGCGGGCCTTCACGCTCGCCAACGGTCTCACCGTCCTCTACCACGCGCGGCCGGGGCTGCCCGTGGCGAGCGCGAGTCTCGTGCTGAAGTCGGGCGGCGACGCGAACCCCGTGGATCGGACCGGGCTCGCCAACTTCACGGCCGCCATGCTCGACCAGGGCACGTCGTCCCGTGATGCCCCGACCATCGCGGCCGACGTCGCTCGGCTGGGTGCGTCGCTCGAAGCCACGTCATCGAAGGACTCCACGGCCATCACGGTCGCGTCGCTGACGCGCCACTTCGCCGCGGCGCTCGATTTGCTGGCCGACGTTTCGCTGCGGCCGACCTTTCCAGCAGCGGAAGTGGATCGCGTGCGGGCGAGCCGGCTCGCGAGCTTGCAGGCGATGCGCCAGGACCCCAACCAGGTGGCCGTGGTTTCGGCGGTGGCCGCGCTGTTTGGCCCGGTGCATCCCTACGGCTACGTTGAGCTCGGGACGAGGGAGTCGGTCGAGCGCACCACGCGCGACGACCTTGTCGCGTCCTGGACGCATCATTTCGTACCGGCCAACGCGGCGCTCGTCGTGTCGGGGCCGCTGGATGAGGCCGCGCTGCGGCCGGTGGTCGAGCGGGCGTTCGGGGGGTGGGCCGCCGGGCCCGCGCAGCCGGTGACGCTCGGCCCGCCTCGCCGCGCGCCGGCGCGCATCATCGTGATTGACGCGCCCGGTTCCCCGCAGACCGAACTGGTCGTGGCCACGATCGGGCCGCCGCGGTCCACGCCCGACTACCCGGCCGTGGTCGTCATGAATGCCGCCCTTGGGGGTCTCGCTTCGAGCCGCCTCAACGTCAACCTCCGGGAAGAGCACGGTTACAGCTACGGCGCGGGATCGCAGTTCGTGTTCCGGAAGCATCCGGGGCCCTTCTGGGTCACGTCGGCCGTTCGGACGGACGCGACCGCGCCAGCGGTCGCGGAGATTCTGAAAGAGGTCCGGCGGATGGGCCAGGCGCCACTGTCCGCGGATGAGCTGGACACCGCGCGCGAAGCCATTGCCCGTGCCCTGCCCGCGGATTTCGAGACGACGGGCAACACCGTCTGGGCGCTCGGCAGCCTGTTTGTCTACGGCCTGGGGCTCGATTACTACGCCGTGCTCCCGCCGGCGATCCGTGCGGTCACCGCCGCCGCCGTGCAGAAAGCCGCGGCTACCTACCTGGATCCAGACCAGATGATCGTCGTCGCCGTGGGCGATCGCACGCGAATCGAGGCAGGGTTGAGGAAGCTCAACCTCGGCCGCCTGGAAGTGCAGGCGCCGCGGTAACGAGCCTTCCGACGACGATGGACGCGACGTGCTGGCTGGCCTAGTGCGGGTCGCGCATCTCGGTCCAGATCAGGCCGAGTCCGGCGGCGACCGTGAGCGCGGCGAGGACGGTGGAGAGGCCGTGCAGCCGGCCGAACGTCACCCGCCGTGCGTCGCCGGCCGGCAGCGTCCGCAGGCTGGCGCCGGTGTCCGCCCGCAGCGCGTCGATGCGGGGCGCGATCACGAAGACGCCGGCGAGGCTGGCCGCCAGCATGGCGGCGACCGTCCACATGCGCAGGCCGAAGCGACGCGGCCGCGGGCCGATTGCCGCGCGGGCCCCGAGTGACGCCAGGATGACGAGCGCCAGCAGCCAGGCCAGGTACTGGATGCGCGTGAAGATCGCGCCGAAGACGCGGCCGGCGAGACCGCCCGTGGCATCGTGCGGCGCCAGGGTGTCGAAGATGGCCGGAGCCCCGAGGCCGCCGAGCGTCGCGAGCCCGCCAACCCACAGCGCCAGCGCCACCAGCGCGGCGAAGCGCAGGAGCGGCATGGAGGGATTATACGGAAAGGCCGCTGACTCGATGTGGCGGCCGCAGGGAACGCGACCGGGTCAGCTCCAGCGCGTTCCGGGATTATGATGGCTGGGCATGCCCGAGCCTTCACTCGCCGCACTTCAGAACCTCGCCACGCAGCTTCGGATCGACTCGATTCGCGCGACCACCGAAGCCGGATCCGGCCATCCGACGTCGTGCATGTCGGCGGCGGACATCGTCGCCGCGCTGTTCTTCGCCGAGATGCGGTACGACACGCGCGACCCGCAGAACCCCGACAACGATCGGTTCGTGCTGTCGAAGGGGCACGCGGCGCCGCTCCTGTATGCCGCGTGGGCGGAGGCAGGCTTCATGAACAGGGACGAACTGCTGTCCTTGCGCCGTGTCGACTCGGATCTCGAAGGA
>CAZFAT010000208.1:0-17711 GCA_964517075.1 uncultured Solibacteraceae bacterium
GCCGCGAGCGTGCGGTCCGCGGGTGGAATCGTCACGGCAGACTGAGTCATCGGATCTCCTCCGGTGGGCGGACGCCTGGTGCCGTGCCATCATACGGCGAGGGACGGCGTGTCAGCCGTGGAGCTCATGGCTCACACCTCAAAGCTGTCGGGTGCGCCGGTCCGCCGCATCATCCACGTCGACATGGACGCCTTCTACGCGTCCGTCGAGCAGCGGGACGCGCCGGCGCTTCGCGGCAAGCCGGTCGCCGTGGGTGGCTCGCCGGCGGGCCGCGGCGTCGTGGCGGCCGCGAGCTACGAGGCGCGCGCGTTCGGCGTCCGCTCCGCGATCCCGATGGCCCGCGCCGTCCGGCTCTGCCCACACCTCGTCATCGTCCGGCCAGATTTCGAGAAGTACCGCGCGGCCTCGTCGCAAGTCTTCGAGATCTTCCGGTCGGTGACGCCGCTCGTCGAGCCGCTGTCGCTCGACGAGGCGTACCTCGACGTCACGACGAACGCGTGGAATGAACCGCTTGGCATGATCGTGGCCCGGCGACTGAAGGCGGCGATTCGAGACACGACCGGGCTCACGGCCTCGGCGGGTGTGGCGCCCAACAAGTTCCTCGCGAAGGTGGCGTCGGCGTGGCGCAAGCCGGACGGCCTGACGGTGATTGCGCCCGAGCGCGTCGAACCGTTCCTGCGCGAGCTCCCGGTCGAGGCGCTGTGGGGCGTGGGGCCGGTCACCGCGCGACGCCTGCGCGATCACGGCATCACCCGTCTCATCGAGGTGCGGACCGCCGATCCGTCCGCGTTGCGCGCGGCCGTGGGCAGCCTGGCCGAGTGGCTCCTGGCGCTCGCGTCCGGCCACGACGACCGGCCCGTCGAACCGAACCGTCCCGCGAAGTCATCGTCGAGCGAATGCACGTACGCACAGGACCTGACCGACCTCGATCGCATCCGGGAGGACATCGCGGAACTCGCGCGCGAGAACGCCGAGTGGCTGGCCCGCCACACCCTTCTCGCGAAGACCGTCACGATCAAAGTCCGCTACGGCGATTTCACGACCATCACCCGCAGCCACAGCACTGCGCCCACGAACGACGCGGACGCCATCGTCCGCCGCGCCGTCGCGCTGCTCGAGAAGACTGACGTCGGGCGGCGGCCGGTCCGGCTGCTCGGCGCGGGCGTGCACGGGCTCTGCGAGCGCGACGCCACGGACGCCGACGCGCGCCTGTTCTGAACCGCTGCTCAGTTCAGTTGACGCACTAACACGTCGTAGGCGGCGGGCCTCAGCCCGCCGCACAGGCCCGCGGGGCTGAAAGCCCCGCGCTTGATTTGAACAACATTGTTGTTCTATTCTGCCGGCCGTGACACAGAGCCCGACCGCGCTCGGAGAGTTCGAACAAATGGTGCTCCTGGCCGTCTTGTGCGCCGGCCAGGGGGACGGCCAGGCCTACGGAGTGACGGTCCACCAGGAACTGGAGCGGCGAACCGGCCGGCGAGCGGCCCGCGGCGCGATCTACATGACGCTCGACCGGCTCGAGAAGAAGGGCCTCCTGACGTCCTACCAGTCCGAACCCACGGCAGAGCGCGGCGGCCGTGCCAGACGGTGCTACGAGGTCACGAAGCCGGCGACGGCCGCGCTGCGCGCCTCGCGCCGGGCGCTCACCCGCCTGTGGGAAGGCCTGGAAGGCGTGAAGTAGGCCAACGCGCCCATGTCCATGCTCCTCCATCGACTGCTCGACGCCAACCTCGCCGAGTCCATCCTCGGCGACCTCGAGGAGGAGCGGCAGCGGCGGGCGCGCCGGTCGCGGCTGGCGGCCCGGCTGTGGTACTGGCGCGCGAGCCTCGCCATCGTCGCGTTCGCGACGTTCCGACGCGTGTACGACGCGGTCGCGGAGGTCCTGACCAGCCGCTTCGGACTGTCGGCTCCGGGCGGCGACGTCGCGCAGGCGGCGCGTTCCCTGCGCCGATCGCCGTGGTACAGCGCCACCGTCGTCGGGGTCATCGCCATGAGCATGGCGCTCGCCACGACAACCTTCGCGATCGTGGACGGCGTGCTCTTCAAGCCGCTGCCATACCCGGCCTCGAGCGAACTGTTCGTCGGCAGTGGCGGGTACGCGAAGCATCCCAGCGAGACGCCCTCGTTGTCGCCGGAGGAAATCCAGCGCTGGAGGGTCGCGGCGCCCGACGTGCGGATTGGCGTGATGGGTCTCCAGAGCACCCTGGGCAGAACCGCGGATCTCGAGGAGGTGCGGACCGTCAGCGTTTCGCCTGAGTTGCTCGACGTGCTGGGCGTTCGACCCCTCGTCGCCGCGGCGTCCGGCACGCTCGTCCTGCTCGCCTGCCTCACCCTGGCGGGCCTCGGCATCGCGCGAGTGGAGGATCGCGCGCGCGAGGTCGCGCCGCGGCGGGCGATCGGCGCGGGTGGCTGGGCGATCGCGCGCCTGCAGAGTGTGGAAGCGCTGGTGCTTGCCGCGATCGGCACGTCGATCGGCGTGGCGCTCGCGGCACCGGTCCTTACGGCGACCCTGCGCCTGTTGCCCGACGACCTGCCCTTGCTCAACGACCCCACGATCGACCTTCGGGTGCTGCTGTTCGCCGCAGCTGCGGTATTCGTGACGTCGCTCCTGATAGCGCTGTGGCCGGCGACAGTGGCCGCGCGCACGGGCTTGAGCCCGCTGAGGGCGCGGTCGGGTCAGAGTCAGAGCACGAAGCCGACGCGCGGGTGGGCCCGCCGCGCGCTCGTGGCCGGCGAGGTCGCCCTTGCCCTGGTGCTGACCCTCGGTGGCACGCTCGTCGTCGGCAGCCTCGCGCTGCTGTGGAGCGAGGACCACGGTTATTCCGAAGCTGACAGCCTGATCATCGAGTTCAGCGTCACCACTGCCGATCGTCTCGGCTCTCGGACGGAGATCGCAGCCATTGAGACCGTGCTTGTCGCTCGCGTCATGACGATGCGCGAGGCGCTGGCGGATTCGATTCGTGCCCGGCATCTGAACGCGTGGACCTTCGGCGTCTTCGCGACCGCGTCCATCGCCATCGCTGTCGTCGGCATCCTCGGGCTCATCGCGATGGCGACGTCCAGGCGAACTCGCGAGATCGGCATCCGTTCCGCGCTCGGTGGCAAGCCAATCGGCGTGGTCGGGCTCATCGTGCGGGAACAGGTGGTGCCTGTCGCCGCGGGACTCCTGGTTGGCGGGACCGTGGCCGCGTGGGCGGGACAATTCATCGGCGCGTACCTCTATCGCTTTCAGCCGTCCAATCCGAGGCTGTGGACGATGGCGGTGGGTGCGGTCATCACCGCCGCGCTCGCGGGCACGCTGATCCCCGCCTGGCGCGCGTCACGCGTCGATCCGGTGCAAGCGCTCCGCGCGGAGTAGGCCAATAGCCCGATCACGATAGCCCGATGACCCGATCGATAGCCCGATAGCCCGATCGCGATAGCAAATAGCCAATAGGCGATAGCCAGATGCACGCGGCCACGTCAAGGTGCCGCGGTCTTTTCAATGCGTCCGAACATCAGACCGCCCGTGTCACCGTGTTGCCACGTACCGGCGTAGCGATCCTCGTAGAAGAAGAGGCGGACAGTGAACGTGCCGATGCCGGGCAGGCTGGTGTCGGTCATCATGATCATCGGGGTGTCACCCACCCAGCGCATCGGGACGGCGATGGGAATCACGCTGCCATTCAACCCGCAGCAGTCCATGCGCGCGTTGAACTGCCACAGGTCGTCGCCCACTTTCTCCACGCTGGCGATCTCGTAGCGGTCTGCGCGCGGTGGACGATTCTCGCGACCCGCGACGGTGAACGAGCCAACGAGGGTGACGCCGCGCATCCGCTCCGCGAACGCGCGCTCGGCATCGGTGAGCGATGCCGGCTCCACGACCGCGCCGATCCCCGTCCTCCCCACCAGCCAGCCGCCGGTGAACAACACCACGGCAGCCACCACGGCCACGCCCAGGCCGAATACGCGCCGGACCAACGCCATTTGAGCCCCCGGCGGTGATGTTAACCCGGGCCACGCACGGTCGCTACCGAGACCCAGGCCTCTGCTATTGTTGACGGTCCCGGCGCGGCGGGCCCGCGATCACGTATTCAAGCGAGGAGTGTGTGTGATGACGCTGCGGTTCTGGCTCGGCACGACGATGATGGCGCTGGCGGCAACCCTGGCAGTTTCGGCCCAGACGAAACCCGCGGTCAACCTGCCTGCCAGCCCGCGAGGCCTGGCGGCCATCCAGGTCGGGGGAACCTGGAGCACGGGCGAGCAACGCGAGTACAAGGGCGGCTCGTGGATCACGATCGACTACGGCCGGCCGATCTTGCGGGGGCGCAGCAACATCTTCGGGACGGGCGCCACGTACGGCCAGACCGTTCTCGACGGCTCGGCCCTCTGGCGCGCGGGCGCGAACGAAACCACGCGCCTGACGACGCAGGTCCCGCTGGTCATCGGCGGCACCACGCTGGCGCCGGGCACGTACAACGTGCTCGTCGATCTCAAGGAGACCGCCTGGACGCTCGTGCTGACCAACCAGCCGGCCCAGACGAAGTACGACCCGAACGAGAAGGTCCTGCTCTACGGGTCCTACAACTACAACCCGAAGCACGACGTGCTGCGGGCGCCCATGCAGGTGTCCACCGCGCCGAGGTCCGTCGAGCAGTTCACGATCGGATTCGTGGACGTGCAGGCCACGCGCGGCACGCTCTACATGGCGTGGGATCGGACGGTGGCGATGGTGGAGTTTGGGGGCAAACCCTAAGCATCTGGCTATTTGTTATTGATTATTGGCTATCGCGATTGGGCTATCGGGTTATTGATCGGCTATTGGTGATCGGGCTATTGGGCTATCGGGCTATCGGGGCTATCCGCGACTGCGGCAGCGCGAACCGGGAGTCATCGTTACTGTCGCTTGAAGCTGGCGACGAGCGCCACCGAGGTCACCGTGTCCGTCCGCTTGAACCCGGGCGCCGGGAAGTTCGAGAACCGCACCGCGTTCGACACCTTCAGCGACACGGCCGACGTCAGCTTCGTCGTAAGCGCGATGGTGTGATCGAGCCGCCAGTCGTCGGCATTGTCGATCGTTCCGACGATCCCGAGGTCATCGCTGATCTCTGACGTGTCGGACAGCCTCAGGACGTAGATCGCCCCGGTGCCCCAGGTGGCGCTCGAGACGTCGGCGCCAGCGAGCCGATCCTCGTTGAGGTAGCCGACGCCCAGATCGGCCGTGAGCTTCTGGCGGTCGGAGCTGATCACCGTCATCGCAAGGCCGGCGCTGCCGCTGTTCCGGTTCGCCACACCGGCAAATCGATCTCGGAAATACGCGTACTCGGCGAACGCCGACAGGCGCGAATGGATCACCTTCTCCACGCGCGGGGTGTAGAGCAGCGCCTGGGCGGTCTGCAGCCCCTCGGACTCACTCCGCACGAAGGACAGCCGGTGACGGAAGACCCACGTGCCCGGTCGGGCAATGGTCTCGTGCCCGAGGCCCACGGTAGTTGAGGACGCATTGCCGCTGACACCGACAAACGCAAACTCCCCAGTGGTTTCGTGACGGGGCGGCGGCGGGCCCTGCGCGAAACCGACGGAGGGGAACGAGAGCAGGGCCACCAGAAGTCCGGACAGACGGATCGACATCCAGCCATCCTAATCCCGGTTTGCACGTGAACTGGCGTACCCCGCACGGGTGACGCCGGACGGGGCGCCCCGCGTGGCGCGGAGCCCACGCCCGTGGCCGACGGATTGGGGCGACCACGTGGTCAGGCTGGCACGCCACTCGACGAAATGAGGCGTGACGGCCTTGGGGCGATCACGTCCACGGGCAGTCCGAGAAAGACGCCGTACCGCCGGGCCGCCTCCGCGAGGGCATCCCGCTCGGCACGTGAGAACCGCACGAACAACGTCGGCTCAATGGTCACCCGGCCGGGCGCGAGCACGCGGCGCCAGGTGCCGACGATCTGTCCGTCGCGTACGATGATCCAGACGAGCGCGGCGCCCTGGTTGATCAGGCGACGGCCATGCTCAGGAGAGACGATGGCGCTGCGATCGCGGTAGCTCGAGACGTACTCGTCGTAAATGGACAGGAGATGCACGCGCGGGGCGCCGCGGGCCGGGCGCACTACCGGCGGCGCCGACAACGCGGCAAACGCGCGCCTGGCGTCCGCCACGGTCAGGCCACGCCACTTCGCGAAGTCGTGCGCGGTGGCCGGCGCACGGGTGGCGTAGTAGCGCGTCGCCACCTCGGCCAGCGCCTCATCGCGCCCCATCGGGCGCACGGCCGGCACACGTCCCTCGAGCAGTGCATAGGTGAACTGCTTCCCGACCCGCGGTCCGCTGCAGACGAGGCCGGTGAGCTCGGCGTGCATCATGATGTACGCCATCCGCTGCAGGCCGTCCGTCGGAATGCCGGCCGCCTGAACGACGGCGGCGATCGCCGCGCGCGTCAGGTGACGGCCGCCCTCGAGCGCTTTGTCGATCGCCCGGGCGCTGCGACTGAGGGCGGCGGCGTCCAGGCCCAGCTTGCGGCACATCGACCCGTTCTGCAGCAGGATCCGTGGGCCCGTCAGCGCCAGCAGGGTGCGGATGTCGTCGGGAGCCACGAAGTGCCAGGTCGGCCGCAGCACATGGGTGCGAAGGATCTCGCCCGCGTTGAACGCGCGCTCGACCTCCGCCTCGGTTACGCCTCTCAGCCGCAGCCCGATCGCCCACTTCGCGCCCGCGAAATCCTGCGCCTGGACCGCGACCAGGCGCCGCACCATGCCGGCGACGCTGTCCCTGCGCGGCCGGCTGATGTGCTGCCTCGCGAGGCGGGCCGCCGCCGTCCCGACCCCGCCGCGCCCGGTCCGCTCCTGGGCCATGGCGGAGGATTATTCGCGATCAGCGATCCACAGGCGCAGACTTGGGCCACAATCAACAGCAATGATCACCATCGGACCAAACCTCGTGGTCGTCGGCGAACTCCACTCCGACGAGGACATTGTCATCGCGGGCCGGCTGGAAGGATCGATCGTCTGCGAGCCCGCGTCGGTTGTCATCTCGGAAACCGCGGATGTGCGCGGCGACGTCATCGGACGGGACATCACGGTGCACGGTCGTATATCCGGGCGCCTCATCGCTACCGAGTTCGTCGAACTGACAGCCAAAGCGGTGGTCACCAGCCAGGTGATGTCGCCGCGCTTCATCCTCGCGCTTGGCGCGCAATTCACCGGGCGCGTCGATCCCCAGCACGTGGACGCCGCCATCCGCGTGGCGCGCTTCGAGCAGAAGAAGCGGGAGACCGTGTCGACACCCGTCCCGTTACCCGCCCCCGCGCGCGCCTGACTGAGCCAGGGCACCTCAACCGCGCCGCCTCCAGCACTTCCGGGCAGCACGGGAAACGCACGACGCTATGCCTCTGGGTCCGGCCAGAGTTCGGGGCCGAAGTTTGACGTTCGAAGTTATATCCACCCCTGCAGCTCGCGGCGGACGATGGTTTCCATGCCGTCGATCCAGGCCGGGTGATCGTTGACGCACGGAATCAGCCGGTACTCGCCGCCTTCCTCATGCTGGTACATCTCGCGGTTGGTCATGCCCATCTCCTCGATCGTCTCGAGGCAGTCGGCGGTGAAGCCTGGGCAGACGGTCGCGAGGCGCTCCACACGCCGGGCGGCGAGCGCCTTCAGCTGCTCCGCCGTGTAGGGCCGCAGCCATTCTTCCCGGCCGAACAGCGACTGGAACGCGATCGTCGTGCGGTCCGTCGTCCAGCCCATCCGCTCCATGAAGCCGCGAGCCGTGGCGTGACAATGCTCGGGATACGGATCGCCGAGTTCCGCGTAGCGCTTCGGCATGCCGTGGAAGCTGATGAGAACGTGATCCGGCCGCCAGTCGCCGAGGGCCTCCCGGGTCACCGCCTCGAGCGCGCCGAGATACGCCGGGTCATCGAAGTACGGCGGCACGATCCGAAGGGACGGCACGACGCGACGCGGCGCGATCAGCCGCGTCAGCTCCTCCAGGCTCGACCCCGTCGTCGCACTCGCGTACTGCGGATACATCGGAAGCGCGAGAATCCGGTCGCAGCCGGCGGCGGCCAGCGCCTCGAGCGCGCTGGCCATCGAGGGATTGCCATAGCGCATGCCGACGACGACCTTGACGCGGCCCGGCGCGTCGCGGTCGAGCCGTTCGGCGAGCCGTGCCGCCTGGGCGTTCGTGATGACGGCGAGCGGCGAGCCCGCCTCCGTCCAGATCCGTTGGTAGAGCCGCGCGGACTGCGCCGGGCGAGTGCGGAGGATGCGCAGATAGAGGAGGGGCAGCCAGATGGCCCGCGAGAGGTCGATCACGCGGCGATCGCGGAGGAACTGCTCCAGATAGCGCCGCAACGCGGGCGCCGTGGGCGCATCGGGGGTTCCGAGCTGGAGCAGCATCACACCGACGGGAGGCGACGACGGCATGACGTCAGGCTACCGGGGCCGCGCATCCGCGGCCAAGCCGGCGACACAGCCCGGACGACGTGACAAAGCAGTGACAATCGGCGCGGCCGGCATCGCTAGGATCAGCAGATGGCGCGGCTTGCGCTCCTCCATCAGGCCCCCGGCGCCGCCGACGTCCCCCCCGGCGCGGTGCTCTGGCGCACGTGCCTGCGCGATGTCATCTTTCTCGGCGAGGACGCCGATGCCGGCCCCGCCATCATCACGGACGGTGCCGCGTATGCGCTGCTCGTGGAGATCGTGTGCGGCCTGCGATCCCCGCTCCTGGGCGAAACGGAAGTGCAGGCACAGTTCAAGACGTTCCTGGCCTCGCTTGCCGCGCCTGAACATGGCTCGCTGCTGCGGCTCGGGCAGCGGGTGCTGGCGGACGCAAAACTGATCCGCAGCCGGCATCTTCAGGGCTTCGGTGTCCGCTCTTACAGTGGTCTCGTCAGCGGCCATGTGCCTCCTGATGCGCGCGTCGTGCTCGTCGGGACCGGCGCGCTGGCCGCGGAAATCGCCGCGGCGCTCGTCCCGCGGCATCGCATCGATCAGTGGGGGCGCCGCCCGCCAGCCGCTGTGGTGCCGCCCGCCGCGTTCACCCGCTTTCAGCTCTTCTCGGCCGCCGATCCGTTCGGCGTGCAGTCCACGGATCCGGCCGTGCTCGTCATCGCGGCGCCCGCCGGATCGACGGACCTCGACCGCATCGCGGCCGGGTATCCCCATCTCCTCCGCATCATCGACCTCCGTCCGGCCGATGAGCGCACGCGCCTCGAGTCGACCACACCAGCCGTGACGCTCGACGATCTCTTCGCGGAGGCCGGGACTGAGGACCGATCGGCCGCGGGACCGGTGGCGGCCGCTCGCGCCGAGGTTGCCGCGCTGGGCCACGCCTACCTGAACAGGGACGAGCTCCGGCCCTTCGGCTGGGACGATCTATGCGCGTGAGGATCGTCAGTCGCGCAAGCGACCTGGCGGTCCTGCAAGCTGAACTGGTGGCCCGGGCGTTCCGCGAGCGATTTCCCACGGCGGACGTCACCCGGCTCACCCGCTCGTCCGAAGGCGATCGCGATCAGCGCGCGGCACTCTGGGCGATGCCCGACAAGGGCGTCTTCACCGCCGATCTGTCGCGCGCGCTCGTCGAAGACGCCGCCGATGTCGCGGTGCACTCCTGGAAGGATCTGCCCATCGCCCCGCTGGCCGGGACGGTCGTGGCCGGCACGCTGCCGCGCGCGGACCCGCGCGACGTACTGCTGTTCCGCCGGGACATTGCCGCGCGGCGGCCCGCCACGCTCACGGTGCTCTCCTCGTCGCCGCGGCGGGCCTGGCAGCTCGAGTCGTCGCTGCGGCCACGCCTGCCGTGGCTCGTCGAGAACCTGCTGCTGACGCCGGTCCGCGGCAACATCCCCACGCGCGTGAATCGTCTGCTGCGCGGCGACGGCGATGCGCTGGTCGTGGCGAAGGCCGCGCTCGATCGGCTGCTCTCGCACGACGCCCCTGACGCCGTGCGGGCGCCCATTCGCGCGGCGCTCGACCAGTGCCGGTGGATGGTGCTGCCGCTCCGCGAGCACCCGGCCGCGCCCGCCCAGGGTGCCATCGGCATCGAGATCGCCGCGGGGCGCGAGGACATGCGGACGATGGTCGACGAGATTTCCGATCCGGGGACGTTCGCGGCCGTCATGCGCGAACGCGCCATCCTCGAGGCGCTGGGCGGCGGCTGCCACGAGGCCGTGGGCGCGACCGTGCTGGTGCGCGACTACGGGGAGGTCACGAGCGTTCGCGCCCGAATGCCGGGCCGGCCGGACCAGTTGACCTGGTCTCTGACCGTGACGTCGACCCCGCCGCCGACGGTTCTCCCCGCCGCCCTGTACCCGCGTCCGGACGAGCGGTTGGGCGCGCGGCGCCGGCCGCTCGACGCGTCGCCGCCGGCCGCGCACGAGGCCCTCTGGGTGGCCCGGGCCGAGGCCCTACCCGCCAGCTGGACAATCGGCGAAGATCAATTGGTCTGGGCGGCGGGGGGCCGCACCTGGGATCGACTGGCGGCGCGCGGCGTCTGGGTCAACGGCTGCGCCGATGGCCTCGGCGATCAGGAGTCGCCGGATGTCGATCGTCTGGCCGGCCGCACGGTGGCGTGGCGACGCGTCACGCACGCCTCGACACGCGATCCTGACGCGCTCGCGACGTACGTCGTCGAGCAGGAACTTCCGGCGGACCTCGGCGGGCGCACGCACTTCTTCTGGACGAGCGGCAGCCTGTTTCTCGCAGCGATCGAGCGTTACCCGGCGATTCGAGGCGGCTGGCACGCAAGCGGACCCGGACGGACCTCGCGCGTCGTCGGCGACGCCATCGGATCCACGGGCCGCTTCAGCATCTGGCTGGATTACGACGAATGGCATCAGGCAGTGACACGCTGAGTTCGACCGCCACGCAAGCCCCGTGGTCCCGACTCCGTCTCCGGCGGACGCCGCACCTGCGCGACATGCTGGCCGAAACCACGTTCTCCGTGGCCCAGCTCGTCCAGCCGATCTTCGTCGTCGAAGGCGTGGACGGCAGCCAGCCCATCGACGGCCTGGGCGAAAACCACCGGCATGGCGTCGCGGCCGCGCTCCAGACGGTCCAGCGGGATCTCGACGCGGGCGTGCGGCATTTCCTCCTGTTTGCGGTGCCCGCCGCGAAGAGTGCGCGGGCGCTGCAGTTCACGCACCTGGCCCGGACGGTGGGCGCCATCAAGTCGCGCTTTGGCGACGCGCTGCATCTCTGGGTGGACATCTGCTTGTGCTCGTCCACGTCGCACGGCCACTGCGCGCTGCTCGATGCGTCCGGAGAGATCGATCTCGGCCCCACGCTCGATGCGCTCGCCGAGTCGGCGGTCCAGGTGGCGGCCGAGGGCGCCGACGGCGTGAGCCCGAGCGACATGATGGACGGCCGCACGGCGCACCTTCGTGCCGCGCTCGACGCCGGCGGACACGGCCGCGTGCCCATCATGAGCTACAGCACGAAGTTCGCGAGCCATTTCTATGGGCCCTTCCGCCACGCCGCGGACTCCGCGCCGCAGTTCGGCAATCGCCGGCACTACCAGATCGACGTCCGCGCGCGACTGGATGCGATTGCCTCCAGCGTCCGCTGCGCGGCCGAAGGCGCGGATCTGCTGATGGTGAAACCCGGCATGACCTCGATCGACCTCATCGGCCCGATCGCCGACGTCACGCGGGCGCCGGTGGGCGCCTATCAGGTCAGCGGAGAATACGCCGGCCTCCTCGCCCTCGCCGAACGCGGCCTGACCGACTTCGACGCCGCGCTGACCGAAACCCTCCACGTCTTCCGTCGCGCGGGCGCCGCGTTCGTCATCACGTACGGCGCGAGGCGCGCGCGCGTCCTCGGCCTGGCATGACGTCGCGGAACGACGACTTGTTCCGGCGAGCGCTCGAGACGGCGCCCGGCGGCGTGCACAGTCCCGTCCGCTCCTTTCGCGGCGTCGGCGGCACGCCCGTCTTCATGGCCTCGGCGGACGGGGCGCGCCTCACCGACGTCTCCGGCCGGTCGTACATTGACTTCTGCCTCAGCTTCGGTCCCCTGATTCTCGGCCATCGGCCGCAGGCGGTCGCCCGCGCGGTGCACGACGCCGTGGACGACGGCTGGTCGTTCGGCACCTGCGAGCCGTATTCGCTCGCGCTCGCCGAGTGGATTATCGAGCGCGTGCCGTGGGTCGATCGGCTGCGGTTCGTCTCGTCCGGCACCGAAGCCGTGATGTCGGCGCTTCGCGTCGCGCGCGCCGCCACCAGCCGCTCCCGCATCCTCAAGTTCGAAGGCTGCTACCACGGCCATGCCGACGGCCTGCTCGTCCGCGCCGGCAGCGGGCTCGCCGGCCGCATCGCCGCGTCGAGCGCCGGCCTCCCCGACGGCACGCTCGCGCACACCATCGTCGTGCCGCTCGACGATGAAGCGGGGATTGACGAAGCGTTCGCCGCGGCGGACGGCGACCTCGCCGCGGTCATTCTGGAGGCGGTTCCGGCGAACTACGGCCTGCTGCCTCAGCGGGGTGAGTGGCTGGCGCACCTGGATCGGCGATGCCGCGACGCCGGGGCGCTGCTGATCCTGGACGAAGTCATCACGGGTTTCCGCACCGGACTGGCCGGCGCCGCGGGCATGTTCGGCCTGCAGCCGGATCTCATCTGCTACGGCAAGGTGATCGGCGGCGGGTTTCCCGTGGGCGCGTACGCCGGCCGGCGCGACCTGCTGGATCTGGTGGCGCCGTCCGGGCCGGTCTATCAGGCGGGCACGCTGAGCGCCAATCCCGTCGGCATGCGCGCCGGGCTGGCGACGCTCGAGGAGATGGAGCGCGTCGACGGGTGGGCCATGCTGGAGGCGCGCACCGCCGAGTTCACGGCCGCGCTCTCGGCGCAGTTCGCCACCGACGGGCTCGACCTGGACGTCGTGCGACACGCCTCGATCTTCTGGATTCGCCGCAAGGGCGACCCGGTGCGGCGGCCCGATCGGATTCCGTCGGGCCACGCGGAGTGGTTCGCACGCTTCTTCCACGCCGCGCTCACGCGGGGCGTGTACCTGCCGCCTTCGCCCTACGAGGTCTGCTTCCTGTCAGCCGCGCACGACGAAGACACGCTGGCCGTCGCGGCGCGGGCGCTCGCGGAGGCCGCGCGCGAGGCGGACGCGCGGTGACGCTCGGCGCGCCTCAACGCCTCTCGTACCTCCTGGCCATCGTCTGGGTGGCCCTGACCGTCTCGCTCGCGTCCTGGTGGCTGGTCGTCGGCCTGAACCTGACGCGGCAGCTGCGCGACGGCGGGTCCGGCGGTGAGTCCGGCGCCAACCTCCACCGCATGTTCGTCTGGGAGGGCGCCGTCTTCATCGCCCTGCTGCTGGCGGGCGGCATCGCGCTCGTCCTGGCGATCCGTCGCGAGTACCAGCGACGCCACGCGCTCGAGACGTTCTTCATGGCGTTTACGCACGACCTGAAGACCGCGATCGCGCGGGTGCAGCTCCAGGCGGAGAACCTCCTCGAGGACTGGCCCGACACCGCGCCGCGGGCGCCGCTCGAGCGGCTCGCGGGCGATACGGTGCGCCTGCAGATCCAGCTCGAGAACTCCCTGTTCGTCGCACAGCCCGACGGCCGACTGCTCGAGGAGCGGCTTGACGTGGCCGCGTCCATTGCCCGACTCGCGCGCGACTGGCCCGACCTCGACGTCCGTGTCGCCGGCTCGGCAGCGGTCACCGCGGACGCGCGCGCGTTCGACACGATTGTCCGCAACCTGCTTCAGAATGCCGTGGTGCATGGCGACGCGCGCCAGGTGGAGGTGACAATCGGCGGGGACGACCGCGTCGTCATCCAGATGGTGGACGACGGCCGCGGTGTCGCGCCGGAAACGGTGCCGCGGCTGGGTCAGCCGTTCGGACGAGGGATCGGATCGGTAGGCGGCAGCGGCATGGGCCTCTTCGTCTGCCGCCGGGTCGCCGGGCGCATGGGCGGGGCGTTGCGTTTTGGCGCCACGGCGGCGGGGCGTGGACTGGCGGTCGAGCTCGAGCTGCCGGGGGCGCGGTAATGGCGCGCGTGCTGCTCGTCGAAGACGACCCCTCGCTCGGCCGCACGCTGACGGAGCGGCTGGAAAAGGAACACCTCGACGTGACCTGGGCGCAGACGGTTGCCGCCGCCGAAGGCGCCCTGGATCGGGAGCGCTGGGACCTCGCGATTCTCGACGTGAAGCTGCCCGACGGCTCCGGCTTCGGCCTCGCGCGGCGGATCAAGCGTTCCTCCCTCACCCCCGTCATGTTCATGACCGCGCTCAACTCGGCGGAGAACCGGCTGGAGGGTTTCGAGATCGGCGCGGACGAATACCTGCCGAAGCCGTTTCACCTCAAAGAGTTCGTGCTGCGCGTCCGGCACGTGCTGGCGACCCAGCGGGTGCCCGATGTGCTTCAGCTGCACGGCCGGACCATCGACCTCGGCGCGCTGACGATCGTGACGCCCGATGGCGAAAAGTCCTTCCTGCAGGTGCGCGACGGGCGCGTGCTGAAGCTGCTCATCGCAGCGGCGCCGAACATCGTGGACCGCTCGGAGATTCTCGATCGCGTGTGGGGCCGCGACCAGTTCCCCACGCCGCGCGCCGTGGACAACGCGATCGTCCGTCTGCGCCAGGCGCTGGGTGACGACGGCGGACGCTTCATCCGATCCGTGCGCGGCATCGGTTATCAGTGGGCGCCCGACACGGAGCCGGCGTGAGTCACCGATTCCTCGACGCGCTGGCCGGCGAGACGCAAGCCGTGCCGCCCATCTGGTGCATGCGCCAGGCGGGCCGGTATCAGGCGGCGTATCAGGCCTTCCGCCGGCGGCACAGCTTCGAAACGCTCTGCCGCAAGCCTGAGCTGGCCGCGAAGGTGGCGCTCGCTTCGATCACGGACTTCGACTTCGACGCCGCGATTCTCTTCAGCGATCTGCTCTTCCCGCTGCAGGCGCTCGGGTTCGGGCTCTCGTACGACGACGGCGGGCCGAAACTCAACCGCCGGCTGACGCCGGAGTTCCTGGCGAAGCTGCGGCCGGTGGCCGCGGCGGCGCCCGACCTCGCGTTCCAGGCCGAGGCGGTGGCCGTGACGCGGCGTCACCTCGCACCCGACAAGGGACTGATTGGGTTCGTGGGCGGCCCGTGGACGCTGTTCGTGTACGCCGTCGAGGGTTCGCACACCGGATCACTCGTCCGCGCAAAATCCTCGCTCGATCTCTACCGGCGCTTTGCACGCGTCATCGTGCCGCTCCTCGAGCGGATGGCTCGCGCGCAGCTCGAGGCCGGCGCGGATCTCGTCATGATCTTCGACACGGCCGCCGGCGAACTGGCCCCGCCGGCGTTCCGCCGTCACATCGCACCGGACCTGTCGCGCCTCGCAGACGCATTTCCAGAACGCCTGGGCTACTACGCGCGGAATCTTCATCCCGCGCACCTGGGCGCGGCGCCCGTTCTGCCCGGACGATGGGCCGGCCTGGGGTTCGACTGGCGATGGGACCTGGCCGGCGTGCTGACGTCGCCCGGCCGCCGCGGCTTCGTGCAGGGCAACTTCGATCCGGCGCTGCTCCATCTCACCGGCGCCGCGCTGGGACGCGCGATCGACGAGTTCCTGGCGCCATTCGCCGCGCTCACCCCCGAACAGCGTCACGGCTGGATCTGCGGCCTCGGGCACGGCGTCCTCCCCGGCACGCCCGAAGCGAGCATGCGCGCGTTCGTGCGGACCGTGCGGAGACGGTTAAGTGCGTGAACTGACGCCATGGTCCGTGTCATCGGTGCGGGGCTGAGTGGACTGGCGGCGGCGTGGAGCCTGACCGAGGCCGGCGCCGAGGTCGAGGTCGTCGAGGCGGCGGCGGGCCCGGGCGGACTCATCGAAACCGTCCGCACACCCCAGGGGCTGGTCGAACGCGCGGCCAACGGGTTCGTCTGGAACGACACAACCGCGCGCTGGTTCCGCGACCTGGGACTCACGCCGTGCCGCGCGAACGACGCGAGCCGGCGGCGCTTCATCTTCAGGGACGGCCGGCCGCGCCGGTGGCCGTTGACGGTCAGCGAAACGGCCGGACTCGCCGCGCGCGCCGGATGGGCGTGGCTGCGGCGCGATCTGAAGCCGCACGATGGCGAGACCATTGCCGACTGGAGCACGCGAATTGGCGGCGCGCCGACCACCCGGTGGCTGGCCTCGCCGGCGCTGCAGGGCATCTACGCGGCACCGGCCGACCGGCTGTCGGCCAGCGCGGTGTTCGGCGGCCGTGGCGGCGGAGCCGGGACGCGACGCCGGCGTTCGCGGTCGCCGGGCATTGCCGCGCCCGCCGGCGGCATGGGCGAGTTCATCGAGCGGCTGTTCGACGCGTTGCGCGCGCGCGGCGTGGACTTCGCGTTCGGCTGTGCCTGTGACACGCTCGATCCGTCCGTCCCGACGATTGTGGCCACGTCGGCTCCGGCGGCGGCGGCGCTCGTCGCACCTCATGCACCGCGGCTCGCCGAGGCCATCGGCCTGATCCCGCTGACGTCCATCGTGAGCACGACCGCGTTCTTCGCGCCCGCCTCGTCAGACCTCCGCGGTTTCGGCGTGCTGTTTCCACGCGAGACCGGCGTCCGCGCGCTCGGCGTGCTCTTCAACACCGAGATCTTCGAGGGCCGCGGCACGGGCCGGTCGGAGACGTGGATCTACGGATCGCTCGCGGGAGCGCTGCCGCTGCCCGCGCCGGCCGAGGTGGTGGACTGGATCATGGAGGATCGGCGACGGCTGACGGGCCGCGCGGACCGCCCCCTCGCCGTCGCACCCGCACGTGCCGGCGGCCCGCCGTCGCTGCCGGTCTACGACCGGACGGTCCTGACGGTTCAGGAACGGCTCGCCGAACTGCCGCCGTGGCTCGCGCTGGCGGGCAACTATCTCGGACGGCTCGGCGTGGCGCGGCTGCTCGATCTGTCGCGCGAGGCAGCCGAACGCGTCACGCGCCGGTAATGCCGTCAGGACGCCTGTTCGACGGCCGCGGGCGGGGCGGCCGGATCCGGCGATGCGCTGACCGCGCGCTTCTCGGTGGCCTTGCGTTCGATGGAGTCGAAGATCTGCCGGACGTACTGCAGGCGCTCGGCTCGTTCCGGTCCGAGGACGTAGATCTCGTACGCGATGGCCTTCAGCGTGACGATCAGGAGCGTGAGGCCGTTCGCATTCAGCCTGGCGCCGTCGCGGGCCGTGCTGTCGCCGAACTGCAGCAGCACGGTGAGGAGCATTTGGGGAATGGCGGGATACTTCTCAGTCAGCGCTCGAAGGCGGCCCGCCGTGTCCGCGCCGTTCACGTGCTCGCAGGTGCACAGCACCTGAATGGCCCGCTGGCCGCACGCCGTGCCGCCCGTCAGAAACCCGCTCTTGACGCATCCGTCCGCCTCCGCCAGGAGGTCCCGGAAGGCGGCCGGGGCACGACTGTCGAGCGTGAGGAATGCCAGGGCGGCAGGGCCACCGAGATCGCCGGTCTTTGCCATAGTCGATGTTGAGACAGGCCGCCGCGTGAACAATCGTGTAAGGACGCGCCCGCCTGGCTCGGAGCAAGTCGCGTGCCCGCCTGTCGAGTCTTGGCCGGCATGCGGTATCAAGTGGCGACTCAGCGACATGCCCGTTCGATGTGGACGGAGCGCAGGACCCGATAGCTCATCGCACGTGCGAGTTCGACGCCACGATGCCGAAACCGTATGACGCGCCGGGCGTCGACGTATCGTAGATGGCAGCGTCTTGAACACGTTGCCGCCTGTTGCACACGAATGAGGCGTCCCATGGACTTGTTCCCCG
>CAZFAT010000209.1:0-6788 GCA_964517075.1 uncultured Solibacteraceae bacterium
GGTCGCGAGCGAGGCCGCCACGGTGACGTCCATCATCCAGGAGATGCTCCTCGCACGGACGTCCGAGCGCCAGGGCCGTATCATCGACCACGACGCGACGGGTTCGATGGAGAAGAAGAAGCAGGAGGGTTACTTCTGATGGCGCACCGCTCCGATCTCATCGCGTCCGACATCGACCAGTACCTCGAGGCGCACCGGCACAAGGGCCTCCTGCGCTTCATCACGTGCGGCAGCGTGGACGACGGCACGAGCACGCTCATCGGCCGCCTGCTCTACGAGTCGAACCTGCTGGACGAAGACCAGCTCGCGGCGCTGGCCGCCGACTCGAAGCGGGTTGGCACACAGGGCAACGAGCTCGACTTCGCCCTGCTGCTCGACGGTCTCACCGCCGAGCGCGAGCAGGGCATCACCATCGACGTCGCCTACCGGTTCTTCGCCACCGACACCCGCAAGTTCATCGTGGCCGACACGCCCGGCCACGAGCAGTACACGCGCAACATGGTCACCGGCGCGTCCACCGCGGACGTGGCCGTGATCCTGGTCGACGCGAGGAAGGGCGTGCTGACACAGACGCGGCGCCACAGCTACATTGCCTCGCTCGTCGGCATCCGCCGCGTCGTGCTCGCGGTCAACAAGCTCGACCTCGCCGGCTACGCCGAGGACGTGTTCACGCGCATCCGCGACGACTACCGGGCATTCGCGGCCGGGATCGGCCTTGGGGAGGTCGTCTGCCTCCCGCTGTCGGCGCTGCGCGGCGACAACATCACGACGCCGAGCGCCCGGATGCCCTGGTACGACGGCCCGACGCTCATGGGTTATCTCGAGACGGTCGAGGTGGAACGCGACGCCCGGCGCGGCCCGTTTCGCCTGCTGGTGCAGTGGGTAAATCGCCCGAATCCAGAGTTCCGCGGGTTTTCCGGACGGATCGTCGGCGGGTCCGTGCGCCCCGGCGACCGGGTGCGCGTGCTGCCGTCGGCCCGGGAGAGCCTCGTGACGCGCCTCGTGACCCGGGACGGCGATCTGGAGGGTGCCGTCGCGGGCCAATCAGTCACCGTGACGCTCGCCGACGAGATCGACATCAGCCGCGGCGACGTGCTCGCCGCGGCTGATGCGCCGCCGGAGCTCGGCGATCAGTTCGAGGCCGATGTGATCTGGATGAGCGAGACCCCGATGCTTCCCGGACGGCCCTACCTCATGAAGATCGGCGCGAAGACGGTGGGCGCGACCATCACGAAGCCCAAGCACAAGGTGAACGTCAATACGCTCGAGCACCTCGCCGTCCGGACCCTGGAACTCAACGACATCGGCGTCTGCAACCTGCACCTCGATCAGATGATCCCCTTCGACCCGTATGCGGAGAACCGGGACACCGGGGGCTTCATCCTCATCGATCGGCTGACGAACAACACCATCGGGGCCGGGCTGCTGCACTTCGCGCTGCGGCGCTCGCAGGGTATCCACTGGCAGGCGATCGACGTCGACAAGGCGGCGCATGCCGCGCTCAACGGCCACCGGCCCTGTGTCGTCTGGTTCACCGGCCTGTCGGGCGCCGGCAAGTCCACCATCGCGAACCTCGTCGAGCGCAAACTGCACGCAATGGGCCGGCACACGTTCCTGCTGGACGGCGACAACGTGCGCCACGGCCTCAACAAGGACCTCGGTTTTACCGACGCCGATCGAGTCGAGAACATCCGACGCGTCGCCGAGGTCGCCAGGCTGATGGTGGACGCGGGCCTCATCGTCCTGGTGTCGTTCATTTCGCCCTTCCGCGCCGAGCGCCGCCTCGCGCGGACGCTCGTGGCCGAGGGCGAGTTCTACGAAGTGTTCGTTGACGCGCCGCTCGCCGTGGCCGAGCAGCGCGACCGCAAAGGTCTCTACAAGAAGGCGCGGCGTGGGGAACTGAGGAATTTCACGGGCATCGACTCCCCGTACGAGCCCCCCGAACATCCGGAGATCAGAATCGACACGACTGCGCTCGCGGCGGACAGCGCGGCCGACCTCATCGTCGCCCACCTCAGCCGCAGCGGGATCGTGTGATCGAGCTCGCCAGTCCCCGGCAGCTCGGCGCCGCTGTGGCGCCGGGGCGCGTCGTGACGGACGGCCTCAGTCGACTGGCACGAGCCGCCGCAACTCGTCGAACCAGTTCAGCACGACCCGCACATCAGTGGGTACGGACGTCCCGGCCAGCATCAGGAACCGTCCATCCCGAGCGACGTCGTAGGACGCGTTGCCGCCGACCCCACCGAGCTCCAGGACGAAGGCGTCGTTCTCGAACAGCGGCCGCGACTGAGCCGCCGCGAACCTGGGCAAGGTTCGCACGTCGGCGGCCATGAGTTGATTCCCGGACCGGTAGAACAACTCGTGCCCCGTGCGCGACCACACGGGCTCCGTGGCGCCGCCGGCTGAGATGGCCACCTGACCGCCCGGGCCCGGGTACGGGCGCACGTACACCTCGTCGCGCCCCGATTCGTCCGAGACGTAGGCCAGCCACCGCCCGTCCGGTGAAAATCGCCCCGATCGCTCCTGGAAGGGGGTGCTCAGGAAGACCGTCGGAGCGCCCGCCGGGCCGGCGAACAGGGTCCACAGGTCGCGCGCCGCACTCGGCGTGTTCACATAGAAGGCCAGGGTCCGGTCGTCGGTCGACCAGTCGGTCGGCCATTGTGCGTGGGGGCCCTGCAGTAGTTCCTGGAAGCTGCCGGTTCCGTCTGCCGCCATCCGGTAGATCCGGTTCGAGGCGGGCGAGGCGAACGTCACGTAGCGGCCGTCACGGGTCCAGGTGAACGGAAACTGCCGGCTGGTCTGACCTGACGTCAACCGGACGCGGGCGCCGCGCTCGAGGTCGATGATCCAGAGGTCGGTGAGAATGCCGACGGCGAGGTGACGGCCGTCCGGTGAGAGACGCGGCAGCCAGTACTGATCCGGGCCCTGTGGCAGCGCGCTCATCGATCCGTCGCGCCGCACCCAGGTCAGGGTCGTCGCCGTCTGCGACGGAGTGGCGAGGTAGACCAGCGTCCCTGTCAACGAGAAGCTGAACGCCGCCGGCGTCGGCACATCGTCGAGCACGGGAACGGGGTCACCGCGAATCTCCAGGCGCGCCGGATTGAAGGCGACCGCCCACATCGCCCCTTCCCGCGCGAACAGCAGCTGACCGCTGGGCGCGTACCGGGGCCAAGCGCCCTCTGCCAGATCCTGCAGCCGGCCGGTCGTCACATCAATCACCGCGATCGAATCCGGCTGGCCCGGCCGCCGCCGAGTGAATAGCAGCCCGTTGTCGTCGGGCAGAAAATGGGGATGGACGTGGATCTCGCCCACGACGGGCGTGGTGACCTGCCGCGGCGTGCCTCCCGCATCCGACACCAGCAGCAGACCGCCATTCCCCGGGCCGACCGTAAAGGCCACCCGGCCCCCTCGGCCCCAGGTCGCCCCGGCGTAGCCGCCAAACTGACGTGTGGCGATCGTCGCGACCGGCCCGCCGGTCACGCGCATCTTGTGTAGATGGCTTTCTAGACCAGGCCCATCTCGGTTGAATCCGATCCATTCCCCATCCGGCGAAACGAACAGGCTGCCCATCGAGGTCTCGTCGGTCGCGACCGGCAGGGCATCCAGCTGGTCGATCGCGCGCGAGTACACGCGGTTCTCGCCAAGGGGTCCGGACTGGGCGGTGAACAGGATGCGCCGGCCATCCGGCGTCACAACCAGCGGCACGATCGTGTTCGGCGAGAAGCGCATCCCGGGCGCGAGCGGGATGGCGAACCGGGACACGGGCGCGCTGCCCGGGCTGTCGGGCCGGCGCGCGTTCCACACGGCGACGGCGAGGAGCGCACTGCCGAGGATTGCACCTGCGACCACAGCGGGCGGGACCCAGGCGCGCCGTCCCGCCGTTGCACCGCCGGAGGCCGTCGACGGCGTGTCGTAGGCGCCCTCGAGTGCGAGGCGGACGTCGCCGATGTCGCGGACGCGCCGGCGGGGGTCTTTCTCCAGACAGCGCCGAAGAAAGACTTTCGACGTCGCCGGCAATTCGTCGGGCAGCGCCGTCCACTCCGGCTCCGCACGCAGGACGCCCGCGAGCGTGTCCGACACGTCCTGCCCGTCGAAGACGCGACGACCGGTCACAAGCTCGTACATCACGCAGCCGAAGGCCCAGATGTCGGCGCGCTTGTCGACGGCCTTGCCGCGTGCCTGCTCGGGCGCCATGTAGGCAGCGGTGCCCAGGATCATCCCCATCGCCGTCATCGCCGGCGACGTGATCGTCGGCGACTCGTTGATGTCGCGCGCGTCGGTGAGGGGCGCGAGAGCTTTCGCCAGCCCGAAATCCAGCACCTTCACGGCGCCGTCGGGACGGATTTTCACGTTGGCGGGCTTCAGGTCGCGGTGGATGATGCCCTGCTCGTGGGCGGCCTCCAGCGCCTCGGCGATCTGACGCAGGATGCCGACGGCCTCGTCGAGCGGGACGGGGCCGTGCGCGATCCGCTCGGCCAGCGTCGGGCCGTCGACCAGCTCCATCGCGATCACGCACACTCCGTCGGTCGCCTCCAGACCGTACACCGTGGCAATGTGGGGATGGTTCAGCGATGCGAGGAGCTGCGCCTCGCGATGAAACCGGACCACCCGATCGGGATCCCGCGCAAAGGCCGCTGGGAGCACCTTCAGCGCGACGTCGCGCCCCAGGCGCGTGTCCCGCGCGCGGAACACCTCGCCCATCCCGCCCGCTCCGATCGCAGCCAGGACTGTGTAAGGACCAACCTGCACGCCAGGGGCCAGGGACATCGTGGAGTCACGGCATCTTAACGCGGCCGTCCGAGGACTCCGAACCGACCCGCCTCACCGTCGCGGGATCATGCGATGCAGGGGCCGTCGGCTCTCGACTTACCGTCCCGCCCACCGCGGCGCCAGCACGCGCAGACCGTCGCGCCGAGTCGAGATCTCGAGTGCTTTGGGCGGAATCAGCGCATCGGATCGGGCATAGGTAATCCGCACCCGCGACGTGAACAGCGTCTGGAGCCGCTCGAACGCGGCCGGAACGCCCTGCGGGCTGAGCACCTGGACGTTCAGGCCGCCGCTCTGGACGGTGCCGTCGCCGATGACCGCGGCGCGTTCGCGGTTCTCGTCCGTGTTCAGGATCGCGCCGGCCGGCGCCTGCAGGACGACGACCCACAGCGTGGCGCCGGCGCGCTGGAGCGCCTGGGCCACGCGCGGTCGATCGTTCTGGCTGAACTCGGGCCCAGCTTCGGCGACGAACGCGACGAGCGCCGGTCGCACCGCGCCGACCTTCACCAGGTCGTTGCAAGCCTCGACGATCGTGTCGAGCATGTGCGCGCCGGTGCCTGGCTGGTGAAACAGGCGGTCGATGCCGCGCTGCACCGCGGCGCCTGTCACCGGGTCGGTGACCTTGGTCGGCCGATCGCCGAACGTCCGCAGGCCGACTTGCACGGGAGTTTTCGCGGCGCCCAGCGCCCTGACGAAGCTCGTAAGGCCCGTGCGAAGCTGTGCGATCGCAGACTCGACTGCCTGACTGGTGTCGATCAGCAGCACGACCGGCGACGGCGGGCCACCTGGGCTGACCGTGGCCACTTCGCGAGCCATGCCGTCCTCGCGGACGATGACGTCGCGGACCGTGAGGTTCATGACGGGATTGTCGTCGCGGTCGACGATGATGACGTCGACCTGTTGTGGGCCACGCTGGGCGTGCGTGGGAGTGAAGGCGGAGGCGGCGACCGTGCTGCACGCCGCGACGAACACGCCGAGTCGAAGGAACGCTCTGGTCATGACTCAAACCTCGCGGGAGTGCGGCAGGCCCTGGGGGATCAGAGCCAGTATACGGCGGCGGCCGTATCAGGCTGCAGTGCAGAAGCCGTATGTGATGTAATCGCCCCGATTCGGCGGCCGGCATCCGCCCTCTCCACGGGAGGACGTTCCATGCGACGCGCGGCAACGAGTTGGAGTGTGATGACTTCAACGGCAACACGTTCGAGACGACCATGCGTCTCTCACTCGAGAGCGGCAACCTCGTGGTCGAGTCCACACGTCCTGACTTCCAGGGTGGCGGGACGCCGGTGACGACGAAGATGACCTACAAGAAAGGCTGACGGTCGACGCTCGCGCCTCTGGTGCGAGCGAAACCTGGTCGACGACCATCGGAGGCGCCGCATGCCGCAGGTGACGCTCACGATTAACGGCCGCGCCTGGAGCGGTGAGGCCGCCGCGGACGCGAGCCTCCTCGATCTGCTGCGCGACCAGTTGCAGCTGACCGGCCCGAAACTGGGATGCGGCGAGGGCCAGTGCGGCAGTTGCACGGTCCTCGTGGACGGACGCGCCGTCAACGCATGCATCACGCCCGCCACGACGGCGGACCGGACAACCGTCGTCACCGTCGAAGGCCTCGCCAGCGGCGAGCGGCTGCATCCGGTGCAGCAGGCGTTCATCGACAAGCAGGCGTTTCAGTGCGGCTTCTGCACGCCGGGCATGATCCTGGGCGCGGCCGCGCTTCTGACGGAGAATCCCGGCGCAAGCGAGGCGGACATCCGGCGGTCGCTGGACGGCCATCTCTGCCGATGCGGCACGTACCCACGAATCGTGGACGCGGTACGGGCAGCCGGTGCGGTCATGGCCAGGGAGGGACGCCGTGGCTGAGGATCTCCGGCGCGCCTACAAACAGCGCTTCGACGAGGAACTCGAACCGGAACGCTACGAGCTCGTCGACCTGCTGCAACAACTGACGCCCGACCGGCGAGACTTCCTAAAGGCGCTCGGCGGAGGCGTGTTCTTCCTGGTCACGGTGCGGGCGCAGG
>CAZFAT010000210.1:0-5422 GCA_964517075.1 uncultured Solibacteraceae bacterium
ACTTTCCCAAAGACCCGCATGGGCTGGTCTGGTTCGACGGCACGGCGCTGTTCGAGCACGAAGACCCGCGCACGGGCGAGCACCAGGATTGGGGCACGCTCATTTTCAATTACGGCCGGCACGAGGTCCGGAACTTTCTGATCGCGAACGCGCTCTACTGGCTCGAGTCCTTCCACGTGGACGGCCTGCGCGTCGACGCGGTGGCGTCGATGATCTATCTGGACTACTCACGCCAGGCGGGTGAGTGGATTCCCAACGAGCACGGCGGGCGCGAGAACCTCGACGCGCTCCACTTCCTGCGCGAGCTGAACGTCGTGACCCACGAGTACCATCCCGGCACGGCCATCATCGCCGAGGAATCAACCGCCTTTCCGGCCGTGAGCCGGCCGACCTGGCTGGGCGGACTGGGGTTCACGCTGAAATGGAACATGGGCTGGATGCACGACATCCTGACCTATCTGGGCAAGGAGCCGATCCACCGCCGGTGGGAGCATCATCACCTGACGTTCTCGATGTTGTACGCGTTCACCGAGAATTTCGTCCTGCCGTTCTCGCACGACGAGGTGGTGCACGGGAAGGGCTCGATGCTCAGCAAGCCGCCCGGCGACGTCTGGCAGAAGATGGCTACGCTCAGGACGCTCTACACGTTCATGTTCGCCCACCCAGGCAAGAAGCTGCTCTTCATGGGGGCGGAGCTGGGCGAGTGGAACGAGTGGAACCACAACGACTCGCTCAGCTGGCACCTGCTGGACGAGCCGCTGCATGCCGGACTCCGGCAGTTCGTGCGCGACGTGCACCGCACCTATCGTGCCGAGCCGGCCCTTTACGAAGTGGACTTCAAACCCGCGGGCTTCGAGTGGATCGACTGCACCGACAGCGATTCGAGCGTGGTCGCGTTCCTGCGTCGCGCGCGCGATCCTGAGGACTTCGTCGTCGCGGTGCTCAACTGGACCCCGGTGGTCCGCGAGGGCTATCGCGTGGGGGTGCCCATGGCCGGCTACTACCGGGAGGCGCTCAACAGCGACGCGGCCGCCTACGGCGGCGGAAACGTCGGCAACGCCGGCGGAGTGGCCACCGAGCCCCAGCCCGCGCACGGGCATGCGCAGTCACTCTCGCTGACGCTGCCGCCGCTCGCCGCGCTGATCCTCACCCCGCCTCGGACATCGCGATAATCGCGTCCCACTCCTCGTCGGTCACCGGCATGACCGAGAGGCGCGGGAGACGCGTGAGTGGAAACGTCTGGAACCGCCGGTCGGCCTTGATGGCGGCCAGGGTCACCGGCGTTCTGAGCGCGCGGACGGGTACCAGATCGACGACGTGCGCCTTGCCGGTGCGGTCGGCGGGATCCGGATAGGCGGCGCCGGCCGCCTTCGCGATGCCGACCACCGCCTTCTCGTTGCCCGTGTGGTAGTAGAAGACGAGGTCCCCGCGGCGAATGCCGCGCAGGTGCTTCTGCGCCAGCGGGTTCTTCACACCCGTCCAGGTCGTGCGGCCGTCCTTCGCAAACTGCGAGTAGCTGTAATTGGCGGGCTCTTCCTTCACCAGATAGTGCATATGCGCTCGGTTGACCCTGACCCCTCGCGGTGTGGCGACCCCGAGTGTTCCTACGCGCGGGCCGCTGCGGGCTCGTTCTTCGCCCGGAAGAGCAGCGCGAAGAGCACGAGGATCACGGCGGCCATGACCGCCGGCACGATCCAGATGGCCCGCCAGTCGTGGCCGCCCTCGGGCAGCAGGTAGGCATCGACCACGCGGCCGGACACGAGCGCGCCCACGAAGAGTCCCGCGCCGTTGGTGACGAAGTTGATGAAGCCCTGGGCGGCCGCCCGCAGCTTCGGCCCGGCATGCTGGTCGGTGTAGATCTGCCCGCTGACGAAGAAGAAGTCGTAGCAGATGCCGTGCAGGATGATGCCCAGGTAGAGCAGCCACATGCCCGATCCGGGATTGCCCCACCCGAACGCGACGTAGCGGACCGACCAGGCGAGCATGCCGATGAGCAGGATGCCCTTGATGCCGATTCGCTTGAGGAAGAACGGCAACAGGAGCATGAAGAAGATTTCGCTCATCTGGCCGAAAGTCTGGATGAACGCGGGGTCGGGCGCCCCGATCTCGTTCAGGAAGAGGTTCGTGAACGTGTAATAGAACTGGAGCGGAATACAGAGCAGGAACGATCCCACCACGAACATGGCGAACGATCCGTTCTTCAGCAGGCCCAGGGCGTCGAGGCCCAGCGCGTCGCGCATCGAGAAGGGCGTGCCCGCGGCCTTGGGTGGCGTGTGCGGCAGGACCAGGCAGAACAGGGCCATGAGCACCGAGGCGCCCGCGGCCAGTTGCATCGGCACGGCGAGGGCGTCGGCCTGCAGCACGCGGCCGACGATGATGCCGGCGACGATCCAGCCGATGGTGCCGAGCACGCGGATGACGGGGAAGTCGCGCGCCGAGTCCGTCACATGGTGGAACGCCACGGAGTTGGTCAGCGACAGCGTCGGCATGTAGCAGAGCGCGTAGAGGATGAGGAACGTGTAGAAGGGTCCCCATTCCGTCTGGGTGCTCATCATCCACATCATTGCCGCGCCCAGCAGGTGCAGGAGCGCCAGCAGTTTCTGCGCCGCGAAGAACCGATCCGCCA
This sequence comes from uncultured Solibacteraceae bacterium, assembly GCA_964517075.1. GTDB lineage: Bacteria > Acidobacteriota > Vicinamibacteria > Vicinamibacterales > SCN-69-37 > CAZFAT01. The sequence continues at coordinate 2,627 of CAZFAT010000210.1, forward strand.
CGATGCCCAGGAAGAAGGGGGAGATGATCGCGGCAATCGCCGTGGCCCCGTAGGCGAGGCCGACTTCGTTCCCCGTGAACCCCAGCGTCTGTCCGAGGTAGGTGCCCATCGTCACGAACCAGGCGCCCCAGATGAAGTACTGAAGGAACATCATCACGGAGAGCTTCGTTCGAACACCCATCAGTTCTCCCCTTTGCTGGTTGACGCGGACGGCCGGGCGCATTCTAGAAGGCGGTCCGGGTGGTGTCAAACTGCGGCACGCGTACTGCGGCACGCGTACATGCGCGGGCCGTCGCCATCACGACGCGAATTCTGCACATCGCGGCGCCTGACGACGTGGCGCATTTTGCCGTCCTCGCCCGGCGGTGTGTCGCGTGGTGTGACGCGCGTCCGCAAATTGCGGTGTGATTCGTCGAGAACCTCGATCGCGGCCTCGCCGCGGCCAGTCGGCACGCGCGTTGCTCTGCATCCCGCCACAGACACGTCGATCGCATCGGGCGCGCGCGGCCGATCCGCGCGGACCGTCCGCATCTGCGGTCGATCCATGACTCGCGAGGAGGCGACGAATGCAGAAGAGACGAACGCACCCTGTCACCACGGCGGCGACCCTGGCGGCCGTCGCGCTGATGGCACTGTCCACACCCCGACTGGACGCGCAGCGGGCGCAGCCGGGTGCCCGGCCGGGCGGATCGCCCACGTGGGACACGTTTCGCGCCGACCTGTCAGTGCGGCAGACCGCCGTGCCCGCCGACGGAGAACCAGCCGGCCCGGCGGCGCCCGCGCTGACGGTGCGGATCGAGCGGCGCGCGATCGGATCGCGCTGGCGGACCAGCCTGTCGCTCCACAGCATCGAGCGTCCGCAAATTCGCGGACTGGCCACCGGGCCGGCGGTGATCAACCCCTTCGAGGTCGTGCGCATGGAATACGACGAAGACGGGACTTCGCCTCGGATGTACGACCGTCGGGGCCGGCTCGTGCGCCTTCCCCGCGAGGCCGACCGGCGGCGCCTGCACACGCCGGCGGCGCTCGCCGCGGGCCTGCCCGTGCTGGAGTCCCTCGCCGGACGCGTGGGGCCGCCGCCCGCCGCGCTCACCGGCCACGGCTGGATCGACGAGGTGCTGGCCCCGCTGGAGCAGCGCGATGTGAGACGCGCCCGGATTGAACGGCAGCTAGGCCGCCCGACCGGTCAGGTCCGTGGCCTCGATCGGTTCACCGCGTGGGTCGGCGAGGAGACGCACGAAGTCCTCGTCGATCCGCAGACCGCCGTGCCGGTCGAGGTCAACACGATGCGTGCCGGCCAGCTCGTCGCCCGCACGACTCTCGCACATCTTCGCGACGCGGCCGGAGTCCTGGTGCGGCGGACCATGCGTCGCGAACGCACGCGCGCAGGCCCCTCCAGCGATCGCAGCGTGACCGAGATCGAGCTCGCGAACATCCAGCTCAGCGCGGAAGGTGCGCGATGACCGGCCGCGTCGGGATGGTTGTCCTCCTGGTCGTGGTGTCGGCGGCGCGTCCGGCCCGCGCGCAAGAGCAGCCGGCCGTCTTCGTGCACGGCTTTGCCGCCAGCGGGTCGGACTGGGCCGCCACGGCGGACCGTCTGCGTCAGACCGTCGCCATCGAGCCGCACCTGCCCAGCCTGTCGTGGCGCCAGGCGTACGAGCAGCAGGCGGCCGACCTCCACGCGTCGCTCGGCGGGTTGCCCGGCGCCACGGTCGCGCTGGCCCACAGCAACGGCGGCGTCGTCTCGCGCCAGTGGAGCCGGCACCGTCCGCTCAGCGGCCTCGTCACCATCGGGACCCCGCACCGGGGCGTGCCGCTCGTCGCCGCATTCCATCGATGGCTGAACTTCAACGACGAGACGCCGGTGCTGCTCAACCGGGTGTTGAGCGCCTTTTCGATTACCACCGACGTGACCTGGGTATGGACGCTGGTCGAGGAAGCCATTTCCTGGACGTCGGACTTCAGCATCTGGGCGGTCTTCGATCTCGCCAGGGTGATTGGGATCGAGACCGGCATTCCCGTGCTCCCGCAGATGAAGCCGTACTCGCAGTATCTGGCCGACCTGAACTCGCCCGGAAACCTCGCGCGGGAAGCCGCCGCCGTCCCGAATCGCGTCGGCATCACGAGCATCGCGCACAACTTCTTCTGGGCCGGTCCGGCAAGGGCCGCCGTCCCCGAGTTCGCCGACGAGATTGCCGGCGTCCTCTACGGGTCGGCGTCCGCGCTGCTCTTCTGGAGCTCGTACGTCATGAGCACGGCGTCCTGGGACGACTTCTACCGGCTCGAGCAGGCCAATTCGCTGATGGACGTCGCGATGCACCTGCTTGCGGTCGATCCGTACTACTGCCGGGTCGTCTCGCGATTCGACCTGAGCGCGTGTTTCCCGAACGACGGAGTCGTCCCGGACGAGAGCCAGTGGTTCCCGAACGCCCCGAACATCATCATCGGTGGGCCCGCACACACGCAGGAAAGGGAACAGGGCGCCGAGGTGTTGCGCGAGGCGCTCGTGTGGTATCTCCACGTCCCCGAGCGCAGTGCGCCGCCACCGGCGCCGCCCTCGTCGGGTGGCCCTGGCACCGGCGCACCGGCGCCGGGATCCGCGGGGACGCTCGTCGCCGGCGAGTCGCTGCAGCCCGGCGAATCGCTGCACTCGCCCGACGGACGGTTTCGGCTGACCTTCCAGACCGACGGCAACCTCGTGTTGTTCGACCCGTGGGACGCCGTACGGTGGGAAAGCCGGACGCCGCATGCGTACGTGGGCGCCACGCTCGTGCAGTTCGACGGCAACGTGGTCAT
>CAZFAT010000211.1:0-12057 GCA_964517075.1 uncultured Solibacteraceae bacterium
AGCAGGATCGACGGCGCGCCGCCGACCGCGCGCGCCACCGCCACGCGCTGCTGTTGGCCGCCCGACAGCTGGCTGGGCAGGTGCTTGGCGCGATGGGACATCCCGACCTTCTCGAGCGCCGCCATGACCCGCTCCTTGCGCTCCGCCGACTTCATGCCGCGATAGGTGAGCGGCAGCTCGACGTTCTCGTAAACGGTGAGATCGCCGATGAGGTTGAAGCTCTGGAAGATGAACCCGATTTCGCGGTTGCGTACGCGCGCGCGCTCCGAGAGCGGCAGGTCGGCGACCGACCGGCCGTTGAGCACGTAGCCGCCTTCGGTGGGCGTATCGAGCAGTCCGAGGATCGAGAGGAGCGTGGACTTGCCGCACCCCGACGGTCCCGCGATGGAGATGTACTCGCCGCGCTGGATTTCGAGGTGGATGCCCGCGAGCGCGTGCGTCTCGACCTCGTCCGTGTAGAAGATCTTGGTGACCCCATCGAGCTGAATGAGCGTGCGGCTGTCAGTAGTCATGGACACCTCGGGAACCTAGTTCACCACTCGCACTCGATCGAACCCGTCGTACTGCGCCATGTCGGACAGGATGACCTCGTCGCCTTCCTGCAGACCTTCGAGGATCTGGACGAATTGCACGGAGCGCTTGCCGAGTCGGACCGGGGTGCGGGTGGCGTCCCCGCCCGGCTGGATCTTGAACAGACTGATCTGGCTGTCCTCCTGTCCGAATGCCGGACTCTGCACGTAGAGGACGTTGGGCAGCCGCTCGAGTTCGATCGTGCCGTCCACGCTCAGGTCGGGGCGCGCCCCGGCCGGGAGGGCCTCGTCGAGCGTGACGTCGACGCCCACCGTGCCGCCCTCGGAGGCCGGATCGATCCGGCTGACATGCCCTTTGACGAGTCCATTGCGCGTGTCCACGGTGGCTGGCTGCCCGATGGCGAGATCGCGCGTCTGGGTTTCAGAAATGCGGATCTCGGCCTTGAGGCGCGTCGGATCGGACACGCGCGCCAGATTGGCGCCGAGGCTGACCTGGGCGCCCACTTCCGCCTGCACGATCTGCAACTGTCCGGACATCGTCGACTTCACGCGGAGGTCGTCGAGCTGGCGCGACAAGCGATCGAACTCGGCCTTGGTTTGGCTCACGCTCGCCTCGGCCGGCGCCAGCTGGGCCCGCTCGTTCTGCGCCGCGTTGTCGAGCTGCTTGCGCAGCAGCTCGAGCCGGTTCTTGGCCTGATCGACGCTGGCCTGTTTCTGCTTGATCAGCAGCTCGGCGACCAGCCCCTGCGCGGCGAGACTGGTGTTGGCCTCGAGATCACTCATGGCAAGCTTCAGGCTCGACTCGGCGTCGGCGACATTCAGCTGGAGCTGGAGCAGGCTGGTTGCCAGCGTCGACTTCCGGTCCGCCAACTGGGCTTCCGCTGTCCGCCAGTTCAGCTCGGCGTTCCGGGCGGTCTGAACCAGATCCGGATTGCTCAGTTCCATGATGACCGTGCCCGGCTCGACGCGCGCGCCCGGGCGCAGGACGATGCGCTCGACACGGCCGGCGGCCATGGCCGGGATCCACCGGATCTCGTCCGGCACGAGCCGGCCCGCGCCCCGCACTTCGCGCACCATTGGCCCGCGCTTGACGGTGTCGGGCCAGATCGTGGCGCGCTGAACCGAGGGCGCAGCCGGCTCGAGGCGTGACACCGCCACGCTGATGGCGATGATGCCGAGGACGGCCACGCCCAGGCCGATCCCGCGGCGGATCTTCTTGCGGCGGAGAATCGCCGGGTCGCGTTTGAGATCCATCTCGGCGCCGTCCTATGCAAAATCCGGTGCCGCGCGGGCCTGCGCGGCTAAGGTCTTCTCTGGCGGCCGGTTGCGCCATTCTACTCGGCCCTGTCCCGCCCGGTCGCCCCCCTTTCGGGAATCCCGCGTCCCGTAATCCGGACTGGCCGGCCCGCCCCGAGGCAGCCGGCCGTGAGTGAGGGCCCGGCGCGCCCGCCGGAGCGGAGCGGGGCGTTGGGCCCCCGCGAGCCGACGGCGAGAGGGGGTCTGGGGGACGAATGTCCCCCCAGGTGAGTTTGACGCAATTCGTCGGATCATGGTTTATCGGACGCGACACGATGGCCGACGCCGGATTTCTCCAGCAACTGGGATGGACTGAGGCCCGGGACCGCGAATTCGCGCCGTGGCGCGCAGCCGGGCTCGAGCCGGGACGCGTCGCGCTCGAACACAATCACGTCTACCGGGTGCTGACCGCGGCCGGCGAGCAGCTGGCGGAGGCGGCCGGCCGGCTCAAGCACCGCGCGGAGGGCCGCCACGAACTGCCGGTCGTCGGCGACTGGGTGGCGATCCGGCCGAACGCCGCCGGCGGGCCCGCCCAGATCCGGGAATTGCTCGCCAGGCGCACCTGGTTCTCGCGCAAGACCGCCGGACGCGAGACCACAGAGCAGATCGTCGCCGTCAACATCGACACGGTGTTCATCGTCTTCAGCCTCCACGCCGCCGTGAATAGCCGGAGCGTCGAGCGATACCTGGTGGTCGCGCGGCAAAGCGGGGCGGTCCCCATCCTCCTTCTGAACAAGGCCGATCTGGCGGGGGAGGCGATGGGCGATCGCGTGGCCGAGGCCCGGCAGGCGGCCGGGGCAACGCCGGTCATCGCGGTGAGCGCCCACTCGGGCCGTGGGCTCGACGAGTTGCGCCGGCACCTGGTGGCCGGACAAACGCTCGCCCTGCTGGGCCCGTCAGGTGTCGGCAAGTCCACACTCGTGAACCGGCTCGTGGGCCGCGAAGTGCTGCCCACGGGCGAAATTCGCGAGTGGGACGCCCGCGGCCGCCATACCAGCGTCCACCGTCAGCTCGTGGTGTGCGAAGGCGGCGGGATGATCATCGACACGCCGGGGATGCGCGAGCTGCAGCTCTGGGAGCCCGATGCCGTCGGTGAAGCGTTTGAAGACATCGCCGCGCTGGCGTCGGGATGCCGGTTCGATGACTGCGAACACGACCGCGAGCCGGGCTGTGCGGTGAAGGCTGCCGTCGAGGCCGGAGGTCTCGATGCCGCCCGGCACCAGAGCTACCTGAAGCTGCAGGCCGAGCAGGTGGCCATTGACCGGAAGCGCGACGAGCGCGCGCAGCAGGACGCGAAGCGCGGGGAGAAGGTGGCGCATCGCTCCCTGCGGGCCCTCGAGAAGCAGCGGCGACGTGACGCGCGATAGCGCCATCCTCGCGGCGGTCCTGACGGCGGCCGTCGTGACGGTCAGCAGCTGCGAACCCTCCGCGCGGACCGAGGTGGCGCGCGTCGACGTCGCCATCCATCTCGCGCCAGACGGCCAGGCCGATGTCCATGAGTCGATCACCGTGCGCGTGGACGCGCCGACGACGTTCGAGCGCGTGGTGCGCCCGGATCGGGCTGAGTCGCTGGTATTCGTCGGGGCCTCCGTGAACGGAGTCCCCGTGGCGGCTGTCGATATGGACGCGGGCGCGGCGCTGCGGGTGACCTGGCCTCTCGGCGCGCCGGGCGACCGCCTGCGCACCCTCGAGCTGCGCTACCGCGCGTTCGGTGTGCTGGCCATCCATGGACGTCGGGGCGAGTTCGCATGGTCGGCGCTGCCGACGCCGAGGGCCTCTCCGATTGAGACCGCACGCATCGTGCTGACGGTCCCCGCCGGGACCGTACGCGTGGGCGAGTGGGGACTGGCCGAGCCGGATTGGGCCGTCGCCGAACTGCCGGACGGGATCGCGGCGACGCGCATGGACGTGAGTCCGGCCGACACCGCAACCCTCCTCGCCGAGGTCGCGGTCGATCCGACCGGGATGGTCGAGCCGCGGTGGCAGCACGAGGCCGAGCTTGGCCGGCAGCTGGTGCCCGCGTTCATCGCGGGCGGGCTGTTCATCCTCGTGATCGGCGCCGGGGTCGTCTGGATCATCAGGTTCGAGGCAACGACCCGTCCCGGCCGGACCCTCACGCCTCACACCGCCCGCGGTCTCTTCACGGCTGGGCTCGTCTGTCTCGTCTTTGGCGTGCTGATTGCCGGCGTGGCCAGTTTCACGGTGAGCCGGTACGGCACGTGGTCGATGGCCATCCCCGCGAGCATCCTCGTGGTCGGTCTGCTGTTCGTGCTCGTCGGCAAACGCTCTGTCTGATCGACGGGCCGACCTTTAGTTCGGCCCTCCCTCGCTGTCAGTACACATCCCGCTTGTACCGCTTCGTGCGGCGCAGGTCTTCGACATACTCGCGCGCCTGGTCCGGCGTCCTGCCGCCGACCGTCTCGGCGATCTGGTGCAGCGCGCGATCGACATCAGCCGCCATGCGTTCCTTGTCGCCGCACACAAAGAACTCGGCGCCCTCCTCCATCCAGGCCCACAGGTCGCGCGCCTGCTCGCGCATCCGGTGCTGGACGTACACCTTCTCGGCCTGATCGCGTGAGAAGGCGACGTCCATTCGGAGCAAGCCGTCCCGGATGTAGGCCGTCCACTCCTTCTCGTAGAAGAAGTCCGTCGCCCGGCGCTGCTCGCCGAAGAACAGCCAGTTCCGTCCGGTGGCGCCCGTGGCCCGACGCTCCTCGATGAACGCGCGAAAGGGCGCGAGACCGGTCCCTGGCCCGACCATGATCATCGGCCGGTCCGGATCCGCCGGCATGGCGAAGTGGCGCTGCTGATCCTGGAGGTACAGATCCGCCGTGGCGCCGACCGGCCACCGGTCGGCCAGCCAGGTCGAGCAGGGCCCCAGCCGTTCGCGGCCACGAATCTGGTACCGCACGGAGACGACCAGCAGGTGCACGTGGTCCGGGTGGGCCTGCTGGCTGGACGCGACGGAGTACAGCTTCGGGAGCGACTTGCGGAGCGCGCCGGCCAGTTCGTCCGGGGCGATCCGCGCGGTCGGGTGGTCTTCGAGCACGTCGAGCACGTCGTGGGCCTCGTTCCAGCCGCTGAGATAGTGCTTGAGCTGTTCCGCATTGGTCCGCTCGAGCAACGGCGCCAGGTTGGGGGCGCCCCGCGAGGCCAGGAGTTCCAGCAGCCGTCGGCTGGGCGTGTTGAGGTTGTAGCACTCGGTGAGGGCGCGGGCGATCGGCATCGGCACCTCGCTCACGCCGGGCACGACTTCCTCCCCGGTCGCGCCGATCGCCGCGAGGATTCGCGCCACGAGCGCCGGGTCGTTCTGCGGCAGAACGCCGAGGGCGTCGCCAGGCCGGTAGGTGAGCGGTGCCCCCTGGAGCGAGATCTCGTGATGCCGGGTGATCTTCTCCGAGCCCGGGCCGGTCAATCGACAATTCAGAAGATGCCGGCCGCTGAAGCTCTGCTTGTGGTCACCCGCCATGCGCGCCGAGGATAGCGTAACCGGCGGCGGGAAAACGACCCCCGGACGGTCTTTGGGGCGAGTCAGACCGCGCGGCGTCCGCCCGGCACGGTACCGGCGGCCACCGACAGGCGCGTCGGCGCCGCCCGGAACCGCTGGAACGGCAAGTGGCAGTCGTGCTTGCGCAGGAAGCTCAGGAAGCGCTTGTAGTCGTCGCCCGGCATGTTGAAGAGCTGGACCAGCGACCGGTAGTTGCCGTTGGTACTCTCGAGCCCGATTTGGACGATGCGCCGGAGGTCGGTGCGCGTGAGATCGCGGGCCATGAACAGTGGATACACTGCCGACCAGAACGACTCGCCCTGGTTCAGCATGAGCGTCGTGAGTTCGTCGGCCGGGGACGGCCGGGCCGGGCCGGGCGCCGCTTGAGGCGCGGCCGCGGTGGCGGTTCTCACCAGGTCAGTCGGCAGATCGCGCGGTCGAATCGGCTGGCCACTGGCTTTGACGACCGTGCGCTCCAGCACGTTCTTGAGTTCGCGGATGTTGCCCGGCCATCGGTACGTCGTCAGCACCTCCATGGCCTCAGGGGTGACGTCCGACGTCGGGACTTTGTGCGCCTGGCTGAAGGCGGCCAGGAAATGGCTGACGAGCAACGGAATGTCTTCCGCCCGGTCGCGCAGGGGAGGGATGCTGAGGCGGATGACGTTCAGCCGGAAATAGAGGTCCTCGCGAAACGCGCCGGAGGCGATCGACGCGGCCAGGTCGCGATTGGTCGCGGTGATGAGGCGAACGTTCACGCGCGTGTGCGACCGGTCGGCTCCGATGCGCTGAATCTCGCCAGACTCGAGAAAGCGCAGGAGCACGACCTGCATCCGCATGCTCATCTCGCCGACTTCGTCCAGGAAGACGGTGCCGTTGGGTGCCGTCTCGAGCAGACCGGGCTTGTCGCGGTAGGCGCCGGTGAAGCTGCCGCGCACGTGACCGAAGAGCTCGGATTCGAGCAGGGAATCGGGCAGGCCGGCGCAGTTCAGCGTCACGAGCGGCGCCGATGCTCGAAGGCTGCGATGGTGGATGAGCCGGGCGACGACTTCCTTGCCAACGCCCGTCTCCCCTGTGACGAGGACCTTGGCGTCCGAGCGCGCCGCGCAGTCGACTTCGCTTTCAATGGCGCGGATCGCCTCGCTCCGGCCAATCAGCCGAACCTCCTGCTGGGGTCTTGCCAACACTGACAAACGGCCTCCGCATCAAAGCGCGCGCTCCGGGCGACTTTCGTCTCGGGCAGTGGATACTACCGAGGTTATCGGCGCGGCGTCAACGACAAGTCCTGTAATTGTTTGGTAACCCATTGTTCATAAACGCGTTACGACTCGCCGCTTGCGCAGGTAACGCGATCCGCTGGCTGTCTTTCCGCTGCCTCAGGCCGGCACAAAGTTCGTTGCCTGGAAGACTTTATTCCTGAATATTGCGCCTGCGCCCCGACTTCCCTCTGCTGACAGTCCTGGGGGTTCACGGTCTAACTCACTCAGAGAGTGACGCTTAGTGGCCGTCCGCGCCGGCGGGTCTGAACGGACGCCCGTTTGCACTAGCGGCTGGCCGCAGCGAACGGTCCGGCTCCGTGCATGAGCCGATCGAGGAGACGATGAGAGCCATCGGAAACGTGGAACTGATTGGCACGAGCCAGGCGATTTCAGAACTGAAAGCCGAGGTCGAGCGCGTCGCCCGTTCGGATGCCAAGGTGCTGATTACGGGTGAGAGCGGCGTGGGCAAGGAGGTCGTGGCCCGGGCGATTCACGCCGCCAGTTCGCGAGGCCAGGTCGGCTTCGTGCCCGTTAACTGCGCGGGCATTCCCGAGACGCTGCTCGAGTCCGAGCTGTTTGGCCATGTGAAGGGGAGCTTCACCGGGGCCTATCGCGACAAGCCCGGCAAGCTCGAGATGGCCGACAACGGAACGATCTTCCTGGACGAGATCGGGGAGATGACGCTGCGCATGCAGGGCCTGCTGTTGCGGTTCCTCGAGACGGGCGAAATCCAGAAGGTGGGCGCCGAGCGGACCGCGCGCGCGAACAACGTGCGCGTCATGGCCGCCACGAACCGCAGCCTGCCAGACCTGATTGCGCAGGGGCAGTTCCGCGAGGACCTGTTCTACCGAATGAATGTCATCCACCTGGTGGTCCCGCCGCTCCGGACACGGCGCGAGGACATCCCTCTCCTGATCGAGCACTTCCTCAAGCGGTTCACGGCCCCCGCCGTCACCGGCAACGGCAATGGCAACGGGAGCGGCAACGGCGACGGACACGCCAACGGCTCCGGCAACCAGGGTCCGGTCCGGGCGATTGCGCCGGAGGCCATTCGCGTACTGGCCGCCTACAACTGGCCGGGTAACGTCCGCCAGGTGGAGAACGTCATCGAGCGGCTCGTGGTGACCGGACGCCGCGAAGTGATTCAGGTGGACGACCTGTCGCCCGAGATCCGCACGCCCGATCATTTCGGCATGCGGCCCCGCCGCGAGCGGCGGCGCACGGTGGCCGACGATCTCTTCAAGAAGCTGATCGAAGAACGCGTGTCGTTCTGGGACACCGTGTATCCGCTCTACATGAACCGTGAGATCACGCGCGGCAACGTGCGCGACCTGGTGCACAAAGGTCTCGAGGAAGCCCGCGGCAACTACAAGATCGTGCTGCGCCTCTTCAACATGGAGGCCGGCGACTACAAGCGCTTCCTGAACTTCCTGCGCAAGCACGACTGCCAGCTGCCATTCAAGGAATATCGGTAGTCTTCCGACGAGGACGAGATGATGACGAGAGTCTTGCACGCATTGTGTCTCCGTGTGGCCCTGCCGGCGACGGCGGCCGCGCTCGGGGCGGCCAGCCTGGCGGCCCAGGGCGGCGCGCCCGCCGCGAACCGGCCGGTCCCACCCACGCAGCCGCCGCTCGTCGTCCCCGCCGCGCCGGCACAGACGGCCGATCTGCCGGAGGTGCCCGCCGACTACGTGATCGGCGCCGAGGACATCCTGGGCGTCACCTCGCGGTACCATCAGGACCTGTCACTCGACGTCGCCGTGCGCCCGGACGGCAAGATCTCGTTCCCGCTCCTGAAGGATCTGGTCGCGGCGGGCCTGACCGTCGAAGAACTGCGGGCGCAGCTCACCACGGCTCTCGCCCCCCTGGTGAAGGGCGACCCCGCCATCACGGTGCAGCCGAAGCAGATCAACAGCCGCAAGGTCTACATCAACGGCGAAGTCAACAAGCAGGGCGCGTTTCCCCTGCTCGGTCCGCTGAACGTCATGCAGTTCATCAGCCTGGCGGGAGGCCTGACCGTGTACGCGAAGCAGGACCAGATCCTCATTCTCCGAATGGAGAACGGGCGGCAGGTCAGCCGGACGTTCAACTACGAACAGGTGGCGCGAGGCCAGAGGCTCGAGCAGAACATCCTGCTGCAGCCGGGAGATACCATCATTGTCCGGTAGCGCTCCGACGTGCCTGGCCGCCGCGGTCATCGTGACGATGTGTCTGGCCGCCGTGCCGGCGTCTGCGCAGCAGCCGCGCGGGAGCCGCCTGCCGAGCGGGCTGTTCGGCGGCGGTGTCGGAGATGCCGGGCAGATGCTGGGCCTGGGGTTGTCGGCCGGTGGCGGGTATCACAGCACCGTCCAGGTCGATCAGGCTCTCCCGCCGGCAGCCACCTCGTTCGGCTACATGGCGGGGAACCTGCGGTATTCCTACGTCCGCCCGCGGGTGAATCTGTTTGCGCAGGCCGCCAGTTCCGCCCGCTACTACTCGGGGGCGACGCGCCAGTTCCCGGCGCGTCACGCCGGCGGCGGCGGCGCCAGCTTCGACATTCCCCTGTCGGGGCGGACCAGCCTGACCCTGACGCAGACGGTCACTTACCAACCGCTCCAGACGGTCTCGACGATCCCAGGGCTCGTCGATCCCGCGTTCGGCGTTTCGGAGGCGCTCCCGATCGATCCGGATCTGGCGACCACCGGCGATGGGTTCGCGGCGTACAGCAGCACGGCCAGTGTGGGCTACCAGCTCTCACGCCGGACGGCGGCGTCTCTGGACGCCGCGTACACGCGAAGCGGCCGGGTCTCGGGGACCGGGAATCTCTCCACGGTGCGCGGGGGCGGGCGGCTCACGCGGGAACTGGCGAGAGGGCTCCGCGCCCGTGTGGGGTACGGGTATGCCCGCGGCACGTATGCGGATGCGACCACGACGACTCAGTTCGACCACCATCAGATCGACGCCGGCGTGGACTACAACCGCGCGTTGTCGCTGACGCGCCACACGACGTTGTCGTTCGGCACCGGATCGACCGTCCTGACCGACCGGGCGCGGCACCGGTTTACCCTGACGGGCCGCGCGCGGCTGAGCCATGACATCGGCCGGTCCTGGCAGACGTCCGTGTCGTACCGGCGCGGGGCGGACTTCCTCGGCACGCTTCGCGCGCCGGTGGTGGCCGATTCGGTTTCGGCCGGGCTCAATGGGTTTCTCGGCCAGCGGATGCACGCGCACGTCGCGGTGGGGGCGTCGCGAGGCAACATCGGACTGAGTCAGGGCAACAGCTTCACGAGCCACTACCGGACGGCCGGCCTGACCGTGGGCCTCGCCCAGTATCTCGGAGTGGATGTCACCTACGCCGAGTATCAGTCCGACTTCGGCAGCGCTTCGCTGCTGACGCCCGGCGTGCCGAATCATTTCCAGGGCCGGAGTGTGCGTGCGTCGATCCGTCTCTGGGCGCCCTTGCTGACTCGTGTGAGGAGACTCAATGTTGCCCGGTAGGAAGTACACCCCGGAAGACCTCGTCGACATTCTCCGGCGTCGTGTCTGGCTCCTGCTCGTGCCGTTTGCGGTCGTGTCGGCCGCCACCGCGCTGTTCGCCCGGTCGCTGCCCGACCTCTACGAGGCGCGGGCCCTCATCTCGGTTGTGCCGCAGCAGGTGCCCGCGAGCATCGTGCCGACGACGACGACCCGGCTGAGCGACCGCGTCCAGGCCATTCAGGATCGAGTGCTGAGCCGGCCGCGACTGGAAAAACTGATCCTCGAGCTCAATCTATATCCCGAGGAGCGCCGGACCGGGATCATGCAAGACATCGTGGAGCGGATGAAGACGCGCGATCTCAGGATTGCGCAGAATGGCCCCGTCGCGTATCGGGTGAGCTACTTCGGCCGCGAGCCGGTCAGCACGATGCGGGTGGTTCAGGAAGTGGCCGGGGCCTTCATCGACGAGAGCCTGACCGACCGGCAGGCCCAGGCGAACCAGACCAACGCGTTTCTCGAGAGTGCGACGGAGAACGCCCGGCTGAAGCTGGTGGACCGCGAACAGCGACTCGCGGCGTACAAGCTGCAGTACGCGGGCGAACTCCCGACGCAGCAGGACGCCAACCTGCGCCAGATGGGCAACATCTCCAACCAGCTTCAATCGATCGCCGTGGCGACGAATACCGCACGCCAGCGGCAGCTCCAGTTCGAGCGGGAACTGTTGACCGCGGAGCAAACGCCGGCCACGGAGGACCTGGCGGTTTCGTCCACCGCGGCGGGTGCCCGCGGTGCCGCCGGCCCTCCGTCGAGCACCGCGCAGAGCCTCGTCGACGCCCGCCGGCAGCTCAACGCGCTCAGCGCCAAGTACCACGCACTTCATCCCGATGTCGAGCGGTGGACTGCGGTCGTCGCGGATCTCGAAGCGAAGGCTGCCGCCGAGGGAACGACTGCCGGGGGCGGGCTGCCGCCGGGCCTCTCGCCCGCGGAGGCGCTCCGGCAGCGACAGATCAACGAGCTCCGTGCTCAGGTGGCCGCCCTCAAACAGGAGCTCGCCGGCTACGCAGCCGAAGAGCAACGGCTGCGGAACGACTTTGCGTTCCACAAGGCCCGGGTCGAGGCCGCGCCGAAGCGCGAGTCGGAACTCACCGAACTCCTGCGCGACTACGACGAGATCAACACGTCGTACTCCGGCCTCCGGCTGAAGAGCGAACAGGCCGCGCTCGCCGCGAACCTCCAGCAGCGGGAGATCGGCGAGCAGTTCAAGCTGCTGGAGGGGGCCACGGTGCCGCAGCGTCCGTCCAGTCCCAACCGTCAGCGCATCGCCGTGATTGGCATGGTGGTCGGGTTCGCGTTCGGCATCGCCCTGATTGGGTTGCTCGAGTACCGCGACAGCGCCTTCAAGACCGACAAGCAGGTCACCGCGCTGCTGGGACTGCCGGTGCTCGCCGTGGTGCCCGTGATGCAGTCGGCGGTCGAGCGCCGCCGCGCCCTGATCTGGCGCACGCTCCTGCACGTGGGCCTCGGAGGCACGGTGGCGGGCTGCCTGGCCGTGCTGGGCTACACGTTCCTGCGCTGAGGACCCATGTACGAGCAGTACTTCGATCTTCGGGAGCGGCCGTTCGATCTTACGCCGAGTCCGCGCTTCCTGGTGCTGACCGACTCGCATCGCGAGGCGCTCAGCAACCTCGAGTACGGCATCGCGAGCCGGAAGGGCATCACGGTGCTCATTGGCGAAGCCGGCGCGGGCAAGACGACGCTCATCCGGACCGCGATCGAGCGGCAGCCCGAGCAAGTGCACTGCGTGCACCTCAGCAACCCGACGCTCACGCGTTCGGAGTTCGTCGAGATCCTGGCGGCCAAGTTCGGGTTGAGCGGGCAGGCCGGGACCTCCAAGGCGGCCCTCCTCCTCGAACTCGAGCGAGCGCTCGCCGATCGCAGAACCAGGGGCGAGTCCACGGTCCTCATTGTCGACGAGGCGCAGAGCCTGTCGCTGGAGCTGCTCGAGGAGATTCGGCTGCTCGCCAACATCGAA
>CAZFAT010000212.1:0-10845 GCA_964517075.1 uncultured Solibacteraceae bacterium
GATCGCCGCCGGCAGCAGCTGGCCGACACCAACGGCCAGGGCCACCCCCGCGGCCAGGAGCACGAGCCCGCCCGGAAAGCCCCGCTCGATGAGCTGCGCGAGGAGCGTCACCATGAGCACGAGGAGCGTCGCGCGCATCAGCCGCGACGGCACGAAGAATTTCAGCGGATCGTCGAGATAGGCCGCCAGCGCCGGGTTGTCGGCTTCGCGCTCGGCCTCGAGCCTCTGCGGGAGCCGCATCAGCAGGCCGAACGCCGTCTCGACCAGGGCAAAGAAGAACAGCCCGCCGGCCGTGGCCAGAATCAGCAGCGGAATCATCGGCGTGGATCCGGCCTCGCCGCGCGTGCAAGCAGTCCGGCGGGCAGATTCACCCGGCGACGCAGCCGCGCCTCGAGCCTCAGCATCTGTCCCTGGTCCCGATCATGATCGTAGCCCAACACGTGCAACAGGCCATGGAGGGCCAGCACCCGGACTTCGGTCGAAAGCCCGTGCCCGTACCGCGCAGCTTGTCGGCGAGCCACGCCAACCGCGATGGCGATGTCGCCTAACTGACTGATATCTCTGTGTTTATCGTCGAACGACCCACGCGGGCTGCCCGCCGCTCGAGCCGACCCGGCGACGGCCCTGGCTCGGCCAGCCCGGCCAGAAACGGTGGCCGGAAACGACAGCACGTCAGTCGGTCGGTCCACCCCACGAAACCGTCGGTTGAGCCGGCGCATGGCCGCATCGCCGATCAGCGCGACGGCCACACGGCCCCGGGCGCGCGCGGGGGCCGCGCGCCTGAGCCACGACGCGAGGCCGCGCACGTGCGGCTGCCAGCGCGCGGGGGCCACAACCGCGACGTCCAGACGCGCGGATGGCTGCCCGCCGGTCGGGCGAGCCCTCATGAGGGGGATGTCTTCGACTGCAGCGAGTAGGACTCGTAGGCTTTCACGATGCGCTGGACGAGCAGGTGGCGGACGACGTCGCGCTCATCGAAATGAATGGTCGCGATGCCCTCGATGCCATTCACGACCCGCAGCGCCTCGATGAGCCCGGAGATCCGGCCTGACGGCAGATCGATCTGCGTGATGTCCCCGGTGACGACGGCCTTCGATCCGAAGCCCAGCCGGGTGAGAAACATCTTCATCTGTTCCGAGGTGGTATTCTGCGCCTCATCGAGGATGACGAACGCGTCGTTCAGCGTTCGCCCGCGCATGAAGGCAATCGGCGCGACCTCGATGACGCCGCGCTCGAGCAGTCGCTCGACGCGGTCGGCATCGAGCATGTCGTGCAGCGCGTCGTACAGCGGACGCAGGTACGGGTTCACCTTCTCCTGCAGATCGCCAGGCAGAAATCCCAGTTTCTCGCCCGCCTCGACCGCGGGCCGCGCGAGGATGATCCGCGAGACGCGCTTGCCCATCAGAAACGCGACCGCCTGCGCCATCGCCAGGTAGGTCTTCCCCGTGCCGGCCGGTCCGACCCCGAAGACGATGTCGTGCCGATCGATGGCCTCGAGATACCGCCGCTGCATCACGCTCTTCGGCACGACTTGCCGGCGGCCGGCGGCCCGCGTCGCCCCTTTCAGGAAATAGGCCTGCAGCTCGGCGTCCGGGTTGTCGGCCAGCAGCTGGGCGGCCGTCCGGACGTCGCCTCGCGCGAACCGGTAGCCTTCGCGGAGCAGCCCGGCCAGTTGCGCGAACACCCGTTCGGCATGCGCGACCTGCTCGGGCTGGCCCTCCACGACGACGTCGTGGCCGGTTGTTTTCAGCGTAACCTCCAGCGCCGTTTCGAGGTGTCGCAGGTTTTCGTCGAAGGACCCGAACAGAGTCTCAATGCCCTCGTCAGGCATCGCGATGCGTCGCATCGAAGAAGCAGGCATCCGGTAGGTTCAGGGTAGCATACGCTCGTTCCACAGCCAGGCCGCTCCGCGCACGCCGCTGGCGTCGCCGTACCGAGCCGGCACGATCGGCGTGGTGACCACGTCGGAGAACACCCAGTCGGCCCACAGCCGCGGCACCTCCGTGTAGAGCGGCTGAATGCGCGACAGTCCACCGCCGACGACCACGATATCGGGATCGATGAGGTTGATGACCGTAGCGAGGGCCTTCGCCAGGCGCTGAATCCAGGCCTCCAGCACCAGGGCCGCCCGCGGATCGCCGTCGCCCGCCCGCTGTACGATCTGTTCTCCGGGCCGCGCCGTGCCGCCGCGCCGCCGATAGTCCGACGCCAGTGCCGGCCCCGACAGGAACGTCTCGATGCAGCCGTGACGGCCGCAGTAACACGGCGGTCCCGGATACTCGTCGGCATCCGGCCAGGGCAGCGGGTTGTGTCCCCACTCCCCCGCGATGGCGTTCCGTCCGGTCCACACCTGCCGATCGACCACCACGCCGCCACCGGTCCCGGTTCCGAGGATGACGCCGAACACCACGGCCTGTCCCGCCGCCGCGCCGTCGATGGCCTCCGAAATGGCCAGGCAGTTGGCGTCGTTCGCCAGCCGGACGTCGCGGCGCAGCCGGCGTTCGAGATCGACCTTGAGCGCGCGGCCGTTCAGCCACGTCGAGTTCGCGTTCTTGACGAGGCCCGAGACCGGCGAGATGACACCGGGCATGCCGATGCCGACGGTGCACGTGACGCCCACGGCCCGCTCGGCTTCGGCGACGAGGCGCGTCATCGCGTCGAGCGTGCCGTCGTAATCGTCGCGGGGCGTGGGCGCACGGGACTCCCAGGCGATCCCGCCGGCCGGATCCAGCACCACCGCCGCGATCTTGGTCCCGCCCAGGTCGAGGCCGAGGCGCACCGGTGGCTACCTGTCGCGCACGTCGAGCCGGATGTGAAGCTCGCGCAGCTGCTTGTCCGAGACGCGTGACGGCGCGCGCATGAGCAGGTCCTCGGCGTTTTGCGTCATGGGAAACGCGATGACCTCGCGCAGGTTGGGCTCACGCGCGAGCAGCATCACGATGCGGTCGATGCCCGGCGCCAGCCCGCCGTGCGGCGGGGCGCCATAGCGGAACGCCGCGAGCATCCCGCCGAACCGCCGTTCCACCTCCTCCGGTCCGTACCCGGCCAGCTCGAACGCGCGCAGCATGATTTCCGGGCGGTGATTGCGGATCGCGCCGCTCGACAACTCGACGCCGTTGCACACGATGTCGTACTGGAACGCCTTGATGGTGAGCGGATCGGCGGTGTTGAGCGCGTCGAGGCCGCCTTGGGGCATCGAGAACGGATTGTGGCTGAAGGCAATCTGTCCGGCTTCATCGCGCTCGAAAAACGGAAAGTCGGTAATCCAGCAGAAGCGATAGGCCTTGTCTTCCATCAGGCCCAGCTCCTTGCCGAGATGACTCCGCAGTCCGTCGACGGCCCGGGCGAGACCCGCGGGAGGGCCGGCCGCGAAGAACACGGCGTCGCCCGTCGCGACGCCCGCACGCTCGAAGACCCGCGCGCGGTCGTCCTCTGAGAGGAACTTCGCGAGCGGCCCCCGCGGCGTGTCCGCGGCCACGATGTAGGCCAGCCCGCCCAGCCCGAGCGACCCGCCCAGCGAGACGCTCCGGTCGAAGAAGCTGCGCGACCGGTCGGCGGCGCCAGGCGCCGGGATCGCGCGCACGACCGATCCGGCGGCGACGGCGTCGGCAAAGACCGTGAACGACGACCCGCGGAACAGGTCGGTGACGTCAGACGCGCGGATTGGATTGCGCAAGTCCGGCTTGTCCGTGCCGTACATCACCATCGCGTCGTCGTAGGCAATGCGCGGGAACGGCGGCGGCGAGACCGTCCAGTCGGAGAACTCGCCGAAGACCCCCGCCAGGACCGGCTCGATGGCGTTGAAGACGTCGTCCTGGGTGACGAACGAGAGCTCGATGTCGAGCTGGTAGAACTCACCGGGTGAGCGATCGGCGCGTGCGTCCTCGTCGCGGAAGCAGGGCGCGATCTGGAAGTAGCGGTCGAAGCCGGCCACCATGAGCAGCTGTTTGAACTGCTGCGGCGCCTGCGGGAGCGCGTAGAACCTTCCGGGGTGCAGCCGGCTGGGCACGAGGTAGTCGCGGGCGCCTTCGGGCGAGCTGGACGTCAGGATCGGCGTCTGGAACTCGAGAAAACCCTGGGCGTGCATCCGCTGCCGGATGCTCGCGATCACGCGCGCGCGCAGGACGACGTTGGCGTGCAGCCGCTCGCGGCGCAGGTCGAGGAACCGGTAGCGGAGCCGCTGCTCTTCCGGAATCTCCTGCGTGCCGGCCACCTGAAACGGCAACGTCTCCGCCGGCGAGAGCACCTCGAGCTGGTCGACGATCACTTCGACGAGGCCGGTGGGCAGCGTGGGATTGATGTTCTCCTCGCTGCGTCCGACCACGCGCCCGGCGACGCTGATCACGCTCTCCAGCCTCAGGGCCTCGGCGGCCGTGAACGCCGGCGAATCCGGCGTAAAGACGCACTGCGTGATGCCGTGATGGTCGCGCAGGTCGATGAACAACAGATGGCCGTGGTCCCGTTTGCGGTGCACCCACCCGGCGAGCTTGACGTGCTCGCCGACGTGTTGGGGACGCAGGACGTGACAGGTATGCGTGCGGTAGGCGAGCGAATCGTTCGTCACGATGAGCTGATCCTGACGCAGCGCCTCCCCGGCGCCGCGCGAACGAGAAGTCCGCGGCCGAGTGGGCCGCCCATCACGGGGCCGCGCAGGCCGCCAGCGCCTCGCCCACCGCGGCCGATCGCGCCACGGACCGCTGCTCGCCGGTGCGCATGTCGCGCAGCGTCACCTCACCCCGCGCCAGCTCGTCGCCGCCGACGATTAAGGTGATGCGGGCGCCGGACCGATCGGCGCGCTTCATCTGCGCCCGCACCCCGCGGGCGTCGAACGCCATCGACGCGCCGAGACCGGCCTGGCGCAGTTCGCGCAGGAGCCGCAACGCGTCGCTTCGGCCGGGATCCCCAATGGCCGCCACGAACGCGCGCGGCCGCTCCGCGGTCGCCGCCGTCGCCGGCAGCGCCAGCACGAGTCGCTCGAGGCCCGCGGCGAACCCGATGCCGGGACGATTCGGTCCGCCCAGCACCTGCACCAGCCCGTCGTACCGGCCCCCGCCGAGCAGCGCGTTCTGCGCGCCGAGCGACTCGCCCAGCACCTCGAACGTCGTGCGCGTGTAGTAGTCGAGCCCGCGCACGAGCCGGTGCGACAGCCGCCAGGGAATCTCCCACATCGTGAGCAGCGCCTGCACGCCCTCGAAGTGCGCGCGGCACGGCTCGCAGAGATAGTCGACCGATCGCGGGAGCCGGTCGATGATCGGCTGGTCCGCCTCCACCTTGCAGTCGTAGATGCGGAGCGGATTCGTCGCGGCCCGGCGTTGACAGTCGGCGCACAGCCGCGCCAGATCGGCGCCAAGCACCTCGATGAGCGCCTGGTGAAAGGCCGGGCGGCAAGTCGCGCAGCCAACGGAGTTCAGGACGAGCTCGGCCCGCTCGATGCCGAGCGCGATGACCAGCATCCACGCCAGATCGATGACTTCGGCGTCAATCGCGGGATCCTCGAGGCCGAAGACTTCCACGTCGAACTGGTGGAATTGCCGATAGCGCCCCTTCTGCGGCCGTTCGTAGCGGAACATCGGGCCGAACGCGTACAGCTTCGGCGAGGCGAGCGCCTGCTCCAGCCCGTGCTCGAGATACGCGCGGACGATGCTGGGGGTCGCTTCGGGCCGCAGCGTCACGCGCTCGCCGCCCTTGTCCGTGAAGCTGTACATCTCCTTCTGCACGATGTCCGTCGTCTCGCCCGTGCCCTTCGCGAACAGCTCCTCGCGCTCGAGAATCGGCGTGCGGATCTCGGCGTAGCCGTACCGCTCGCACCACTCCCGGGCGGTGCGCTCGACGTGCTGCCATTTTTCGACCTCCCCGGGCAGGATGTCGTGGGTGCCGCGAATGGCGGAAATCATCGTGTCTGGCCGCGTCCTGGGGTCGAGGAAGGGGCAGATCGGGGCCCTGCTCGAGTGACACGCTACTTTATCTGATAGTCCTGTCGATAGCGCACGTAGTTGTCGGCGTGCTCCCGGATGAAGGCCACGTCGACGTCCGTGAGCCGACGGGTCACGCGGCCGGGCAGACCCATCACGAGCGACCGCGGCGGTATCACCATGCCCTCGGTGACGAGCGCGCCGGCCGCGACAATCACATCCTCGCCAATCCGGGCCCCGGTCAGCACGATGGCCCCCATGCCGATGAGTACGCGATTCGCGATGACACACCCGTGCACGATGGCCCCATGGCCGATGGTGACCTCATCGCCGAGAATGGCCGGATGGGTATCGTGCTGCACGTGCACGACCGTCCCGTCCTGGACGTTCGTCCGCGCGCCGATGCGGATGTAGCTGACGTCGCCGCGCGCGACCACGTTCAGCCAGATGCTGCTCTCGGCCCCGACTTCGACGTCTCCCACGATCTGCGCGCTGTCGTCGACGTACGCGGTCGGATGCACGACCGGCAGGCGGCCGCGATAGGCGCGAAGCATGCCGGAATTATATCGAGGGCTGCCGGGGGTGCCGGTCAGAGGGTCGTGCCGTCGACGTGTGGCCGGCTACGGGGGCCGATCGACCGGCGTCCTCATGCCGGCGGCGGTCAGCGTCTGCAGGACCGCGTCTACGATCAGCGCGTGCTGGCGCCCGCGGTCGATCGTCGCCCAGCAGTCGCCGGGCTGAAAACCGTACCACCCGAACTGCGAGTGATTGCCGCCGTCGATGGTGATCCAGCGACTCGTTGCGGGCAGCAGATGACGATCCGCCTCGCTTCGGCGGAGTTCGCGGGAGGCCCACAGTTCTCAGCCGCCGGCCGGACTCGCGCGGTAACATGCCGGCGGCACATCCATGAGGGCAAACGGCCACCTCGCAGTCAGGCGGCTCCTGGTCGGGGGCGTGCTGCTGTACGCGCTCGCGCTCGACGCGCAGGCGCCATCACCGGTGCGCGCCTGGCTCGCCTCCGGCGCATCGATGCCCGTACCGACTTACCGCGTCATCCCCGCCTTCACGGCCGACGGCACCGCCGACGTGGCACACGGCGCCGTCGAGGTCGAGGTGGTGGTCGACGCCAGCGGCCGGGTCGCCCATGCGCGCGTCGTGACCCGCCTGGCGGACGCCTACGACCGGGCCAGCCTCGAGGCCGTCAAGCGCTGGCGATTCCAGCCGGCCCAGCGATCCGGCCGGCCCGCGATCACGCTCATCGGCGTGCGCTTCATGTTCCTGCCGCCGAAACAGGCCGGCGCGTCGTCCGAGGTGTCCGCGCTCACCGGGCTGCTCCCGCGCCGGCCCCTGCCATCATCCGCCGCGCCGGGGGGCGTCTATCCGATGACAGGCACGCCCGGCCTCCAGGGGCCGCGGCCGGTCCGCACCATCGTCGCGGAATACACCGAGACGGCGATCCGCCGGAAGATTCAGGGTGAAGTCGAAGTGGAAGCCATCATTCTCGCCGACGGCACGGTCGGAGCCACGCGAGTCGTGCGATCGCTGGACTCAACCACCGGGTTGGACGAGCAGGCCCTCATCTCCGCCCGGTACTGGCTCTTCGAGCCGGCGATGCTCAACGGACAAGCCGTGCCGGTGACCTCGAGGCTGGTCCTGACGTTCCGGCTGTACTGAGCGGTCCCGGCCATCGCGTTGACCACCTGCTCCGTCCCTGCGAGGCGCGCGGACACGGTGAGTGACGAGCCCGCGCCGGGCGCGCCGGGCGGCCTGTCATAATGCCGTCGTGCCCGTCCTCGACACGCATGGCCGGCCGCTCGAAGCCCTCCGCCTCTCGGTGACCGACCGCTGCAACCTGCGCTGCCACTACTGCATGCCCGAGGACGAGTACACGTGGCTGCCCCGCGACGACCTGTTGAGCTTCGAGGAAATCGCGGCGTTGGCCGAACTGTTTGCGGGCATTGGCGTGCGCCGGCTGCGCATCACCGGCGGCGAACCGCTGCTCAGGCGGGACCTGCCTGATCTCGTCGCGCGGCTGGCGGAACGGCCGTGGGTGGATGACTTCGCGCTCACCACCAATGGCGTCCTGCTCGCCCAGGCCGCCGAGGACCTGCGGCGCGCCGGACTCCATCGACTGACCGTCAGCCTCGATACGCTGCGGCGCGATCGGTTCCAACGCCTGGCCCGGGTCGACGCGCTGCCGCAGGTGTTCGCAGGCCTCGGTGCGGCGCGCCGCGCCGGGTTTCCGCCCGTGAAGCTCGATGCGGTGATCACGCGCGGCGACAATGACGATGAGCTGAGCGATCTTGTCGAGTTCGCCCGCGATCTCGGCGCCGAGGTGCGGTTCATCGAGTACATGGACGTCGGCGGCGCCACCGCCTGGCGACCCGACGCCGTCGTCCCGCGCGCGGAGATGATCGAGCGGCTGACCGATCGGTACGGGGCCATCACACCTGTCGCGGCCCCCGGCTCATCAGCGCCCGCGGCGCGGTTTCGTCTGCCGGATGGACTGACCTTCGGCATCATCTCGTCCACATCGCAACCCTTCTGCGCGACCTGCGATCGCGCGCGGCTGACGGCCGACGGCGTGCTGCTGCTCTGCCTGTACGCGCGACACGGTCTCGACCTCCGACGGCCGCTGCGCGCCGGCGCGCCCGCCGACACCCTGGATCGCATGATTCGCGCGGTGTGGGAAGGACGCGCCGATCGCGGCGCCGAGGAGCGCCGCCTCGTCCGCGACCGCGGCGCCTATGTCCCGCTGCGGGCCCTGAAGCGCGACACGCACCTGGAGATGCATACGCGGGGAGGGTAGCTCCAGTCGTCTCGGTCATCAGTTCTCGGTGCTGATCTCACCCGCCAGACCGGAAACCGAAAACCGAAGACCACAGGTGCCTATCCCGTATTCCTCATCCCCGCCGCCACGCCGTTGATCGTGATGAGCAGCGCGTGACGCAGCCGGTCCGTCGCGGCGCCGGACTCCCCTTCCTCGCCGGCCGCTCGCAAACGGCGGAGCAATTCGACCTGCAGCAGGTTGATGGGATCGACGTACGGATTGCGCACGTCAATCGACCGGCGGAGCACGAGGTTGTCCTCGAGGAGCCGGGACTGCCTCGTCACGGACAGCACCGCCGCGGTCGCACGGGCCAGGCGGTCGCGCAGGGCGTCGCCAATCGGCTGAAGGTGCGGTGGCACCAGCACTCGATCGTAGTGCGCGGCGATGCCGGCATCGGCCTTGGCCAACGCCATCGCCGTGAGATCGAGGAGCGCGCGGAAGAACGGCCACTCCCGGTACATCGTCTGGCACCGGGCGCGATCGTCGCCCGTCATCGCGGCGCCGGCCAGTTCCTCCACACCCAGCCACGAGCCCAGCAGCAGCCGCGTCTGCATCCACCCGAACTGCCACGGGATCGCGCGGAGCGCGGCCAGTTCAGCGCGGCCGCGTCGCCGGCCGGGCCGGCTGCCGATGTGCAACGCGTCAAAATCGGTTTCGGGCGTGGCGGCGCGGAAGTACTCCAGGAAGCGCGGATCATCGTGGACGATGCGCCGATAGGTCGTCGCGGAGACGTCCGACAGGCGTGTCATGGTTGCGCGCCAGGCGGGATCGGCGGGTGGGGGCGGCGTGAGCATCGCCTCGAGCGTGGCGGTGGTGTACACCTCGAGCGTTCGTAACGCGATGCCCGGCAGGCCGAACTTGGCCTGAATCATCTCACCCTGTTCCGTGACGCGGAGCGTGCCGTCCACCGATCCTGGCGGCTGCGATTGAATGGCCAGATGAGTCGGGCCGCCGCCACGGCCGACACTCCCGCCGCGTCCGTGAAACAGCGTGATGGGAATCCCAGCGTCGCGGCCGGCGGCCACGATGGCCTCCTGGGCCTGATACAGCGCCCAGGCCGCAGCCAGCCGCCCGACGTCCTTCGTCGAATCCGAATAGCCGATCATCACCTCCTGCCGACCGCCCGTCGCGGCGATCCACTCGCGATACCACGGCAGGCTCAGCAGATCGCGCATCACGCCGCCGGCACGCTCCAGGTCGCTGGCCACTTCGAAGAGGGGAACCACCCGAAGAGGCTGCCTCACGCCGGCCTGCTGCTGCAGCAGCGCGACGGCGAGCACGTCCGACACCTGGCTCGCGCGCGTGATGACGTACGCCCCCAGCGACTCGGCGCCGAGATCGACCACCGCCCGGAACGTGTCAAGAACATCGGCGACGTCCGGAGACGGCGCGAACGAGGCGGACGGCGGGCTGGCCGGGCGCTGCAGGGCGGCCCGCAGGAAGCGCTGCCGGTCTGGTTCGGCCAGGTCGGCATATAGCGCGCCGCGCGCGCGTGCGACGGCCTCAATGGCGTCCGTGTGCCGCGCCGCCTCCTGGCGGATGTCGAGCCGCACGAGCGTCACGCCGAAGACCGCCGCGCGCCGCAGCAGGTCGGTCAGTCGCCCCGCGGCGATGATTTCGTTCCCGGTGGCGAGGAGCGACGCGTAGCAGAGCTGAAGCGGTTCGACGAGATCGGCCGTCGACGCGATCCGGTCCGGCGCCGCGATGCGCCCCGCGTCGGGCAGCCCCGGCCCTCCCGCCGTGAGCTGATCGGTCAGCCAGTGACGGGTCGCGTCGAGCCGGTGGTGCAGATCCCGGAGGACGGCGCGGTACGGTTCCGGCGCATCGCCCGCGCGGGCGCGCAGCGTCGCGTCGGCCGTGACCATGGACAACTCGCTGCGCAGCTCGTCGATCTCGCGGACCCACAGGTCGGCGGCCGTCCAGCGTGACATCAGGCAGGCCCGCCGGGTCGTTTCGGGCGTGACTGTGGGATTGCCGTCGCGGTCGCCGCCAATCCAGGAGCCGAACCGGATGGGCGCGGCGTCGAGCGGCAGGCCCTCTCCGGTGGCCGCCCGCAGACCACGATCGAGGGCGCGCAGGAAGTCCGGGACGGCGTGCCACAAC
>CAZFAT010000213.1:0-2698 GCA_964517075.1 uncultured Solibacteraceae bacterium
GCCATCGACGATCACCGGCGACGCGATGAAGGACTGCCCTGCCAGCGTGTTCGTGGCCAGCACCTCGAGGCGGTCGCCCATCCGGACGACGACGACGTCTTCGTCTTCGGCGGCGAGATAGAGTTTGCCGTTCGCGCCGACCGGCGAGGCTTTGAAGCTGTACGGCTTGGGCAGCCGCGCCTGCTGATAGAACGGCTTGCCCGTGGCGGCGTCGAAGGCGCTGAGCAGGCCGTTGTCCGACAGCACATACAGCCGATCTTCATGAAGAAGCGGCGACGGTGTGTACGACGCGCCGCGCGCCGTCGACCACACGATCGCGTCGGTGCCGGTCAGGTTGCCCCGGCGGCCGAGGCGAATCGCTATCAGCATCCGGATGGTGTGGCCGCTCATCGCGAAGACGAGATCGTCGTGCTGGAGCGGCTGCGGAATGGTGTTCTCGCCGAGGCCTCCCGCTTCCCACCGCAGGACCCCCGTCTCGAAGTCATAGCCCCGCACTGTGAGTCCGCTCACCACGACCTCCCGCCGGCCCTCGTGGGTGGCCACGTACGGAGCGGCCCAGTTGTAGGGCTCGGTGCGCGGCGTCCGCCAGATCTCACGGCCGGTCGCTGGATCGAGCATCACCAGAAAGCCGGTGTCGAGGTGATCGAAGTGCAGCAGCAGCCGATTGTCGTGAAGTGTCAGCGGCGTGCCTTCGCCGAAGGCGAGGTCCATTCGCATCCGGACGCCGAAGTCCTTCTGCCAGAGCAGCGTCCCGCCCAGGTCGTAGGCATACAGCCCGCGCGAGCCGAAGAAGGCAAACACCCGCGTGCCATCGGTCACCGGTGAGTTGGAGGCAAAGCTGCCATAGACGCGGTGATAGCCCTCGTGCGGCGTGGCCACGGTCGCCGTCCGCTGCCAGACGATCCGGCCGGTCTGACGATCAACGGCGATCACCTCGAAACGATGCTCGAGGCCGGCGTCGGCGCCCCCGCCGGCCCGGCCTTCGATCGCCGGCCGTGTGCCGCGACCGGTGGGAATCGCTGTCGTCAGAAAGAGCCGGTTGCCCGAGACGACCGGCGTCGAATGCCCGCGGCCTGGGATCGGCAGCGTCCACCGCAGATTCGTGCGGTCGTCCCATCGAAGGGGGGCATCTCCGACGGCCATCCCCGTGTTGAAGGGGCCGCGCCATTGCGCCCACTCCGGCGTGGACGCACCGCTCGTCGTCGTGGCGATCAGCCACACCGCCAGAATCGTCGTCAGGTTTTTCACGGTACTGCTTCCCATCACATGTCCCCAGGGTCCCAATCGACGTGGGGTATCGACTTGTTAGCGCGGGAACTGGCCGATCGCGACCAGCAGGTCTAGTCGCGCGCGGCGGACGGCGTCCTCCGCCAGCGCGGCGACCGTTTCCGCGTCCTGCGCGGACCGCTGCGCATCGATCACCTCGATGTTGGTCGTCGCGCCGAGTTCGAACGCCGATGTCGTGATGCGCAGGACCTCGTTCGCGCGCTCGGCGGCCAGTTGCGCGCTCGCGCGGCCGCGCTCGTGGCTGGCCACGGCCGCCTGCGCCACGCGGATGTCCGACCGCGCCTGGATCTCGACGGCGGTCCGCGCGAAGGTCGCCTGATCGAGCGCCACGCTGCGAATGGCCCTGGCCGCGCCCAGCCCGCCGTCGAACACCGGCTGCGACACCGAGAAGACCAGCCGCCACGTGCGCGAGGGCTGGAACAGCCCGGCCGGCGTCACATACTGCGGATCGAACGACACGGCCGCCGTCGGCAACCAGGCCTTCCGCGTGTCGGCGACCAGCCGCTCCGCCGCCCGGATGAGCGCGGCCTGAAGCTGCACGTCCGGCCGGGCCGCCTGCCAGGCGTCCTCAGTGATCGTCGCCGGCACGTCGAACGCGGGCTCGGCGCCGGCGTCGACCGGCCCGTTCTCCGCCATGAGCACGCCCAGCGCTTCCTGCGCGCGCGCCAGGAGGAGGGTGGTCGTCTCGAGCCGCACCTCGGCCGCGGCCACGGCCTGCGCCGCGCGCACCTGATTGACGCGGCTGCCCAGGCCCCCCTGGAACCGCTGGTCGGCATAGGTGAAGTGCGCGCGCGCCGCCTCGAGCGCGCGCTGATCGATGGCAATCTGACGCCGCTGCGCGATGATGCCCAGATAGGCCTGCGCCGCGGCGACGCCGACCTGCTGCCGCGACTCGGCCAGCGCCCGCGACGCGACCTGCACCTGGTCGCGTGCCTGCGACACGGCCGCCCAGCGGGTGGCCGCAAACAGCGGTATCGACGCCGTGGCGGAGAACGCGAACTGGTTCTGCGGCTGCGTGACGCCGCCGCTGAAGCCGCGCGCCTGATCGAGCGTGATGTTCGTCACCCCCGCCGACACGGACGGAAACGTCGTCGCGCGCGTTTGCTCGACCACCGCCTCCGCGCGCGCAATGACCGCGCTGGCGGTGGCCACGGTAGGATTGCGCTCGAGCGCCAGCCGCACCGCCTCGTCGAGTTCGACGCGCCGGGCCACGGGCGCCTGCGCGCCGGCGGTGGCCACCGTCAGCGCGAGCACCAGGGCGGCCGAGGTCGCCGTGCGCGCGGCGCTAACCATGCACGCCTCCCGTCGCCGGCAGTTCGTCGTCGGCGTGGCTGCGCCCGCTGCGCCCTGGCGCCACGGACCGAAGGAGGACATCGAGCACCGGAATGAAGACGATCGACAGCATCGTGGA
>CAZFAT010000214.1:0-4685 GCA_964517075.1 uncultured Solibacteraceae bacterium
GTCAGCGTCGGTGTCCGGTTCTGAAAACGGCTCGCTGACATCATCCCCACCCTTGACCTACTCACAGACCACTGCACTCTCGCGTGGGAGCAAGATCACACGATGGCCCCCTCGAGGCCACAACCTCCGGCATGGTCGCAGTGACGGCAAAGGCCGATCAGGATGGACTTCGGAGCCGCGAGTGTGGAGGCGATCCGTTCCCGCATCACCCGGACGTCCGCTCGCGACCGGTATGCCGCCCCCCAGGCCGCTCGGAGATCCTCGCGCATCTCCCCGGCCGACAGCGTCGTACAGCGACGGAGACGACGACCCTGATGCTACAGTCTGAGTAGGCGGCACGGGCCGCCCAACCCCGGGACCGTGGACTTAGTCTGCCCGCACCGCCTCCATCGGTTGGATCAGTGCGGCACGGCGGGCCGGCAGATATGCAGCAATCCCTGCAACGGTGAGCAGGATCGCCACGGCTGCTGCGAGCGCCAGCGGATCCTTGGCGTCAACGCCTGGCAGCAAACCGGCGACGCGCAGCGTCGCGAACCGGGAAAGCACCACACCGCCAGCGCCGCCCAGCACAACGCCGGCAAGTACCAGTATCAGAGCTTCACCGATAATCATCCACGTGATGTCCCGCCGACCGGCACCAAGCGCCATTCGCAGACCGATCTCGCGCGTTCGTCCGACCACGACGAACGCGAAGAGACCGTACAAGCCGACGCCGGCCAGCAGCAATGCAAGCAGGCTGAAGACGCTACCCAGAGTGGCCAGCAGCCGCTGACGTACTAGCACGGCGTCGAGCTCGTCGGCGATCGTCTGAATCGCAAGCTGTGGCGCCGTGGGGTGCGCTCGCTGCAGCTCGTGCCGGACTGCGGGGACGATTGAACGTGGATCGTCTGACGCTCGCACATGCAGCACCATCATCCCGCGATTGGTGTCGGTCTGGAGGAACGGCTGATACATTGTCGCGACGATGTCGCCGGCGATATCGGCATAGGGAGAATCCCGCACGACGCCGATGATCTGACATGGCAAGGCGGAATCCGTCGCCATGACTCGACAGGGCTGTCCGACCACTGACGTCTGGCCGAAGAACCGCCGTACGAATGTCTCGTTAACGATCGCGACCGGAGGCGAGTTCTCCTGAAGATCACGCGGCGCGAAGTCCTGCCCCTCGACAAACGGAATCCCCATCGTGAAGAAGTAGCGGGGATAAACCATCGGCTGATGAACCTGGACCTCGGCGCCCGAGGGTGTTGTCACGCGTCGGTAGATGCCTCCCGGATTCGCCGGAGAGTACTCGGCCAGGCTCGCCGAACGAACACCGGGAATGGCGTCGATTCGATCAAGCAGATTCTTGTACTCACGGTCGAGCCGAACGAGCGCTTGTGGCGGCCGCCTGCGGCTGTAGCTGCCCGCGGGTTCCACACGGGCGACGATGACCTCGCGCTGCGCAGCCCCGCCTCCGCGGCCGTCTAAGGACGCCAGGCCTCGGACAAAGAGGGCGGCGCCGATCAGCAGCACGAGTGACAGTGCGATCTGCGACACGATCAGAAGCCGCTCTGGCACTAACCCCAGCCGGGAGCCACCTCCACCAGCCGACGCTCGCAAGGTGGGCATCAGGTGCCGGCCGCTTGCACGCAGCCCCGGCGCGACTCCGAACAAGACGCCGGTGAACACGGCGCACGCGGCTGTGAACACGAGCACACGCGCGTCCGGAGTGACGTCCAGCACGACGGGAGTCTGACCCTGCGAGATGAAGACGACCAGCAGCCGCGTTGCCCAATGGGCCAATCCGATGCCCATCCCACCGCCGAGCCCGGCGAGCACGATGCTTTCGACGAGCACCTGCCGAGTGAGCCGCCATCGACTCGCGCCCAGCGCCAGCCGGGTGCGAAATTCGGGGTGTCTGACCGCCGCGCGGGCCAGCAGCAGGTTCGACGTGTTGGCGCACGCGATCAACAGGAGAATCCCCACACCCGCCATGAGGATCATCAGGGGACGGGAGAATTCGTCGCGGATATTCGAGAAGCCAGTCGCCGCGGAGCTCAGCTCCGGCCAGAGGTTCACGCCCTGGAGCCGGGCACGCACGGTGTTCCCGAAGCGCGCTAGATTCGCGCGTCCGCCCATTTCGGCCTCAAGCCACGCATGCACGCGCCCTTCGAGCGCCGCTGTCGCCTGGGCCGCCGTCACCCCTGGACGCAGCCGCGCTAGCACCCGGAACTGACCGGTGATGAGGTTGGGCGGGTTCCCGAGGACCGGTACAACGGTGGACTGCATCAGAACGGGAACGAAGAGGCTGGGGGCGGTGCCGACTTCGATTCCGAAAAAGCCGGGAGGGGTGACGCCAACGACGGTGAAGGGCTTGCCCGAAATCGTGATCACTCGGCCTATTGCCGATGGCTCACGACCGAATCGGCTCGCCCAGTACTCGTCGCTGAGCGCCACGACCGGGTGCCCGTTCGGCGTGCGGTCGTCGTCGGGCGCGAGCGCCCGGCCGAGTACAGGTCTGATTCCGAGCAGGCGGAAGTAGTTCCCCGACACAAGCTGCCCGTCGACCGTCGGCTCCGGCGCCCCGTCTATGCTGACGTTCAGCCGCACCCGGCCCGCCGCTGCGACAGAGGCGAGCACCGCCTCGTCACTAGCCAGTGCGCGGAATGCGGCGTAGGGATACTGGTCGCCAACTTTCCACAGCCCCTCCGGATCCTCGACGGGCAAGGGACGCAACGCGACCGCATTCAACAGGCTGAAGACGGCGGTATTCGCTCCGATGCCCAGCGCCAGAGATAGCACGACGGCGGCGGTAAACAGCGGTGTGCGGCGCAGGAGCCGCAGTCCGAAACTGACGTCCTGAAGCAGCTGCTCGAGCCACACTGGATGCCAGAGTGCCTGCACGTCCTCTCTCACGATGGCAACGTTCCCGAACGTGAGCCGCGCCAACCGGCGGGCTTCCTCCGGCGCGATCCCTCTCGAGATGTAATCGTCGGTCTCATGCTCGATGTGCGCCCGGATGTCATCGTCAAGGCCGTCCAGCGGCCGTCGCTTGCGCCACATGTTGGCTACTCCTGTGAGACCGGGTGCAGCAGGCGGGCAATTGCACCCGACAGCCGTTCCCACCGATTGGTCTCGATGGTGAGCTGCTTCCGGCCTTTGGCGGTCAACCGGTAGAACTTTGCGCGGCGATTGTTCTCGGACGTGCCGTCCTCGAACGCGATCCAGCCGCGTTTGATGAGGCGATGGAGAGCCGGGTAGAGCGAGCCCTGTTCAACCTGCAGGACTTCGTCGGATCCACGTTGGATCGCCTTCGCTATTGAGTGGCCGTGCGCCGGCCCCAAGGCGAGCGTACGGAGAATGAGCATATCGAGCGTGCCCTGCAGGAGCTCGATTCGCGTGCGTGTGTCTTTGGTAGGCATTCTAGGTGAAAGGAACGGTACGCGTTGCTCGCCTAGACTGTCAAGGTGAATCACTCGCAGGGATGGTGTCCAGGCAGGGCACCCGTGGCATTCGCGGCAATTCCGGTGGTGACTGCGCATGAGGGCTTGGATCGCCGGACGTCGTTGGTCGTGCCCACCTCAGCGGCCGCACTGAAGCCAGAGCCTCAGGCCGACTTGATGAGCCAGAGTAAAACGAAACGGACCGACGTAACCGCCTGTGACTCAAGCGCTTGGAACCAGAAGTAGCGCGCCATCACCACGTTAGAAACAGGCCCTGCTCCGAGTTCGAATCCCTGCCTCCCAGCCAATTCCACGCGGATGTTCCAAGTCGCTGGACCATAGCGAGTTGCCGGTTCGGTTTTCGATGAGTCCTTTGCCGCTCCGCGTGATGGATCGGTGAGACGACTGCGCTAACCTCCATCTCCTCAAAGCCTTCGCCAAGCATCGGCGAAGTTCGAATCCCGGACAGTTCTTGCCTTGGGGGTGCAGCCTCTGCTCACCCGCGAATCAGACCCGTCTGAATTGCATCCCGGACTGCTGTAGCCTACGTGATGGGCGGAGGGTGAGCGGTGCTCCCGTGCTGATAGTCAGGGAACAAGCTTCATGACGAGCCGGATTAACCGAAGAGAGTTTCTCGCCGGCGTGGGCATGGTGGCCGCGGCCGCGCGGTCCGTCGTAGGACAGAGCCGGCGGACCAGGCTCGTTCTGCTTGGGACAGGAGGCGGGCCGCGACCCCGAACGGCGAATTCCGCTTCCGCGCAGGTGATTGTCAGCAATGGCGTCGCCTATGTGATCGATTGCGGCGATGGCGTGGCCCGGCAGATGGCCTTCGCGGGCGTGCCGCTGGCATCGCTGCGCCACGTGTTCATCACGCACCAACATTCCGATCACACCGCGGACTACGGCAATCTGATCTGGCTCGCGTGGACGGCCGGCCTGAGTTCGCGTGTCGAGACGTGGGGACCGCCGCCCCTCGAACGCATGACCAGACTGTTCCTCGAGATGAATCAGTCCGACATCGATATCCGGATCGTCAACGAGGGCCGCGTGCCGCTCGCACCGCTCGTGCGCGTGCACGAACTGCGTGAGGCCGGCGCCGTCCTAGCCGACGACAACGTCAAGGTCACGGCAACGCTCGTGGATCACCCACCGGTCGCGCCGGCCTTCGCCTACCGCTTCGATGCCTCCGATCGTTCGATCGTGATTTCCGGCGACACGGCACCGTCTCAGAACCTCGTGAAGCTCGCCGCCGGCGCGGAC
>CAZFAT010000215.1:0-4127 GCA_964517075.1 uncultured Solibacteraceae bacterium
GTCTTACGGGATGTATGCCGCGAGCGGGATTCTCTTCAATCACGAATCCCCCCGCCGCGGGCTGGAGTTCGTGACCCGGCGCATTACCGATGGGGTGGCGCGCATAAAGCTGGGCAAGGCGCGGGAGCTGCGCCTCGGCAACCTGGACGCGCGGCGGGACTGGGGCTTCGCGGGCGATTACGTCCGCGCGATGTGGCAGATGCTCCAGCAGGACGATCCCGACGACTATGTGATCGCCACGGGCACGAGCCACTCGGTGCAGGATCTCGTGGAATGCGCCTTCGGCCACGCCGGCCTCGACTGGCAGCAGTACGTGCGGCACGATCCCGCCCTCGTCCGACCGGCGGAAGTGGACCACCTTATCGGCGACGCCTCAAAGGCCGGCGCGAAGTTCGGCTGGACGCCGACCGTGGACTTCGGCAGCCTCATTCGCATGATGGTCGACGCCGACACTCAACGACTGAGTAAGCAGAATTGACGATTGGTTGATCGAGTCATTGACGATTGAATTCATCATTGACGATTGATGATTGACGATTGAGAGCGAGGCTCGCCGCGAGGCGCACAGCCTCGACCAGGCTGCCAGGATCCGCCCGCCCCTGCCTCGCGATATCGAACGCCGTCCCGTGATCGACCGACGTCCGGATGATCGGCAGGCCGAGCGTGACGTTGACGGCCTGGCCGAAGGCGATCAGCTTCACCGGCACGAGCCCCTGATCGTGGTACATCGCAATGACGGCGTCGAACTCGCCGCGGGCGGCGCGCACGAAGAGCGTGTCGGCGGGAAACGGGCCCGTGACGTTCACGCCGGCGGCGCGTGCGGCCGCCACGGCCGGCGCCACGACCGCGTCGTCCTCACGGCCGAGCAGCCCCTGCTCGCCGGCGTGCGGGTTCAGCCCCGCCACCCCCAGCCGCGGCGAGGGAATCCCGAAACGTGGCAGTGATGCGGCCGTCAACCGGATCACCCGCGTGAGCCCGTCGATCGTGAGGGCCGCGGGCACGTCAGCCAGCGGAATGTGGACCGTGGCCAGCACCACGCGCAGCCGATCGGACCAGAACATCATCGCGACGTCGGTCACGCCGCAGAGATGCGCCAGCAGATCGGTGTGCCCGGGCCAGGGCAGGCCGGCGGCCGCGAACGCCGCCTTGTTGATGGGCGCCGTCGCAATGGCCGCGACCCGGCCTGCCAGCGCATCCCTCGTCGCGGCCACGATGGCTTCGTAGGCGGCACGCCCGGACGCGGCACTGACCTCGCCGCACGGAAACGCCGCAAGGGCCTCGGGCGTGGTCGGGCCGTAGATCACGGGCTCACAGACGGCAGTGACGCGCGCGTCAGCGGACGCGGCGAGCGCGATCTCCGGCCCGATGCCGGACGGATCGCCGGCCGTGATGGCAATGACGGGACGCGCCACGCTCAGATCGCCATCGCCGTCCAGTCGGCGACGATCTTGGGACTCGCGTTGTCGTCGATCACGTGGACGAGCGCCTGCGCCACCGCGGCGTACCCGGCCGCCGCCCGCGCCACGTCGAAGGCGGGCGCCAGACGCCGGAGCGTGTCTTCGAGGTCCGCGTGGGCCAGCGGCTCGGCGCTGCCGGCCCGAATCGCGCCGAGATCGCGCAGCAGCGACTGGAGGATGGCCAGGCGCGAGCCGACGGCCTCGCGCGCCCGACGACTGGACGGATGCCGGGCAAAGGCCTCCGCGCTCTTGAGCCGCGCGACCACGGTCGTACCGCCGCCCGCCGCGCGGAGGAGCGCCAGCGCCGCCTCGCGATCCTGCTCAAATGTGCTGCGCGCTCCCGCCAGCGCCCGCGTGACGCTGCCGCCCGATGCGGCCGCGCGCGCCCGGGCCTCGGCCGCCGTCATCCCCTGGCGCGCGAGGATTTGCTGGACGTCCGACACCGGCAGCGGGCCGAAACGCACGCGGCGGCAACGCGACTGGATCGTGGGAACGAGCGTGTCGGGATAGGCGGACACCAGAATCAGGGTGGCGGCCGCGGGCGGCTCCTCCAGGGTCTTCAGCAGGGCGTCCTGCGCTTCGTCGGTGAGCGCGTCGGCCGGATCGATGATGTAGACGCGGCGGCGGCCCTCGAACGGGCGGTAGTGGACCGTCTCCAGCACGCCGGCGCGCAATGCGCCGATCTTGATCGAGGCGGCATCGCCGGTGTCGACGAACGTCACGTCGGAGTACTGGCCGCGCGGGATGCGCAGGCACGCCGCGCACCGGCCGCACGCGTCGCCCTCCCGCGGCTGCTGGCAGTTCACCGCCTGCGCGAGCGCAATCGCCACCGCGCGCTTCCCCACGCCCTCCGGACCGGCGAACAGCAGGCTTTGCGGCACCCGTCCGCGTGCGACGGCACGGCGCAGCAAATCCACCGTGGAGGCGTGGCCGACGATGGTGGAAAACGGCATGGGAGCGGACCGGGCCTGCATCAGGGCCGGCCCCGACATGGTATCGCCTCCCGGGCGCGACCATCGACGGCGGGCCGGTCGGACGGAGTAGGCTTGACCCATGCGCCGTGTCCTCCTCACTCTGGCGATCGTCGTGGGGGCGATCGTGCTCGTGGGCGCCGGGCTGCTGCACTGGTTCCTGCGCGGCGACGGCGTCCGCGTCGCGCTCGAGAAGCAGGCGACGGCCTGGCTCGGGCATCCCGTCCACATCGGTGATGCAGAGGTCCGCATCCTCCCACGTCCCGCCCTCGAGCTCGGCACCGTCGTCATTGGCGAGCCCGCGTCGGTGACGCTCGCCCGCGTGCGCGTGTCCACGGACCTCCGTGCGTTGTTGTCGCGACGGATCGAGGACGCCGAGATCGTCATCGCCGACAGCGGCGTCGACCTGCCGATTCCCTTTGCCATCACGGGGTCACCGGCCGGCCCGCGTCCCGGCCCGACGGCCGACACGTCGACCGGAGCGCCGTCGGCATCCGTTGCCGGCGAACCGGACGACGACGCCCCGCTGACCATTGTCTCGGTACGCACGATCCGGCTCGACGCAGTGCGAGTGAGGAGCCGGGGCCGGGAGATCCTGGTGTCGGCGGAAGCGGCGCTGACGGGCGACACACTCAACCTGCAGCGATTCAACGCGACCTCGGGCGCCACGTCGCTCGACGCCACGGGCACGGTCACCCTCGAGCCTCGCGTCGACGCGAACCTGACCGTCGAGGCGGACCGGCTGGCGCTCGACGAGCTGATGGCGCTCGCCGCGGCGTTTTCTCCGGCGCCTGCGCCCCGCGCCGCCGCATCGACATCTCCAGGCGGCGGGACATCGCAGGTGCGGGCGCGATTGCGCGCCGCCGTGGTCGCCGTGTCCGGCGCCGAACTCGCCGACGTCTCCGCGGAGCTGACGTCGGCCGACGGACAGCTGCTGGTCGCCCCGCTCACCTTCAGCCTGTTCGGCGGCGGATTCTCGGGCGACGTGCGCGCCGACCTGCGCGACCCGGCGGCTCTCGAGCTGGCGCTGACCGCCGAACTGCGCAACCTTGACGTCGCGGCGCTCGCGGCCTTCGGCGGCGCGGCCGGCGCGATCACCGGCCGGCTGTCGAGCGAGGGCGCCTTCACGGGCCGTGGCGCGGACGCGAATGCCGCGCTCGCCGCCATGGGCGGCCACGGCACCGTCGCCATTGTGGATGGCACTCTGACCAGGCTCGAGCTGGTGCGGACCATCATCCTGTTCTTCGGACGTCCGGCGGCGGACGCGCCGGCGTCGGCCGGATCGCGCTTCGACCGCCTCGACGCGACGTTCGCGCTCGCGAATCAGGTCGTCCAGGCCAGCGCCTTCTCGCTGCGCTCGCAGGACGCGGACGTGGTCGGCCAGGGATCGCTCTCGCTCTCCACGAAAGCGTTGGAGGGACGGGCCCGCCTCGTCTTGTCCGAGTCATTGTCGGCGCAGGCCGGCAGCGATCTCGCCCGCTTCACCCGCGAGGGCAACCGCATCGTCCTGCCGGCCACCTTTGGCGGGACGCTGAACCAGCCACGCATCAGCATCGATGCGGCGGCAACGATCCAGCGCGGACTGAAGAACGAGCTGCAGCGACGGCTCGGCGACTTCCTGCGAGGACGGGCGCCGTAGCCGGCAATGGAGGTGCCGCCCGTCAGGTCGGCACGACGCTATTTCACGCTCGCAAGGAGC
>CAZFAT010000216.1:0-19252 GCA_964517075.1 uncultured Solibacteraceae bacterium
ATGACAATCGTCTCGCCGTGGTCGGC
Organism: uncultured Solibacteraceae bacterium; assembly: GCA_964517075.1. Lineage (GTDB taxonomy): Bacteria > Acidobacteriota > Vicinamibacteria > Vicinamibacterales > SCN-69-37 > CAZFAT01. The sequence continues at coordinate 27 of CAZFAT010000216.1, forward strand.
TACGGAGAGGGCGCGGCGGTCGCCCTGCTGGCCGCCCGGCGCGAGGATCGCATCCGCGCCGTGGCGCTGCTCGCCGCCCCCGCCGTCGGCGGGCAGGCGCTGACGCTCGAACAACAGGAAGCCCTGCTCGATCGGCTCAAGGTGCCGGCTGCGGAGCGCGCGGAGAGGATCGCCCTCCAGAAGCGCGTGCTCAGCGCGACGGTGTCGGGCGCGGGCTGGGAGGGCATCCCCTTCGAGCTCCGCCGCCAGGCCGACTCGGCGACGTTCAGGAGCTGGTTGTTGTTCGACCCGGCGCCGGTGATCGCCCGGCTCGAGCAGCCCATCTTCATCGCGCATGGCTCGCTGGACGACCAGATCGATCCGGCGCATGCCGATCGGCTCGAGGCCCTGTCCCGGAGCCGGCGCGACACGCCGCCCGCGCACACGCGAAAGATGCTGTTTCCGGGGCTGACACACCGGTTCGCACGCGCGGACGGCGACGATCTCGTGCCGAGCCTCGCCCCGGACCCGGTGAACGCCCTCGCCGCGTGGCTGGCCGACGTCATCCGTCCTCGATGAACCCGGCTTCCTAGATCGATGCGCGGCTGGATCCTCGAAGGTGCGGGCGAACCGCCGGTGACGCTCCGTCTCGCAGCGGGCAGCGTCAAGACCATCGGCCGGGCGCCAGCCGCGGATTTCATGGTCGACGCCGCCCTCATCTCGCGCGTCCACTGCCGGCTGACCGCCGATCCCTCGGACCAACTCATTGTCGAAGACCTCGGCAGCACCAACGGCACGATCGTCAACGGCCAGCGCGTCGAGCGGTGCGTGCTGCGGGCGGATGATCGGCTGCTGATTGGACGGATGGAGTTCGTCGTCTCCCGCCCCGCGGAACGGTAGTTACTGCAGGAACGGGTTGGTGGCGCGCTCAGCGCCGATAGTGGTGTCCGAACCGTGGCCCGGGTGGACCGGCGTCGCATCGGGGTAGCCGAACAACACCCCGCGAATCGATTTCAGGAGCGTGTCATGGTCGCCGCCCGGGAGATCGGTCCGGCCGATGGATCCCGCAAAGAGCGTGTCGCCGACGAACAGTTCCACCGACGGTGATTCACGCGACCCCACGGCCAGACAGACGCCGCCGGGACAATGGCCCGGCGTGTGGCGCACCTGGACGACCTGCCGGCCGAATTCAATGGGCACACGCACGTCGTAGAACCGATCGATCGGCGGCTGGGGCCGGACGTCGAGACCAAACATGCGCCCCTGCTCGACGACGCCCTCGTAGAGGAACAGATCGTCCGGGTGGAGCCACACGGGCACGTCGAACGCGGCCTTGGCACGGTCGACGCCCGTGACATGGTCCAGGTGGGCATGCGTCAGGAGGATCGCCCGCACGCTGACGGCGGTCTGACGCGCAGCGAGGATGAGCTCCGGCGCTTCGTCGCCGGGATCGATGAGCACGGCATCGCCGGTCACCTCGCAGGACACCAGAAATCCATTCTTGAAGAAGGGCGGAGCGGCGGCGGCAAACAGGCGCATGCGTGACCCGTCTAGAATAGCGCTCATGTTCGAGGCGGCGATTCTCGGCGCCGGACCGATCGGCGCGGCCGTGGCGCAGCGCCTCGCCGAACGCGGCCGACTCCGTCGCATCGTGCTGATTGACACGGCCGTCGACGCCGCGGCGGGAATCGCCCTGGACATCCAGCAATCGGGCCCAGTGGCGGCATTCGACACGAAGCTGTCGGCGGCCGGCGACCTCCTGGCCGCCTCAACCGCCGACGTCATCGTGCTCGCCGACCGGCGCGCCGGCGGCGACTGGGAGGGCGTCGAAGGGCTCGCCGTCGTGGACCAGCTCGTCCGTGCCGGCGTCAGGGCGCCGTTCGTCTTCGCCGGGCCGACGCAGCACCGGCTGATGGAGACGTCCTACCGCAGTCTGAAGGTGCCGCGCGACCGCCTGGTCGGCACGGCGGCGGCGGCCGTCCTCGGCGCGGTGCAGAGCCTCGTGAGTCTCGAACTGAACGCGTCGCCGATCGGCGTCGTCGTTACGGGCCGGCCGCCGGCGTTCGTGATCGGCTGGTCGGCGGCGACGGTGGCAGGCGCGCTCGTGCGGGATCGGGTGGCGGCGCATCGGCTGCTGGCGATCTCCAATGCGTTGCCCCGGCTCTGGCCGCCGGGGCCTCACGTCATCGCCAGCGCGACCGCGCCTGTGGTGGAAGCGCTCGGCCTCGGCAGCCGCCAGCGGCACCTGGCCCTGACGATTCTTGACGGGGAACTGAACGCGCGCGGTTCGGCCGCACTGCTGCCGCTGGAACTCGGCCACGGCCGGGTGCGATCGCACGCGCTACCGTCCCTGAGCGACCACGAGCGGACGGCGCTGGTGAACAGTCTGGCCGAGTGACCGTCAGCTGACGGGCAGCGCGAGCCCCTGCGCGATCTTCTCGCGGATTTTCTTGACGTAGCGCGCGGTGATGGCGTCGTCGTAGCGGGCCGCCCGGAACGCGTCGGTCAGCTGCTGCTCCGACAACTGCGACATCAACAGACACACCCATCGAACGTCGGCCGGGGTCACGTGCTTCACCAGGTCAGAGTAGTTGCCGGCGTAGTCGAACTCGATCCGGCCCGAAGTGCCCATGCGCACGTAGTCCTGCGACTCGAAACCCTCGATGTCGTTCTTCGTGCCCTGCATGAAGCGGATGAACCCAGGCAGCCGAAGCAGCCACGGCTGGGAGGTCTTCCCCAGCGACGCACCGAGATCGCGGACGACGTAGCGACGCTCGTTGTCGCTGGACTTGTCCCCGCCGTAAATCTTGTTGTTCGAGGTCTTGAAATCCCAGTTGTTCAGGAGCAGGTTGGCTGCCACCAGGCCGCGGAACGGCCGGGTGTAGACGAACGGATTCTCGAACCACGACCACTCACCGACGACCTCGGGACCAGGGTCGTCCAGCCGAAACCGGCCGGCCGGCTTGCGGCCCGCGTCAGTACCAGTCAGGGACCAGTCCTCTACGTAATAGAGGACCGGTTGATGAAATCCAATCGCCCAGAGAATCCGCGACGTGACGACTTCCGGCTGCGCCTCGATGCCGAGCTTCACCTTCCATTCCCGCTGCTCGGGGTCGCGGACGTCATAGCCCGGGCTGGCGCCGGTCGTGTCGCGCTCGACGAACTCGAAGGTGGGGCTCCGCGGCAGCAGGGCTTCCCCGCCGGGACCGTACATCAAATTGCGCTTCGCAATATCGGGCGGCCCGACCCACAACTGACTGATGGCGGATGTGGCGGCTGGTTCTGGCGCGACCACCTGAAGGGGGTGCGCGCAGCTCCCAGCGATCACGGACAGACCGACAACCAGCGCGACCAACCGAAGCGGGCGTTGAGCGTCCACGGTGTCTCCCCCCACCTTGGTGGCGCTGCAAACGAGATTCCAGCGGATTCAGGCTGATCGGAGGCTGCGGTCACCCATTCTCGGCAGTACCTTGCCCATCCGCCGTGCGGCGGTGGCTCTAGTCCGGCGTGGGTATCAAACCTGCCGCGTCGGATGCCCTGCGCCGTGGCACATCCGTTGCTGGACCGACGGCTATGCGGATACTGGTTCCGACGCTCGTCGCCCTTCTGCTGACGACAGGCTGCGAACGGACGCCGTCGACGGACGAACAGGCGCCCCCCCCTCGCGCCGACACGCTGTCGGACACTCAGGCCGCGCGAACCAGCTCGATCGGCACCGCGGACGGGGCGGTCGTGGCCGAGTTCAACCTTCGGATCAAGGACTACATGGCGCTCCAGTCGGAACTGGAGTCCACGCTGAAAGACCTTCCGGACAAGGCAAGTCCGCGCGAGATCGATGCCAATCAACGGGCGCTGGGCGCGCTGGTCGCGAAGGCGCGCCCTGATGCGAAGCCGGGCGACGTGTTTTCGCCCGAGATGCAGGCGTTCGTGCGAGGTGTCATCCGCCACGTGCTCGACGCGCCCGACGGCGCGAAGCTCAAGGCCTCCATCCAGGATGAAAATCCGCAGGACACCGCCATCGCGGTGAACGGACGGTACCCCGACGCGGTCCCGTTGTCGACGATGCCGCCCGACGTGCTGGCGGCCCTGCCGCAGTTGCCTGAAGAGCTGGAGTATCGGTTCGTGGGCGACCGCCTGATTCTCTTCGACACGACGGCCCACGTCGTTGTGGACTTCGTGTCGGACGTCTTTGCGCGTTGAGCGATGCCGAACCGGCTGAACGCCCTGGTCTTCGCGCTGCTGGTTGCGCTCGGCGGCCTGTCGCTGATCCCCCTCAGTGAGCTGGCTGATGCCGGTCAGCGTCAGGCCCCCGCGGCACCTCCGGCCGCCGAACAGGTCGTCGCGCTGCCGAACCAGAAGGGGTCGCTCAAGTTCGCCGTGTTCGGCGATTTCGGCACGGGTCTGCGGGCCCAGTACCAGATGGGGGAGCAGATGGCGCGCGTGCGCACGCAGTTCCCCTTCGATCTCGTCGTGCTCACCGGCGACAACCTGTACGGATCCGAGCGACCGCAGGACTTCCGGTCGAAGTTCGAGCTGCCTTACAAGGCGCTCCTCGACGCGAACGTGAAGTTCTACGCGTCGCTGGGCAACCACGACTCGCGGGAACAGCGTCACTACCCGCCGTTCAACATGAACGGAGAGCTGTACTACACCTTCAAGGCGCCCGCGCAGGACGTGCGGTTCTTCGCGCTGGAGAGCACCTATCCGGAGCCGAGACAGTTCGAATGGCTCGAGAAGGAGCTGAAAGGATCGGGGGAGGACTGGAAGATCGCGTTCATGCACCATCCGCCCTACTCGTCAGGCGAACGGCATGGCTCGGACATCAAGCTCCGGGAGCGGCTCGAGCCGCTGTTCGTCCAGTACAACGTGAGCGTGGTCTTCACCGGCCACGATCACTTCTACGAACGCATCAAGCCGCAGCACGGCATCACGTACTTCGTGGTCGGCTCTGGGGGCAAGCTTTCACCCGGAGACATCGGAAACACCGCACTGACCGCGCGCGGATTCGACGGGGACAACGCGTTTCTCGTCGCCGAGATTGTGGACGACCGCATGACCTTCAATGCGATCGCGCGATCCGGAAAGATCGTGGACTCCGGCGTAATTACGCGCCGAGCGCCGCCTTCAGCCGCGGCAGCCGCCCCGGCCGCGCCACGGCCTCCGCGGCCTTGAGCACTTTCCGGATCTCCTTCTTCTCCGCTTTCTTCCTGTCCGGAGCCGCCTCGGACCAGTCGGCCTCGAACACCGCGCGCATCTTCCGGGCGATGCGGGTATCGTGGATGATTACGCCGACTTCACGCCGCCCGTCGAGCTCGAGCTTGCGGAGGCTCTGGCTCCCGATGAACGCGTGCGTGCCGTCACGGATGATGGCGCGCGCGTGCAGCCGGAGGTCGGGGAGCCTCCGGGAAAAGACGGCGGCGAGCCCCTTGCCGGTCCTCCCGAGGACCCGAATCGCCACACCGGCGGCGACCCGGTCCCGAAGGAGACGCTCCATCAGCTTGTCGTTGAGCCGCTCATCGTAGATCAACAACTCACGCCGGGCGCCGCGGAGGAAGTCGGTGAGCACCTGGCGCGACGTCTCGGGACTGACGACGAGCCGGTCATGGCCGGGCGTGTAGGGCTGCCGGAGCGCGTCGGCCTCGAAGAGCGATATCGCCTCGCGGACGAGCCGCTTCTCGCGGGTAATGACCCCGAAGCTGCGGCTCTTCTCGATGTCCTGGCGGGTGAAGTTGAAGCCGAGCACGTACAGGACGTCATCGATCACGATCATCTTCGCGTGATAGCGGGGCAGGTCGTCGGCCGTGCGCGAGACGGTCACACCGGCCTCGAGCAGCCGCTGCTCCAGCTTCCGGAGCTCCTTCGCGCCGCCCTGGTTGGTGTGGGCGACGATCGCGCGCACCGGCACGCCGCGGGCCACCGCCGAGGCGAGCGCCCGCTCCGTCTCGTCGCGATCGAAGCGGAAGATGACGATGTTGATGGACTTCCGGGCGCGCTTGATGGCCTTGAGAATGGGGGACAGGCCGCTGTCGGGCTGAATGATGAGTTTCACGAGTGAGGCTCCCCTCAGGCGACTTTGATCTTCTTCTCGTCCCAGTCCACGGCGATTTGCGTCTTCGCATCCACGTTGAGGATCGCGTCGGTGATCCGGTCAAGCTCGCTGTCGAACGGCACTTGCACGTCGTAGCTGAGTTCCTCTTCCGACGCCGACCGAACATCGAAGTCAATCTGGAACCGCTTCAGCACGGCCTCGATCTTCGGCCGCAGGCGGCTGGCGTTCTTCTCCACTTTCACATGCACCTCGAACCGCTTCAGCGCCTGCGGCTCGAACGATTCGATGATCGCCAGGGCCCCGATGATGAACGCGGTCGAGAACGCGGCCAGCGCGTAGAGACCGACCCCGGAGGCCAGGCCGACGGCCAACGCGCAGAGCATGACGCCCGCGTCTTTCGGATCCTCGATCTTCGATCGGTAGCGGATCAGGTTCGCCGCGCCCACGATGCCGAACGCGCGCGCGAGGCTCGCGCCGACCACCAGCATGATGGCCGCGCCGACGATCGCCAGGATGATCTGCGTGTGGATGACGGCCGGCGTCCGCAGCGGCGTCCCGCGCCGCTTTGGGCGCATCGCCAGCGCCGCGCCAAGGATCGCGGCGAGCGGGAGCCGCACCAGCGCGTCCCTCAGTTCATCCATCTGCCCTGGAGTGCCTGCGGACGGGGGCTCCGCCAGCGCCGGGGGCGGCGAGCCGGGAGGCGCCGGGCCTTGCTGCGCCTCGGCTGCGGACCAGGGCACCGACGACAGCACGATCAGCGCGGCCGCCGCCACCACGAGACGCCGGCGGCGCCACGCGGTTCCTGGTCGCTCTCCGGACGGCATTCGAGTCACCGGACGGGCATTGTGCAATTGCCGAGCCAGAATGGCACCGCGGGTTCCCACCGGAGCAGGTGTGACATGCGGATCGTGATGCGCCCGGCTCGGGGTCAGGGTGAGCAGCGCGGTGCCCCGCCCGCGGGCGCACCGCAGGCGTCAGCCCGCCAGGGGCTCGATCACACGGGCGTTAAAGACTTTCGCCATGCTGTCGATGACGGCCTCCTCGACCTCCGTCATCGACACGGGCCGGTCGAGCAGCGTGCCGAGGGAGGTGACGGCGCGATCGGCAATGCCGCACGGCACGATCAGCCCGAAATGCGCGAGATCGGTGCCCACGTTCAATGCGAACCCGTGCGACGTGATCCAGCGGCTGATGCGGACGCCAATGGCCGCGACTTTCGCCTCGGTGCCGGCGGCGCCGGTCCAGACGCCGGTCAAGCCGGCAATCCGTGTCCCGGTCACACCGAAGCGGCCGATGGCGAGAATCAGCGCTTCTTCGAGGTCGCGGACGTAGCGGTGGACATCGCGCCGGTCGGGCCGCAAGTCGAGAATGGGATATCCAACGAGCTGACCCGGACCGTGGTACGTCACGTCACCGCCGCGGCCGGTCTCGTGCACGACGACGCCGGCGCGCGCCAGTTCCTCCGCCGACGCCACGATGTTCGACCGGCGGCCGCGCGCGCTGACCCCAAGGGTGATGACGGGCGGATGTTCGAGGAGCAGGAGGGTGTCGCCGATGTCTCCGGCACGACGCGCTTCGACGTGTTGCCGCTGCAGCTCGACCGCCGCTTGATAATCCACCCGGCCGAGACGACGGACGGTGAGCGTTCTCACATGCCGCCTGGAGACGTCGCGGCGGCGCTCGAGCCGCGCGGCCCGCTGCGGGCTAGAGCCACGACTCGTCGAAGTCCTGCAATCGCTGCTTCAGCGCCTGCAGGAACCGCCCGGCGTCAGCGCCGTCGATCAGGCGATGGTCGAAGCCGAGCGTGAGGTAGCTCGTGGGCCGCACGGCGATAACGTCGTCGACGACAACCGCGCGCTTCTCGACGGCGCCGACACCGAGAATCGCGACCTGCGGCTGGCTGATGATGGGCAACCCGAACACCGCGCCAAGAATGCCGGGATTGGTGATCGTGAACGTCCCGTGCTGGACGTCGTCGGGCGAGAGTTGTTTGGTGCGCGCCCGCTGCGCGAGATCCTGAATCGCACGGCAGAGGGTCATCATCGTGCCCTGGTCGGCGCGGTGAATCACGGGCACGATCAGTCCCTGATCGAGCGCCACGGCAATGCCGAGATTCACGTCCTGGTGGTAGATCACCTGATCGCCATCAATGGACGCATTGACGTAGGGGAAGTCGCGAAGCACGTCGACGGTGGCCTTGGCGATGAACCCCGTGTAGGTCAGCTTCACGCCCCCCGCCTCGTACTCGGCCTTCTTCGCCTGCCGAAGCGTGTCGACGCGTGACAGGTCCACCTCGTAGGCGGAGTACACGTGCGCCGACGTGCGGACGCTCTGGATCATGTGCTCGGCGATCTTCCGCCGCATGACGCTCATCTTCTCGATGCGAACGTTGCCGGCCGCGGCGGGTGCGCCCGCCGCGCCGGCAGGCGCCGGGGCCGCGGCGTCCGACGCCGGAGCAGCCGGAGGCTCGTCGCGGCCGCCGCGCGCGATCCAGGCGTCGATGTCGTCCTTCGTGACGCGGCCCCCGGTGCCCGTCCCGCGAACACGGCTGAGGTCGATACCGTGCTCGGTCGCGAGACGGCGCACGATGGGTGACGACTGCGTGCGACGCCGCGCGTCCGCCGTCTCGTCGCCGAACGTCGCGTGCGCCGCGGTGGCGTCCCGCGCCGTGCCGGTACTCGCGGCGGGGCGCGCGCCGGACGACGCCGTCGGTGGTGCCGGGACGGACGCGGGCGGCCGCGGTGCGTTGGGCGTCGGCGTGCCCGCGCGATCGCCGGCGCCGCCGATGACGGCCACGACGCTGTTGACCGGCACCGTCTCACCTTCCGGGACCCGGATCTCGACCAGCACGCCGCTCCCGGGCGACGGAATCTCGGCGTCGACCTTGTCGGTCGAAATCTCGAAGAGCGGCTCGTCCTTGTCGATCGCGTCGCCTACCTGCTTGATCCAGCGGACGATCGTGCCTTCTGCAATCGACTCGCCCATCTGGGGCATGACGACGTCAATGGGCATAGAGAGGAAGTCTACTGCGACGGGCGAATGATCGGCGAACACGGTGCTGACGCTCGCCGACGGACGGCACTCGAGAGTGCCCCATCAGCGAGCGCCTGGCCGTGTGCCCTCCGCGGACGAGGCAGGCACCCTGCGGGAGGCCAGGAAGCCCGAAGCGGCCCGGACGGGCGACTACTTACGAGGCAGGACTGCGTCTTTGAGCTGCTTCGCAATTCTCGCCTTGACGACGGTCTTGGCGGGAATCTTGATGGGCTCGCCGGTGGCGGGATTGCGCCCTTCCCGGGCTTTGCGCTTCTGGACGACCAGCTTGCACATCCCGGGAAGCACGAATTCGCCCGACCGCTTCAGCTCCTTCTCGGACAGGCGGTTCAATTCATCGAAAAAGTCGCGCACCTGAGTTCGCTTCATGTCGAACTTGTCGGCGAAGTGCGCGAAAAGCTCCATCTTGCCCATGCGCCGGGCGTCTGCCATGCGTCCTTCTCCCTGGCTGGGGCGCGCGTGTGAGTAGCTGGCCGGCAAACCGCGCGCGCGAACGGTCCAACGGCAAAAGCGTGAAAACGGGCCTCATCGTAGCCCTGCCCCGGAAAAGATGTCAATTACATTGGGTTTCCGTCACATCGGCCATCGGCGGAAGTCAACGTCGACGAGCGGACTAGAATGGTCGGCGTGGCCGACGCGCTGGACACCTTCCCCAACCCGAAACCCGAACGCGACTACGAGATCCAGATCCGCTGTCCGGAGTTCACGGCCGTGTGTCCCAAGACGGGTCTGCCGGACTTTGGTGAGATCCGCATCGCCTACGTACCCGATCGGGCCTGCGTCGAACTGAAATCGCTCAAGTACTACCTCCTCGAGTACCGCAACCGCGGGATCTTTTACGAGGCTGCCACGAATCAGATCCTCGACGACCTCGTGGCCGCGTGCCGGCCGCGACGCATGACCGTCACCGGCGCCTTCACCGCGCGCGGCGGCATCACCACGACGGTCGTCGCCGCCTTCGCGGCGAAGCCGTAGACCGCGCAGGGCCGCGCCACACCATGCCGTGACCGTTCACGGCTGCACCCGGATGCCGGCCGGACTCCCGCTGACCTTGACCGCCCCCGCCGCGCTCAGCGTCCGGCCGTCGAACCGGAACACCTGCAGTTCGCGTTCAACCATGCATTGAACGAGCACGGCGTCCCCACGACGGTTCCACGCCGCGCCCTGGCACCAGTGCCCCACCCGCGTCTCTGCGACCGGCACCAGCGATCGATTCTCGATCCGCAGAATCCGGAGCCGCCCGAAATCATTGAAGAACCCCGCCGACCGCGGGGCGTTCGAGCCGTTCATGATCGTCGCCGCCACATGGCGGCCGTCGGGCGAGATCGCGAGGCCTTCGACGACCGGACCGGCGGCCACATGGTGGATCGCGCGCGGCACCGCCGCGCCGAGGTCGATGAGACTGATGAGGTCGGTGCCGCCCGTCAGACCTGCACCGACGTGGCCCACTACACCGAGATCGCCCGCCGGCGTGATCTCAATCGGGTACGGCTTCGAGCCCGCCCCGAAATCACTCTTCGCGTACGTCACGCGGCTGCCGTCGATCGCAAGCACCGAGATCAGACTGTCGCCGTTGCGGGTGACAAACGCACGACGCCCGTCGGCGGAAAACGCCACACCGCTGGGAATCGACCCGGGTGCCCCCAGATCGACGGTCCCCGCAGTGACCACCGCCGTGCCGCGTATCGTCAACACCGACACGGTGCCATCGCCCCGATTCGCCACCAGTGCCAGCGTGCCGGCGCGGTTGATCCCGATGCCGGACGCACCCGGACCGGCCGTCACCGTGGCGATCGCGACGGGCGGCGATGCACGCAGATCGATCACCGTCACCCGGTTATCGGGGATCGTCTGCGCCGGGTTGGCGGGATCGAGTTTCATCGCCGCGGTGACCAGCGCGAGCGATCCGTCCGGGGTGATGGCCACGCTCGACGGTGGGCCGACGAGCGACGTGGGCACCGCCAGCTCGGCGACCACGCGCGGCGGGGTGACGCCGAAGTCGAGAATCGTCACGGTGTCGCCGGGCGGCTTCGGCACGATGGTCTGCACGCCGTCGACGAGGACGACCTTCGCGTCGTTGGCGGACACGACGAGCTGGGCGTCGGCGCGGCCGGGGCCCGCCACGATCGCGGCGACGCACGCGGCCGCCGCCAGGTTCAGGGTTCCAGGGCGCTTCACATCACACCTCCACTGGCTTGCGCGGGATCGCTGCCGAGCAGCACGACCCGCTCGGCGCAGGCCGAGCGGAACCGACTCGAAGCCCCGGGTCTCCCGCAGGGTAAGTTGCCAGCCAGCCTACCAAAGGTCGGCCCTCCATCCTTCCTCCATCCCGACTCGAGGGTGGGACCGCATTCCTGGCATCTGCCTTGCCTTCTTCCCGTCCCGCGGCGGCGCCGGGGGCAGGATTCACGTGAGTGGTTGAAGTTCCTGCCAGCCTCGGCACGTCGCGAGGTGGCAGAAGATGCACATCCCCAATCCCGTTCCCGTTCCAGCCGCGGGATCCATCGTCTGGATACGCCAGCGGCGATGGCGCGTCGAGCGGGCGCGGCTGGATCGAGGCGTCGTCCGGCTCGACGTCGCGGATCGACGCGAACGTCTGACGTTCCTGGCGCCATTCGACCGGCCCGTGGCCGAGGCCCCGCCGGCGCGTCCATGGACGGTCCGGTCACAGCAGGCCGTCGCGCGGCTCGCGGGTCTCGCCGCTCGCGCTGGCGGCGTCGGCACGCCGATGTCCGCCGTGAGCGCCGGCATCACACTGCATCCGCACCAGCTCGAACCTGTGCTCGCGGTCCTCGGAGGTGCACGGCGGATTCTCATCGCCGACGATGTCGGGTTGGGCAAGACGGTTCAGGCCGGTCTCGTTCTGTCCGAGGTGATCGCGCGTGAGGGGTCGCCGGTCGCGCTCATCATCGTCCCGGCGGCGCTGCGGGCGCAGTGGACGCGCGAGCTCGAGTCGCGGTTCGGCATCGCGGTGATGAGCGCAGACCGCGAGACCCTCGACCGGCTCGCGCGCACCGGCGGGCGCGAGGACAGCCCCTGGCAGCGATCGGGCGTGTGGATCGCGTCGCTCGACTTCCTGAAGCAGCGGCACGTCCGCGACGCGCAGCCCCTCCGTCCATGGGACCTCGTCATCGTGGACGAAGCTCACGAAGCCTGCGGGGATTCGGAGCGGCACGATGCCTGCGCGGCGATTCTCCGGCGGGCCCGGCGGCTGGTGTTGCTCACGGCAACACCCCATTCCGGCGACCAGACGCGGTTCAACCGGCTCGTGGAGCTGGGCGACCTCGGCGCCGTGGACGACCGCCTCGTGGTGTTCCGCCGCAGCCGACTGGACCTGGGCTGGCCGGTCGACCGTCGTGTCCGATGGACCACGGTAGCGCCGCATGCAGCCGAAGCCGCCGTACTCGACGGTCTCCGCGACTTCGAGCGCTGGACGCTCGCCGAGGCCGGCGCCTCCAGGCGGGACGCTGCACTTCTGCTGCTCTCCGTGTTCAGGAAACGCGCCTTGTCCACCATGACCGCCCTCGCACGCTCGATTGAGCGACGAATGGAGTGGCTCGAAGGAGGCGGACACTCTGACACGTTCGACTGGTTGCAGCCGCGGCTCGAGTTCGAGGAAGACGATGCCGACGACATCGGGGAGGATGCGCGCGCCGGTCTCACGGCCGCCGTGAGCGTCGCCCCCAGGCTCGAGCGCGCCTGGCTGGCCAGGCTGCACCTGCTCACTCGCGCCGCCATCGCGCACGAGAGCAAGATCATCAAACTCACCCGTCTGATGGCGCGAACCACCGAGCCGGTGGTCGTGTTCACCGAATTCCGCGACTCCCTTCGCGTCCTGAGCGAGCGGCTGCAGCTGTTCCGCGAGGTGGCGGAGCTGCACGGCGGGCAGTCGGCCGCGGAGCGCACGACTCAGCTCGACCGCTTTCTCGAGGGCGGGACCTCAGTGCTGCTCGCAACCGATGTCGCGGGCCAGGGCCTCAATCTGCAGCGGCGGGCGCGCTGGGTCATCAGCCTGGAACTGCCGTGGGACCCGGCGAAGATCGCGCAGCGAGTCGGCCGCGTCGATCGCATCGGACAGACACTCCCCGTGCACGCGACGCTGCTCGTGACACGGCACGAAGCAGAGGCCGGATTGCTGACGCGCCTGGCGAAGCGCGCACTGACCGCGCGCCAGGCGTTCTCGGCCACCGCCCTGGAGGACATCACCGTGCCCGCCCGGATGGCGATTGCCGCGTCGCTGCTGGCGCAGGAGGCCGAGCCGACGGCCTCGTCTCCGTCTGGCGTGCCGCTGCCCGTGTGCGTCCGGTGGTCTCGCCGCGGTCGGGCGGCCGCCAGGCTGCTGTCCCGCAAGCGGCGCCTGGCGTGGCACTGGCGTGGCAAAGGCGAGAGCGGCCGGCCCCTACGAGCAGGGGTCAGATGGCCGGCGCACCTCCATTCGTTGTCAGCGCCGGCGCTGGCAATCTTCAGGACGCCCATCGTCAACGCCGTTGGTGAAACTGTTGAACGTCATGGCATGGCGTTCGCGATTCCCGTTCTGGAGCCGGCATTCCTGCGCCGGCCCGAGGTGCTCGTGCGCGTCGCGGAGCTCGCGCGCGCGAAGTTGAACGCCCGCGTCGCCCGTCTGCGCCGCATCCTCACGCGGGCGGCCGCCGAGCGCGCCAGCGTGGACGCGGCGATCAATGTCTTTCTGCGGCCACCGCTCGGAACCGGACTACAGCCCGGCCTCTTCGCCAACCGGACGATGTCGTCGCTGATCACCACCGAGCGGCTTCTGAAGGAACTGGCAGCGGACATCGACGCACGCCGATGTCGTGATGCCGCAGCCGTGGAACTGTCCGTCGGGGCACCGGTGCTGGAAGTGATCGTCCTGCGGGCCCGATGAGCCGCCTTCCCGGCATTTCGGGCAGCCTGTTCCCGCACCGTTATCTCAGGGACGCGATGCCGGCCGTCGCGCCGCCGCTGTCGGCACCGGTGCTCGCACGCCAGCAGCGCCACTTCCGGCGCTGGTGGCACGGTGTGGCCGCGACGTGTGGTCCGGCCACGGGTCTGCGCGCGCTCTTCGACCTGGTCGCCATGCCGCTGTTCGGCCTGCTGGGCTTTCGCGCTCACGATGCCATGTTCGAACGTCATCAGGCGCGGGCGCGGCTGGCCTCGCGACAGGCCACGCCGGTCGGACTCGTGCTGCTCCCGTGGGCGGAACGCCCCTCGGCGCTCTGGAGGGATCTGGTGTCGACGGCGCGCGACATCGGCGCCCGGTGGACGTTCCTCCTGGCGCCGCCGTACCTGTCACTGGTCGAGGCGCGGGGTCATGCCACGCGGCGCGGCATCGAGTTCACGCTGCCCGATGTGCTGGAGGCACCAGCCTTCACCAGGTTCTGGTGGCTCGCCCGCGCCGAGGCGTTCGACCCCATGCCTGACGCGGGCGACCCCTCCCACGTCTGGATCGACGCTCTGGTCGATCACGCCGCGGTCTTTCAGGACCGCGTCCGCGAGGACCTCCAGCACGGCGTGGCTGACGCCCTGCGGTCGCTGAGCGGGGCCATCGCCGTGGCGCACCGCAGTGGAGGTCGGCTCACGAGCACAGCGGGACGCGGGGCGACCCGGCTGTCGCCGTTCGACGAGGCGCTGACCATCGTCTATCGCATCCTGTTTCTGCTGTTTGCCGAGTCGAGAAGTCTGGTACCTGCCGAGGCGCCGATCTACGCCCGCGCGTACGCCCTCAGTGCGCTTGGCCGCGCCGCCAGGACCCCGCGCGACACACCCGGCCTGTGGGAAGGCCTCGCGGCGATTACGAGGCTGTCGCGGTCGGGATGCCGCACGGACGATCTCATCGTCCGTCCCTTCAACGGTCGCCTGTTCTCGCGCGCGGCCGCGCCGTCCCTCGAGGCCGGGCGGCGCGCCGGGCGACGGCCCGCCATCGGGTCCCTTGACGCCGCCGCGGGGCACGCGCTGGTCGCGCTCGCGTCGCGGAAGGGATCGGCGGGACGCGAGGACATCCACTACGCCGACCTGGGCGTCGAGCAGCTTGGTTCGGTGTACGAACGGGTGCTCGATCTGGACGAGTCCACAACGGAGGCCGCGCCGACGCGCTCCAGACCATCAGCCTCCGGACGACGCCCGCGGCACAGCGCCCGTCGCAAGCAGACCGGCACCTTCTACACGCCACGGCCGCTGGCCGAGTTCCTCGTGCGCCGCACGCTCGCGCCTCTCGTGGCGGGCGCGGCTGCGGACGCGATCCTCGAGCTGCGCATTCTGGACCCCGCGATGGGCAGCGGCGCCTTTCTCGTCGCCGCGTGCCGGTTTCTCGCCACCGCCTACGAACGCGCCCTCATCGACGAGGGACGCATCACGCCGGCCGATCTCGATGAAGACGAACGCGCCGACATCCGGCGCCTGGTTGCAGAGCGGTGTCTCGCCGGTGTGGATCAGAACCCCGTCGCCGTGCAGCTGGCGCGGCTGTCGCTCTGGCTCGCCACTCTTGCCCATGGGAAGCCGCTCAGTTTCCTGGATCATCGGCTTCGCGTGGGCAACAGCCTGGTCGGCGCGTCCCCGGCGGACCTCGCGAGAATCCCGGGACGCCGCATATCGTCACGGCCGGCGTCGCTGCCGCTGTTCGACGTCGACGCCCTGGAGTCGTCGATGCGGCGGGCCGTCACGCCGCTGGCCGCTATTGCCAGTCGGCGCGACGACAATGTCGCCGACGTCAGGGCCAAGGAGGCGCTCTGGACCCACCTGACGTCCGAAGACTCGCCGCTCGCGGCGTGGCGGCTGGCCGCGATGGTCTGGTGCGCCCGCTGGTTCTGGCCCGGGACGGACGTGCCGCCGAACCCCGCGGAATGCCGTGCGCTCATTGACGCTGTACTTCGGGCTGACCGGACGCTTCCGGTCGGCCAGATCGCCAGCCGCGTGAACGCCGCCGCGGAGGCTGGACGGCGGCACGGGTTCTTTCACTGGCCGCTGGAGTTCGTGGATGTCTTCTACGACCGCGAGGGCCAGCCGCGAGACACGGCGGGCTTCGACGCGATCATCGGGAACCCGCCGTGGGAAATGATCCGGCAGGGCCCCGAGACGGACGACAGCCGTCACACCGGGGATCGACGCGGCCTCGTCCTCTTCGTCCGCGAGTCCGGCCTCTACCCGTCGTGCGACCGCGGGCATCTCAATCTGTATCAGCCCTTTCTCGAGCGCTCGATGTCTCTGGTCCGGCCTGGCGGGCGCGTCGGCCTCGTCCTGCCGTGGGGTCTGGCCGCTGACGACGGCGCCGCCCGGCTGCGCCAGCGACTGCTCGATGAAACGGCGGTGGACACGATCGTAGGTCTCGACAACAGCGGCGCGCTCTTTCCCATTCATCGCGGCCTGCGGTTCCTGGTGCTGATGGCCACGATGGGGCGGCCGACGCAACGCATCCGCGCGCGGTTCGGCGTGAGGACGCCCGCCGAGCTGGATGCGCTGCCAGGCCGCGCGGACGAGGCGGACGACAATGCCTTTCCGGTGACCCTGACCCCGCGTCTCATCCGCAGGATCGGCGGCACGTCCGCCCGGCTGCCCGATGTCCGTCGCCCCGCGGACCTCCACCTCGTCGATCGACTCGCCACGAGATTTCCCGCGCTGGGCAGCGCGTCGGGATGGCACGTCACCTTCGGTCGCGAGCTGAACGCGACCGAGGATCGGGATCACTTCGGCCCGCAAGGCCTCCCGGTGCTCGAAGGCAAGCACATCAGGCCGTTTCAGACCGACCTGACCGCACCGGCGCATCACGTCGATCGCGCCCGCGCACAGCGGCTCCTGCCGGACGCTCCGTTCGAACGGCCGCGTCTGGGTTACCGCGACGTCTCGGGCGTCGGCAACCGCTTGTCACTCATTGCCGCCATCATTCCCGCCGGCGCGCTCACGACCCACACGATCTTCTGCCTGCGGTCGCACATCGCTCTCGAGTCGCAGCACTTCCTGTGCGGTCTCTTCAACTCCTACGTGCTCAATGCCATTGTGCGCATGCTGATGGGCGGACACCTCACGACATCGCTCGTCGAGGGGCTGCCCGTGCCGCCCTGGACGATGGACGCCCGGCAACGGCGTATCGCCGGGCTGGCCGCGCGTCTGTCGCGCTCGCGCCGGGCCGCGCGCGTCAGCGCCGTCCTGCAGGCCGAGGTCGCACACTTGTACGAGCTGGACGAAGAGGAGTTCCGGCGGGTCCTGGAGGGATTCCCGCTCGTGCCGCGTGGTGAGCGGGAGATGGCAGTGCGCGCGTTCGGTGGTGGCGCGAGGGAAACGGACCGGCCGGTCTTCAGACCGGCCGGTCGCGGGCCGACCTGACCGCCTCCGCAAAAGCTACGGCGGTCCGCCGAAGCCTCGGCGAAGGCGGAAGGTCGGCCCTCCATCGAGATCCTACTTCGTGATCGGGAACATCTTCACGAGCTCGTCGATCGTGGGCTGCCGGCCGTACTGGCAGAGCTGAAACGCTTCGGCGTACTTCACCTGCCGGCCGCGCTCGCCGTACAGCTGAACCAGCCGATCGCGATACTGATTCGCCACGGCCGCGCTCCGCTGCCGCGCCAGCTCCACGAGGTACTCCAGCCGCTCCTTGTCCCCCTTCGGGACGTCCGGCCGGGTCCGCCCCTGCCACGAATCGGCGTCGCCGAACTGCGAGGTCATGGCGGCGATGCAGCCGAACTTCTTGTCCACCACCGAATCAATCGACACGATGATGGTCGGATCGAACGGCTTCGGGTACTCGAAGGTGTCCGAGTGGTACATGAACACCGGATTGCGGCGGACGGGCGGCGTGTCGGGCACGAAGAACGGCGCGACGACCAGCACGGCCGCGTCCTCCATCAGCACACCGGTGTAGCGATGGTCCGGATGGTAGTCCACGGGCCGGTGGCCGAGGACGATGTCCGCCTGCCAGTCGCGGATGAGCCGGGCGACCGTCCGCCGGTTCTCGAGCGACGGCACGAGCTCGCCATCGTGGATGTCGAGCACTTCGCTCTCGGTGCCGAGGATGCGCCCGCACTCGGCCGCTTCCTTGATTCGTCGCGCGGCCAGCGGCCCGCCCGCCAGGCTCCAGTGACCGATGTCGCCATTGGTCATTGCCACGAGCTTCACCTTGTGCCCCTGCGCGGCCCACATCGCGGCCACACCGCCCGACTTCAACTCCGCGTCATCGGGATGGGCACCGAACGAGATGACCCGCAGCGGGGTTGCCTGCGGCGCCTGGGTAGAGGTCCGCGTACCGCCCAGCAGCACGAGCGCCAGAAGGACCACGAATGTCGTCGACACCTGTTTCATCGAGCCATTCTCCTCAGAGGAACTATTTCAGCGAATCGAGATACTCGAGCAGGTCCAGCGCCTGCTGCGTCGTCAGATTGGCCAGGAGCCCTTCAGGCATCAGCGACACCCGATTCTGCACGCGCGAGGCCACGTCGGACGGACGGACGCGCTCCTCGGCGCCGGCGGCGTTTCGAACGACGATCCGGTCCGGCGTCTCTTCGGCCACGATGCCGGCGACGGCACTCCCGCTCTTCAACTCGAACACAGTCGTCATGAACTCCGGAGCGACGGCTTCGCTCGGGTTGCGGAGCTGATCGAGCATCGCCGGCTTGCCGAACTTCGAGCCAATCGTGGAGAGATCGGGTCCGACCTTCCGCTGGCCGCCGACGCTGTGGCACGCCGCGCAGCCGGCGTCGACGTTGAACACCTGCCGGCCGCGTTCCGCATTGATGCTGTAGTTGCGGTCGAGCGTGGCGAGATTGGTCAGGACAGGACCCGTCGCGGACGGCAACGGCAGCACCTTGGCGGCCCGCTCGCGAATCGCCACGATGGCCGGATCGAGCGGCGCCGCGCCACGGCCGCCACCGCCGCCGCGGCCGCCGCCACCACCGCCACGAGCCGCCGCACCGGCACGGGCGCCGGCGGCCGCCGTGGGCGTCCCACCCGCCGCCGGGCCGCGACCTCCACCGCCTGTTCCACCACCGCCGGCGCGAGCCGAGGGCTGCGCGAATCCCCCACGGCCTCGGCCTCCGCCTCCACGACCACCGCCACCGGCTCCCGCGTTGTTGGTGAGGTTGCTCGCGAGACTGCGGAGCTCAGCCGGCAACTGACCCTTCTCGGCCAAATCCAGGATGGCCGTCAGCCCTTCGGTTGATCCAGC
>CAZFAT010000217.1:0-7982 GCA_964517075.1 uncultured Solibacteraceae bacterium
CCGGGGATGGCGTCCGTGGTTCGAGCCGGGCGCGATGGTCGAACATCGGTATACAGGCTCTCTCCACGCGCTGTGGCAGGAGCGGCTCGCCCGCGGCGAGGACTTCGCCGACGCGCGTGCCGACTTCGAGCGATGGGGCCGCGGGCGCGCGGCGGCCCATCTCGCCGGCCTGCCGCTGCTGGTGGGTGTCGTGCTCATGCGCGGCGCGAGAGAAGCCCTGCGAGCGGGCTGGGGCGGGTGGTTCCTTGCGACGCTGCCCCTGCAGCTCCTCGGACATACCGCGTGGTTGCTTGGCGAGGCGCGGGCGCATGTGCGACGGCTGCGAGGGCGTCGAGCGTGAGATGGGCGCGGCCCGATGCGGCAGGTCGTTAGCCGGACTGGATTCAGCTAGAAATCGTCGGGAGTGAGGCCGGTCTTCTTGGCGATTCGGCTGAGCATCTTCGGCCCAATGTCCTCATCGTCGTGGAACGCGAAGACCGTGTCTGGCCAGCCTTCTCGAGAGAGCGTGCGATGGGAGCCGGATTGGCGCTTGAGTCGCCAGCCGATCGTGAATAGCGCCCCGAGCACGCGGCGGGCCTTGACCGCCGACCAGTGGCTCACGCGGCGCGGAAGGTCACGGCCAGGAGCTCGGCTGGGGCCTCGGCGTGTTCGAGCCGCTCAGCGATGACCCGGAGCGCGAGCGCCTGGACCCGGGAGATGGCCTCATTGCGGGTCTGCCCGTACGCCTGGACTCCCGACAGACCCGGAACCTCGGCGATCCAGCGGCCGTCTTCCTCGCAGTCGATCTCAATGTCGAACGTCAACGCCATGGAAATCAGGGCTAGAGTACCACCAGTCGCACGGGCTGGCGAACCAGCCGCTGCAGCCGACGGCGCGAGTCTCATCGTGCGCAAATTTGTGGGGACGAGCGCGCCGCGGGCTGGTTGACTCGTCGCTGCAGCCAACGTCCGGTGCTGCTGGGTTCGGGCAGAGAGAGTCGAGCGTCTTAGCGGCAGGTCGCCAGCCGGATTGGGTCTCGCGGGATGACGGCCAGGGTCAGGCCGCGCTACCATCTCGCACCGGACTCCGCTCCGGAGTGGGGAGGGCTGCTGTGATGACTCGACGGGCTCCGCGCTCGCTCCTGCGTCGGCTGATCCTCACCGTCACCGTGCCGATCGGCATGGCCCTGGTGACCGCGGAGTTCGCGGCCCTCACCGGTGCCGCCCAGACCCCCGCCGAGCCTGCGGCCGCGCGACGCTTCGAGACGCGCCAGATCAACGAACACTTCTGGGGCGAGGGCGCGACGACGGCCGACATCAACCGCGACGGCCGGATGGATATCGTCTCGGGGCCGTTCTGGTACGAGGGACCCGCGTTCCGCGCGCGCCACGAGTACGCGCCCGCCACGCAGTTCTTCGAGCGCACGCGCCCGGACGGCAGCGTCGTCACCATTCCCGGCTTCGAGGGGGCGCTCGGCGTCAGGAACGCCTACTCCGAGAGCTTCCTCGCGTTCACCCACGACTTCAATCGCGACAGTTGGCCCGACGTCCTGATCATCGGCTGGCCCGGCCGCGCGACCGTCTGGTACGAAAATCCGCGCGGCGCCGGACAGAGCGCCGGGCACTGGAAGCGCCATTTGGTGCTCGAACCTACCGACAACGAGTCGCCGGCCTTCGTGGACATCACGGGCGACGGTCGGCCCGACCTGGTGTGCAACTCGAACGGCTTTTTCGGCTATGCGGAGCAGACCGCGTCGGACCCGACCGCGCCGTGGACCTTCCGCGCGATCACGCCCAAGGGGACGTGGGAGCGCTACACGCACGGGCTCGGGGTGGGCGACGTCAACGGCGACGGGCGGGCCGACCTCATCGAGGCGACGGCCTGGTGGGAGCAGCCGGCGTCGCTCGCGGGCCAGCCGGTCTGGACGCGGCACGCCGCCGACTTCGGTCCTGGCGCGCAGTTCCACGTCTACGACGTCAACGGCGACAAACAGCCCGACGTGATTGGCAGCCTGAACGCGCACGGCTACGGCCTCGCGTGGCACGAGCAGGTGGGGACCAATGGTCAAACGTCGTTCCGGCGGCACCTGATCATGGGCACGAAGCCCGAGGAGAACCCCCACGGCGTGGCGTTCTCGCAGGTGCACGCGATCGCGCTCGCCGACATCGACCGCGACGGCCTCCGCGACATCGTCACCGGCAAGCGCTTCTGGGCGCACGGCCGCGACGGCGATCCGGAGCCCAACGCGCCGGCAGTGGTCTACTGGTTCCAGCTCGTGCGCAAGGGCACGACCGTCGAGTTCGTGCCGCAGCTCATCGACGACGACTCGGGCGTCGGCACACAGGTTGTAGTGGCGGACGCGACCGGCGACGGGCTCCTGGACGTCGTCGTCGGCAACAAGAAGGGGACGTTCGTCCACGTGCAGTTGCGGCAGGACGTCGCGCCGTCGGCGGCGACGACCACCAAACCCCCGGCGCAGGAACCCTTCCGTGGATTGCGCCCTGACGAGGCGGCCAGGGCGATGCAGTTGCCGGAAGGATTTCGCGCGGAGGTGTTTGCCGGCGAGCCCGACGTGCGGCAGCCGATCGCGTTCGCCCTGGACGATCGCGGCCGTGTCTGGGTCGCCGAGGCGTATGCGTATCCGCGCCGGCAGCCGGAGGGGCAGGGGCAGGATCGCATCCTCGTGTTCGAGGACTCCAACCGCGACGGCCGGTTCGACCGCCGCACGGTGTTTGCCGACGATCTCAACCTGGTCAGCGGACTCGAAGTGGGATTTGGCGGCGTGTGGGTCGGCGCCGCGCCGTACCTGCTGTTCATCCCGATTGAGGACGGCGACGAGCCGAAGTCGGCGGGCCCGCCACGCGTGCTGCTCGATGGCTGGGGCTACCAGGACACCCATGAAACGCTGAACAGCTTCAGTTGGGGACCCGACGGCTGGCTCTACGGGGCGCACGGGGTGTTCACGAACAGCGCGGTAGGCGCGCCCGGCACGCCGGCCGACGAGCGCCAGCGTCTCAATGCCGGCATCTGGCGTTATCACCCGACGAAGCACCGCTTCGAGGTGTTCGCCGAAGGGCTCAGCAATCCGTGGGGCCTCGACTTCAACGACCACGGTCAGGCCGTGGCGGTGGCCTGCGTCATCCCTCACCTCTGGCACGTCGTCCAGGGCGGGCGCTACACGCGCCAGGCGGGCCAGCACTTCAACCTGAACGTCTACGACGACCTGCGGACCATCGGCGATCATCTGCACTACGTCGGCAGCTCGCCGTGGGCGGGCAACACCGTGAGCCAGGCGGTCGGCGGCGGCCATGCGCACGCCGGCTTGATGGTGTATCTGGGCGACAGCTGGCCCGAGCGCTATCGCGGCCAGACGTTCATGAACAACATCCACGGCGCGCGCATCAACGTGGATGCGCTCGAGCGGCGCGGCAGCGGCTTCGTGGGCACTCACGGCGCGGACTTCATCGATTTCCGCGATCGCGCATCCCAGATCATCGACCTCCAGTACGACCAGGACGGTTCGGTCTACATGATCGACTGGTACGACCAGGAGCAGTGCCACGTCAACAACCCGAACGTGCCCGATCGCGGCAACGGGCGCATCTTCAAGGTCGTGTACGGCGACACGCGCACGACGCGTGTCAACGTGCAGGAGGCGTCTGACGACGAGCTGGTGCGGTCGTTGCTGCGGAAGAACGAGTGGCACGTGCGGCACGCGCGCCGCGTGCTGCAGGAGCGCGCGGCGGCTGGCACGCTTCGCCCGGAGACACGGCCGCGCCTGCGGGCGCTCGCCGGTCTCGAGGCCGCGGTGCCGGCGTCGAACAGGCCGTCGGGAGCCGAGTACCACGACTTGGACAGCTCAGCGGCGCGCCTCCGCCTGCTGTGGGCGCTGCACGTCGTCTCGGGTCTGACCGAGGAGGATGCGCTCACGCTGGTGCGGCACGCCGACGAGCACGTGCGTGCCTGGACGATTCAACTGGCCACGGAGGACGGCGCCGTCTCGCCGGCCATCGCCGCCGCGCTGGCGGACACGGCGCGGACGGACGCGTCACCCGTCGTACGTCTCTACCTGGCCAGCGCCGCGCAGCGCCTCGCGCCGGCCGAGCGCTGGGGCCTGGTGGAAGCCCTGCACGCGCGCGCGATCGCCGGCGATCACAACCTGCCGCTGATGTCGTGGTACGCGCTCGAACCCTTGGCGGCCGCCGATCCCGCGCGTGCGTTGGCCCTGGCGACGACGTCGCAGGCGCCCCGGGCGCTCGAGTTCACGGCCCGGCGGATCGCGGCGCTCGGCAGTGGGGCTGCGGTCGACCGTCTCGTCGCGGCGGTGCGCGATGCCAGCGATGACGGCCGGCGGCTCGCCATCCTGACCGGCCTCAACGCGGCGCTCGCGGGACAGCGGCAGGTGCAGTTGCCCGCCGGCTGGAATGAACTCGAACCCTCCCTCGAGCGCGGCTCGGATCCCCGGATTCGCGCGGAGGCCCAGGCCGTGGCGTTGGCGTTCGGCAGCCCGCGCGCGCTGGCCTCGGCCCGGCAGACGCTGGGCGATGTCTCGCTGCCGGCCGAGACGCGCCGGCGCGCCATGGTGGCGCTGCTCAACGTGCAGGACGAGGCGCTGCCGCCGCTCCTCCTCGGCGCGCTCACCGATCGGCGCCTCCGTCCGACGGCCATTCGCGGGCTGGCGTCGTTTGCCGACTCCGCCACACCCGTCCGGCTGCTCGATCTCTATCCGTCGCTGAATGCCTCGGAAAAGCGCGACGCCCTGCTGACGCTGGCCTCGCGTCCGGCGTTCGCGCGCGCGCTCGTGGACGCGCTGGCGTCCGGCCGCGTGCCCGTGCGCGACGTCTCGGCCGACATCGCGCGCCAGATCCGGCTGCTGGATCAGCCAGACGTCACGGCCACCCTCGAATCGGTGTGGGGCGTGGCACGGGCTGGCGGCGCCGAGGCGCGCGCGGCGACGGCTCGGTACACGGCGCTCGTCGAGAACACCGACCTGCCGAGGCCCGTGCCCGCGCGCGGGCGGCAGGTGTTTCGTGACACGTGCGCCGCGTGTCACACGCTGTTCGACGACGGCGGCGCCATCGGGCCCGACATCACCGGCTCGAATCGCACGAACCTCGACTACCTCCTTCATAACATCCTGGAACCCAACGCCGAGATTCCCAACGCGTATCGCACGGCGACGGTCGAGCTGCAGAGCGGTCGTGTCCTCGCCGGCATCGTCAGCGCCGAAGACGCCAGCGTCGTGGTCGTGCAGACGCCGAACGAGCGGGTTCCGGTGCCGCGCACGGACATCAAGTCGCTCGTGCGGTCGGACGTGTCGATGATGCCGGAAGGACTGCTGACACCGCTCACCGATGCGGACGTGCGCGATCTGATCGGCTACCTTCGCAGCGCACGGCAGGTGGCCCTGCCGTAGGTCCGCCGGGTGTGATGGCCGCGGGCCTTCAGCCCTGCGAGGACGGAAGTGCAACCATGTTGATCCAGACTGCCGCCGCCATCGTCCGCAACTGCTGGCCCGTCCTGTTCGGCGTTTTGTGTCTGCTTGCGGCCCCGGTGGACGCCGCCGCGCAGCGCCTCGTGCTTCTCGTGCGGCACGCCGAACGCGCCGACGGCGGGGTGCCGCCGAAGAGCATGACGGGACCGGCTGACCCGGACCTGTCGGCGGAGGGCCGGGCCCGCGCGGATCGACTGTCCGTGATGCTGGCCGACGCGGGCATCACGAAGGTCATCGTCACGGAGTTCCGCAGAACGGTACAGACGGCCGAGCCGCTGGCAAAGCGGATCGGGGTCGCGCCCGAGCGCGTCACGGCCGCGGACGCCGCGGGCCTCGCGAAGAGGCTCGCGACCTATCGCGACGAGGTCGTGTTGATCATCGGCCACTCGAACACTGTGCCGGCCGCCATCGCGGCGCTTGGCGGCCCGACGCTGACAATCCCCGAGACGGACTACGGCAACCTGTTTGTGTACATACCCGCCACGAAGCTGCTGACGAAACTCCGGTATTGACCTCGCCGGCCTCCGTGGAGCGGCCGGGAGCGTCTACTGCGCGGGCCGGACCAGCGGCATGGGGTAGGGGCGATTCCGGCTCGGACGCTCCGGATCGTAGACGACGTAGATGACGCTGCCGACGGCCGGCGGCTTGCTCGACGCGCCACTCTTTCCGGAGGCCACGGCGCCACTCAGCAGCGGGAACCTGAAGGTGAGCGATCGATGCGTGCCGTGCTGCGTGCGATGCTTCCGGAGTCCGGTGACGACGGCCGGCGCGACGCGGCCGTCGGTCAGGAGCCGCCGTTGCCGGCCGATCGCGAGGAGACACAGCAGGCCCGTGCCGGCAATGAGCGGCGCCACCACGAATGGCAGCCACACGGGCATCGTGCCGCGCGGCGTCCCGCCGAGGTCGTGCACCTGCGGGTTGGCGGGGAGGTATCGGATGGCGAAGGGGGAGCCGACGTCGAGGGTGCGGCGCCGTGCGTCCGACACGCGGGCGCGCCCTGAGTACTCGCGCTCGTCCACCAGGAAGCGATAGGCGACGCGCCTGCGGTCGTCGCCGCTCGACCAGAGGCGCGTCACTTCGCCGGTGGCGGTGACGCCCTCCTCGACCAACGCCCGCTGATTGCCCGCCTGACGCTGCGCTTCGCGGTGCAGCGCGAGGCCCACCGCCACGGCCAGGGCCAGCAGCAGGACGCCGACGATCGCGAGGGCCCGGCCCGTGCCGGTCAGCTCGACGTCGCGCGGCCCCGAGTGGGTGAGCGGGCTCGGCGCGACGAACGCTCGCTGCAACTCAGCCAGCTGCTCTGATGAGGCCTCGTGGTCGGTGTGCATCGCTCACCTCACCGTGGGTTCGATCGCGCGGCCGGGCACGCTGTAGAGAAAGCCCGTGTACTGCATCTCTTCCCACGTCTGGTCGCCCCACGTCACATCCTTCGTGGCGTCGGGATTGTTCCGGTTCGTCGCCGAGTTGTCGTACCACGCCGTGGAGACGATCCGGCTGCCGGCAGGCAGGTCGAGTGGGGTGGCGAACAGGTAGTAGGTCTGCCAGTTGAAGTCGTAGCGGGGCACATCGAGAATCACCGACGATGCGCCGTCCGGCTTCTCCAGCTTGTACTGCCAGCGCGTCCCCCGGAGGTGTGTGTGGGGCAGCAGGCCCCAGATCCGAACCGGCTGATTGGCCTCGAGCTCGGCCGGGACGGCCACGTCCTTCGCACCCGCCGGCACCCTCAGCGCGCCGTTGTAGAACGCACTGACGAGCATCTCTTCTCGGGGTGTGTTCTTGGCGAAGCGGAAGCCCACGCTCGTGCGGTCACGCATTTCGTGGCCGTGCGCGGTGTAGTGCATCTGGAACGTGAGCACCGTGCCGGCGCGCACGCGGAGGGCGGTGCCCGCCGGGAA
The DNA here is from genome assembly GCA_964517075.1 of uncultured Solibacteraceae bacterium. Classification (GTDB taxonomy): domain Bacteria; phylum Acidobacteriota; class Vicinamibacteria; order Vicinamibacterales; family SCN-69-37; genus CAZFAT01. Next base: position 7,369 of record CAZFAT010000217.1, read on the forward strand.
CTCCATCACGTTGGTGCCGGGCGCCGTCGTGCCGATGACGTTGCCGAGCGGCCGCGGCGGCGGATGGCGTGTATCGCGGCGCGGCGGCGCCGGGGGAATGGCGTACTGGGGCTTGCGCGCGAAGAGGGGCGGCGGGGCTGCCGCGCCCGCCGGTCGAGCGGCCGGCGCGGTGTTGGCAGCGGGCGCACCGGCAGGCACGCGGGCGTACACGATCACGTGGTGCACGACCGCGCGTTCGCCCGGCAGGATCTCGAGCGCCTGGACCCACTGGTCCTCGGTGAAGTTCGTGGGCACCTCGAAGTACTGATACTCGATGGTGCCTGACGCTGGCACCACGAAGTCCTCACTCATCGTGACCACGGCGTCGGGCGTGCCGATCGCCCACCGGCTCGGATACACGGGCGCTGCCGGCTGGCGGGTCAGATCGCCGGGAGGAGTACCCGCATCGATCCACTTCAGGATAGTGTCCTTGTCCGCCGCGGACAGACGCCGATCGTTTCGAAAGACGCCGTGGGGCCCGTCCGCGTGCCACGGGGGCATGTAGCCGCCGGCAATGGCATCGCCGATCTCGCCGGCGTTCGCTTTCGCGTCCTCGTAGTCAATCAACGAAAACG
>CAZFAT010000218.1:0-16902 GCA_964517075.1 uncultured Solibacteraceae bacterium
CGATGAAGCCCATTGGCGGCAAGACGGCGCGCTGACGCCGGCGCGGCGTGAGTTTCTCGCGAATGCCTAGGCTTCAGCCATCCTCGCAGGGACGGTGGACGATCCGGTGGCTTTCGAGCGGCTCGCCGACCACATCGAAGCCCTTGCGCCGGCCTTCGTGCCGGGCGAACCCGACGGCGTGCGCCGATTGGCGCGCCTCGTCGGCTATCGCCGGGCCGAACGCGCGGCCGGTGCGTATCGCCGGGTCAAGGCAATGGTGAAGCGCGTCCCGTGAAGACGCTCCACGTTTCGTATTCATTCGCGCCCGATGCCGTCGGCGGTACCGAGGTCTACGTCGAGGGGCTGTGCCGGAGCCTTGCGCAGATCGGCGTCGAGACGGTGATTGCGGCGCCCGCGCTTGGCGATGCGAGCTACGAGCACCGAGGTTTGCGCGTCCGAAGGTTTGCCACCGGCGCCCGCCAGCTCGAGGACTTGTACGGGCCGGGCGATCCGGTCGCCGCTCGGGGGTTCGAACGGATCCTCGACGCCGACAGGCCGGACATCGTGCATCAGCACGCGGTGAGTCCGGCCTGTTCGGTCGAGCTCATGCGGGCCGCGGACCGTCGCGGCCTGCCGGTGGTGTTCACCTACCACACCCCGACCGCATCCTGTTCGCGCGGCACGCTCCTCCGATGGGGCACCGACGTCTGCGACGGCCGGATCGCGACCGCGCCCTGCACGGCCTGCACGCTGCACGGCCTGGGCGCCGGCCGGATGGCGAGCGCGGTCGCGGGCGCGCTGTCGCCGACCGTCGGTGAGTGGCTTGGCCGGGCTGGCCTGCGTGGCGGCATGTGGACGGCGGCGCGGATGCCAGCACTCATGCGGCTGCACCACACCAGCGTGGCCGAGTTGCTGGCGATTCCCGTCCGGATCGTGTCACTGGCACCGTGGGTCACCGCGCTCCTCGAGGCGAACGGGGTGCCGCCGGGGAGCATCGTCAGCGTGCCGCACGGCACGGTTGCCACGACACGACGTCGCCAGGACCGGCGCCCGGGACCGTGTCGCTTCGTCCATCTCGGTCGGCTGGATCCCGCGAAGGGTACGGAACTGCTGCTGGCGGCCCTCCGCGCAATACCCGGCGTGCCGTGCGAGCTTGACGTCATGGGCGTCACACAGGACGAGCGAGGCGTGTCGGCGCGACGGCGGATCGAAGCGCTCGCCGGGCACGACGCGCGCATCCGGATTCTGGATCCCGTGGATTCCAGCGATGTCGGGGATCGTCTTGCGGACTACGACTTCGTGGTCGTGCCGTCGCAATGGCTCGAGACCGGGCCGATGGTCGCGCTCGAGGCGTTTGCCGCCGGCGTCCCCGTCATCGGCTCCGCGCTCGGCGGCCTGCCGCATCAGATTACGGACAACGTCGACGGGTTGCTGGTGCGCCCGTTCAGCTCGGTCCGCCGTTGGGCGGATGTGCTGCGGCTCGCGGCCCTCGACCGCGCGCTCGGCGCGCGCCTGCGATCCGGCGTGAAGCCGCCGCGCCCGATGACCGCCGTCGCCGAGGACATGTTCGCGATTTACGCCGATGTGCTTGGCGCGCGGCCGAGGGCGCGCGTCGTCGAGCCGGTGATGGTCTGATGATCCGACCTCGCGTCCTGTACGTGCAGTACGGCAGTCCGGCGGCGTATCCACCGCTCGAGCACAGCGCGCGTCTGCTCGCGGAGGCTGGGTGCGAGGTCCTGGTCCTCGGCACGGTCCGCCCGGGCGACCCGCTCCGGTTCGAGGCGGGCCCGCGCGTGACGGTGGATCTGTTGCCCATGGCGCCGGCCGGCTGGCGTCAGAAGGCGCACTACGCGACGTTCATGGCGTGGACGCTTGGCCGGTCGCGCCGCTTTCAGCCCACGTGGGTGTACGCCTCGGACCCGCTTGCGGCGCCGATGACGCTGGCGCTGCGGCGCCTGTCGGCCGCGCGCGTCATTTACCACGAGCACGACTCGCCGGATGCCGCCCGGCCGGTCTCGCGATTCATGCGCGCGGTGATCGCCGCCCGTCGGACGCTCGCGCGCGGTGCGGATCTCTGTGTGCTGCCCAGCGCCGGGCGCGCCATCCAGTTCGCCGCGGAGACCGGAGCGCCTCGAATCGAGACGGTCTGGAACTGCCCGATGCGTCACGAAGTGGCCGATGCGCGTCCCGATCCGCCGACGGGCGGGATTCGCGTGCTCTATCACGGGTCGATCGTGCCGGCGCGCTTGCCGATGACCGTCATCGAAGCATTGGCTGACGTCGAGCACGCGACTCTGGGCATCGCCGGCTACGAGACCGCCGGACATCCCGGCTATCTCGCCGCCCTCCGCGACCGTGCGCACGCATTCGGTCTGGAGGACCGAGTGGTCTGTGCCGGGACGCTGCCCTCGCGCGAAGCGCTCATGGCGCATGCCGCAACCTTCGACATCGGTCTGTCGCTGATGCCGTCGGATCCCGGCGACCTCAACGAGCAGCACATGGTTGGCGCGTCCAACAAGCCGTTCGACTACCTCGCCTCCGGTCTCGCTCTCCTGGTCGGTGACCGACCGGATTGGCAGGCGACCTTCGTGGAGCCCGGCTATGGGCGTGGCTGCGAGCCCGCGTCGGCGTCCAGCCTTGCCGGCGCGTTTGACTGGTTCGGGTCGCATCCCTCGGAGATACAGGCGATGGGGGAGCGCGGCCGCCAGCGGATTTTGGCCGACTGGAACTACGAGCACGCCTTCGCGCCCGTCCTCGACTACATGGCCGCCTGCGCGCGGCCAGTGGTGTCGCCGGTCCGGTTGGATGCCACGGCGGAGACGGATGCTCGCAGTCATTGACACCCATCCGGTGCAGTACCGCGCGCCCGTCTACCGCGCCCTGCAGGAGCGGCTTGGCGTGCCGGTCACGGCCATCTACGGATCCGATTTCAGCGTCGCCGGCTACCACGATCCGGAGTTCCAGGCGGCCTTCGCCTGGGACACGGACCTGCTCTCGGGCTATACCTCGCAGTTCCTGTCGCGATCGCGCCCGGGCGACACGGCCAGCCTGGACCGACTGCCGACGGCGGGCATCGGCCCGGCGCTCAACGCCGTCGCGCCCCATGCCGTGCTGGTCGTCGGCTATCGGCCGGCGTTTCACCGTGCTGGCTGGCGGGAAGCCTGGCGTCAGCGTCGCCCGCTCCTGTTTCGGGGCGAGACCACCGACGAGGCGACCGTCCGGGCCCCGACCGTCCGCTGGATCCGCAGCGCCGGACTCCGGTTCGCCTACGCCCGCTGCGAGGCGTGCCTCTGGATTGGCCAGCGCTCACGCGCGCACTTCGAGCGGCTTGGCGTCCCGCCAGAGCGTCTCTTCTTCTCGCCGTACGGCGTGGACGAGTCGACGTTCGAGACGAGTGAGGCGCGGCGCGAGACGCTGCGCGCCCTGACGCGGCAGGAACTCCAGCTCGAAGACGACGAGTGGCTGGTGCTCTATGTGGGCAAGTTGAGCGCGCGCAAGGGGGTGGACCTCCTGGTGCCGGCGCTTCGCGCCTGGCGCGCGAGCGCCGATCGGCAGGTCGTGCTGGGCGTCGTTGGGGACGGTGCTCTTCGTCGTGACATCGAACGCGCCTCCGCCCGGTCACCAGTGGTGCCGACGCGGTTCCTCGGATTCCAGAATCAGCGCGAGCTGAGCCGGTACTACCACGCGGCCGATCTGCTGGTCCTGCCCAGCCGCCAATCGGAAACGTGGGGCCTGGTCGTCAACGAAGCGCTGCAACATGGCGTGCCGTGTGTGGTGTCTGACCGGGTGGGTTCGGCGCCCGACCTGATCGACGCCGAGACTGGCGTCGTCTTCAGCGAGGGCGACGCCCGCGGGCTGGCGACGGCGCTCGCCCCCGCCGCCGCCCTCGCTCGACGGCCGGAGATTCGCGCGGCGTGTCGCGCGAAGGTGCAGCCTTACAACGTCCTCGCCGCCGCGCGTGGCATCGCGGACGCCTATCACGCCGTCACTGGCCGTCAAAAGCGGCAGGCGTCCTGAGATGGACTCGGCGCGGCTGTTGATTGTGGGACACACCGACGCGACGCACGTCGGCAGCCAGTTCCGGCGCGCGGCGGAGGCGCTCGGCATGGCCACGATGATGTGCGACGCGGCCCGGGCCTATGACGGGCCGGCCTGGCGCCGCCGAACCGACTGGTGGCTGCGCGGCCGTCGCCCTTCGCGGCTTCCCGCCTTCGGTCGGGACGTACTCGAGGCGGCGCGGCGTTTCGAGCCGACGCTCGTCCTGACGACCGGTTTGGCACCGATCGGCGCGGACATCCTGGAGGCGCTCGGGGCGATGAGCATCGCGCGCGCGAATTTCCTGACCGATGACCCGTGGAATCCCGCGCATCGGGCGCCGTGGTTCTTCGACAGTCTTGGCCGCTACGATCATGTGTTTTCACCGCGCCGCGCGAATCTCGACGATTTGACGCGTGCCGGATGTCCGGCGGTGCACTATCTGCCGTTCGGCTACGACCCTGATGTGCACTTCGTCGAACCGCCGGACTCCGACGAGGAACGCTCGCGGTATCGGGCCGACGTGATGCTCGCCGGAGGCGCGGATCGGGACCGGGTCGCGATGGTGGCCGCCCTGGCACGCGCGGGCCTCGACGTCGCGGTGTATGGCGGCTACTGGGCTCGGTTTCCGGAGACCGCCGCACTGTCGCGCGGCTGGCTGGACGCCGCGGGTCTGCGCCGCGCAACGGGCACGGCCAGCGTCGCGCTGGGGCTCGTCCGCCGGGCGAACCGGGACGGCCATGCGATGCGATCGTTCGAGGTGCCCGCCATGGGCGGCTGCCTGCTGGCCGAGGCGACCGCGGACCATCGGGATCTGTTCGGTGCGGACGGCGAAGCCGTGCTGTATTTCGCCACGCCCGACGAAGCCGCCGCCGCGGCAGCCCGGCTCGTGGCCGACGAGCCGCTTCGCCGCCGCCTCGCCCGCGCCGCGCACGCGATCGTGACCGACGGCGGCCATACCTATCGAGATCGACTGCGCGCACTCCTCGAACGCGCGCTCGGAACCCATGCTGAAGATCGCGATTGTCGTCCAGGGCCGGTTTCACGGGTTTGATCTCGCCCGCGAGTTGCTGGCTCGCGGCCACGACGTCACGCTGTTCACCAACTACCCCGGGTGGGCGGCCGAGCGATTTGGCGTACCCGCCGCCAGAACGCGCAGCCTCATTGTGCACGGCCTGGCGGCGAGACTGAGCGGCGCCCTGACGCGGGCCGTGGGGCTGCCGCCACCCGAGGCGCTGCTGCATCGGTGGTTTGGACGATGGGCGGAACGCGAGCTGTGCCGGGAGCGATGGGACCTCGTACACGTGTGGAGCGGAGTGGCCGAAGAGAGTCTTCAATCGCGTCGGTTGCGTGCCGAGTGCCGTCTCTTGATGCGGGGCTCGGCACACATCGAGATGCAGGCGCGGCTCCTCGGTGACGAGGCCCGCCGCGCCGGCGTCACCATCGACCAGCCGAGTGCCTGGATGATCGCCCGCGAGCGTCGCGAGTACGACCTGGCGGACCACATTCTCGTGCTGTCGAGTTTCTCCCGTGCCTCGTTCGAGGCGGCGGGCCTGAGTGCGACTCGCCTCAGCCTGCTGCGTCTCGGCGTCCGGGTGCAGGACTTCCGGCCCACGCCCGAAACCGTCGCCGCCAGGCAGCGCCGCATTCTGGCCGGCGAGCCGCTGCGCGTGCTCTACGTCGGCGCGTTGTCCTACCAGAAGGGGCTGTGGGACATGGGCCACGCGATTCGAGCGCTGTCGGACACCGGCGAGTTCCGGTTCACGCTCGTGGGCCCGATTCTTCGGGAGGCCCGCCCGCTGATCGACCAGCTCGGCCCATGGGCGCGCGTCGTCGGCAAAGTGGCGCAGGCCGAACTGCCGCGGTACTACGCGGACGCGGACGTGTTTCTCTATCCGACCATTCAGGATGGCTACGCCGCCGTGACCGCGCAGGCCAAAGCCTCGGCTCTCCCGATTCTCACGACCGCGCATGGCGCCGGCCTGGACATCGTCACGCCGGACGAGGATGGGTGGATCGTGCCGATCCGTGATCCAGCGGCGATTGTCGCCCGGTTGGAGTGGTGCCATGCGCACCGCCCCGCGCTGGCCGCCATGGTGGGACGCATCGTCGACACGTTCGGGGCGCGCGACTGGTCAGACGTTGCGCGGGATTTCGAGGCGATCGCGCAGCGGCTGTGCAGCAGCCCGGCGCTCGTGGCCAGGAGAGCCAGTGCCGGCTGAAGACGATCTGCTCCCGTGGGTGATCGTCTGGGCCGTCACGGCGATGGTCCTGCTCGTCCGGCACTGGCGGAGCAACGCGGGCGCGGGCCTGATGTTCTCCTACGTGCTGATGTTCGGCGTGCTGCACTGGATTGGGCCCGTGATGTTCCTCCTGCCCTGGCACGACCAGCGCGGCGCGCTGCTGACCGTGGAAGGGCTGCGACTGGCGACGATTGCCACCCTCGCGCTGGCAGCCGGCAGCGAAGTCGTCGTCTGGGGATCGCGCCACACACGGCTGGCCGCCGCGCTTCGCACGACGCCTCCGGCCATCGACCGGCGCCTGATCAATCTGTACTTCGTCACGGGTGCGGTTCTATACCTGCTGGTCATGCCGCTGGCGGCGTCCATCCCGAGCCTGACCGCGTTCGTGTCAACGGGATCCGTCCTGCTCGTGCTGGGCATCGGGCTGCATTGCTGGAACAACTGGATCACAGGCCACCGCCGCCGGTTCTGGTTCTGGGTTGGCGTGTCGGGCGTCTGGCCGTTCGTCACCGTCCTGTCCGAGGGCTTTCTCGGCTATGGCTTCGGCTTCATGCTGATGGTCGTGGCCTTCGTCGCCAGTTTCTACCGGCCACGGTGGCATGTGGTGGTGGCCGCCGTGCTCCTCGCCTACGGCGGTCTGTCGGTGTACGTCACCTACATGCGCGATCGCGTCGCGATTCGCGAGGTGGTCTGGAACGACGGCGCGTTGTTCGATCGGGCAGCCAGCGTGGTGGACAGTGTCCGCCATATTGAAGGATTCGACGTCGCCAATCCGGATCACCTCCGACGTGTGGAGGACCGGTTGAATCAGGACTGGCTGGTCGGCGCATCGTCTTACTACCTCGAGGGCCGACCCACCGAGTACGCCCGTGGCGACACGCTCCTCATGGCCCTGGTGGCCGTCGTCCCGCGCGCCCTCTGGCCCGACAAGCCCGTCATCGGAGGCAGCGGCGATCTCGTGGCCAGATACACGGGACTCCGGTTCGCGGACGGCACGAGCGTTGGGATCGGCCAGGTCATGGAAGCCTTTGTGAACTTCGGGACGGACGGCGTCGTCGTGATCTTCTTCCTGATTGGGGTGGTCATCGTTCTCGTGGACAGGTGGTCCGCCTACCGGCTGAGTCTGGGCGATGGGAACGGGTTTGCGGTCTGGTATCTGCCGGGCCTGTGCATGCTGCAGATTGGCGGCTCGCTCAGCGAGGTCACGTCCGCGGCCGCCGCCTCGTTTGCGATGGCCTTCTTTCTCAATCGCGTGGCCACCTTCAAGCGATGGACGCGCGGCGGGTCGCCCGTTCCGATCGCGGCGCCCGTCGAGGCGGCGTCGACGGAGGCGTCGTTCTGAGGGGGCCTGCGGTCGCCGCGATCACGTTGCATCCCGCTGGCGGCGGGGTAGCGGGGGTGTCGCGGCTGATCTGGGATACCGTGCGGGCGCGGTGGGGGAACGGGGCCCGGTTGATCACGCTCGCTCCCGGCGATCGTCCCGCCTCAGTCGACACCTCCACCCTGGAGCGCCTGGCGTTCGGCGCGCGCCTGGCAGGCCTGCAGGCCGCCGGCCGCTGCTCCTGGACGTTCTACAGCCATCTGTCGCTGGCCAGGGTCCAGCAGTTCGTGCCGGTGCGCCCGCGACCCTACATCGTGTTCCTGCACGGCATCGAGGCGTGGCGCCCGCTCACCGCGTCCGAGACGCGCGTGCTGGCCGGCGCCGCGCTCCGCGTGGCCAACTCGGCCTACACCGCGCAGCGCGTCAGCCAGCAGCACCCGGACGCCGGTCCCATCGCGATTTGTCCGCTTGCCGTGCCCCCGACATGGGGCCCGCCGGCGACGGCGCCGATCAACGGTCTCGGGATCGGACCTCACGCCGTGATCATCGTCGCGCGCCTGGCGGCCGCCGAGCGCTACAAGGGGCACGACGCGCTGCTCGCGGCGTGGCCCACCGTCGTGGCCCGACATCCGGACGCCCAACTCGTCATCGTCGGCGGCGGAGACGATGAGGCGCGGCTGCGGGCTCGGGCCCAGGACGGGGGCGTCGGGACCCGCGTGGTCTTTACCGGGTTCGTCGATGAGGCCAGACTCGCCGCCATCTATGCGCGGGCGGCGGTATTTGCGATGCCCAGCCGCGGCGAAGGCTTTGGCATCGCCTACCTCGAAGCGATGGCGCACGGTCTTCCCTGCATCGGGTCGGTCCACGATGCCGCCGGCGAAGTGATCGATGACGGAGTGACCGGCTATCTGGTCGATCAGGGCGACACGCAGGCTCTCGCCGATCGCCTGTCGCGGCTCCTGGGTGACGATGCCTGTCGGCGGGCGATGGGTGAGGCCGGGCGTCACCGGCTCGGCGAGCGGTTCACCGCCGACCGGTTCGCACGGCGCCTCGCGGATCTGGTCGACGCCGCGCTGGATGCCGAAACACCGTCGGGGGCTTGGCGAACCAGCCGGACGCACTGACATGCCGCGGATCCTCCACGTCATTCCTGCGCTCGCCGCCCGCTACGGCGGGCCGAGCATCGCCGCCGTCGGCATGTGCGGGGCGCTCACGCGGGCCGGCGTCGAGACGCTCATCGTCACGACGGACGCCGACGGACCGGGCCGACTGAGCGTGCCCATCGGCCAGGTGACGCCGACGTCAGGCGTTCCGACCATCTACTTCCGCCGGCGCGGCAGCGACGCCTACAAGTGGGCGCAGGGTCTCTCGTCGTGGCTCACCGGACACGTCCGCGAGTTCGATCTGGTCCATGTGCACGCCGTGTTTTCCCATGCTTCGATGGCGGCGGGGCAGGCGGCCCATGCCGCGGGTGTGCCCTTTGTCGTCCGTCCGCTGGGCACGCTCGATCCGTGGAGCGTGGCACGGCACCGGTGGCGCAAGCGGGCGTTGCTCGGCATGGGCCTGCGGCGCACGCTCGAGGCCGCGGCGGCGATGCACTACACGACGCGCGCGGAACAGCAGCTGGCCGAGACGGCCCAGCCCTGGCTGCCACGCGGCGTCGTCATCCCGCTCGGCGTTGACGATGGCCTGTTTGAGGCGGCGGAGCGCCCCGACCCCGCTCAGCCGTACGTGCTCGCCATGTCGCGGCTGGATCCGAAGAAGGGCATCGACCTGCTCATCCGGGCGTTCCACAATGTCGGCGCGCGCCCGAGCGGCGCCCGATGGCGGCTGGTCATTGCCGGAGACGGCAAGGGCAGCGACGTGAACCTGTTGAAGGCGCTCGCCGCATCTGGGCCGGCCGCCGCGCGGATTGTGTTTCCCGGCTGGGTGGAGGGCCCGCGTCGCGCGTCCTGGCTCCGCCGCGCCAGCCTCTTCGCGCTGCCGTCCGCACAGGAGAATTTCGGCATCGCGCTCGGCGAGGCCATGGCGTGCGGCGTCCCGGTGGTGGTCACGCCGGGAGTCAATCTCGCATCGGAAGTCGCCGCCACCGAGGCAGGCTGGGCCGTCGAGCGATCGGTGGAAGCCCTTGCCGCCGCCCTCCACGCGGCCGTCGCCGACGGATCGGAACGCGCGCGGCGCGGTCTCGCGGCGCGGAAGCTCGCGGAGGGTTTTCGCTGGGCCGCGATCGGCCAGGCGCTCGCGGCGTTCTATCGCAGCCTGACGGCCGACGTGCTTGCGGAGGCCCGGTAGGTCATGTGCGGCATCGCCGGGGCGGTGTTCTGGCGGCCGGATGAGGCTCCGGGCGACCCGGTCCGCATCGTCGGCCGTATGACCGATGCGATGGCGCACCGCGGCCCGGACGCCGAGGGCGTCTCGCCGTGCCGCCGATCGGGCACTGGCCGTCCCGTGGCGGTGTTCGGCCATCGCCGTCTCGCCATCATCGATCTGTCCGACCGCGCACGGCAGCCAATGGCTCGGCCGGAGCGCGGGCTCTGGGTGACCTGCAACGGCGAGATCTACAACTACCGCGCGCTGCGCCGCGAGCTCGAGGCCATGGGTCGCGTCTTCGCATCGGACTCCGACACCGAGGTCATTCTCCAGGGCTACGACGAGTGGGGCAGAGGGCTCCTCGACCGGCTCGATGGCATGTTCGCCTTCGCCATCTGGGACGACGAAGCGGGCGAACTCGTGCTCGTCCGCGATCGACTGGGGATCAAGCCGCTCTACGTCGCCGAGACCGGCGGGCATCTGTTGTTCGCGTCCGAGGTGAGGGCGCTGCTGGCGTCCGGCCTGGTCGATCGTCGCCTCGATCCGGTCGGCCTCAGCCAGTATCTGGCGTACCAGACGGTACCGGCGCCGCGGACGCTCGTGCGCGGCGTGCGCATGCTGCTGCCGGGACATATTGCGGCGGCGCGGGCCGGGCGCGCTGAGTCTCGCCCGTACTGGGATCTGCTCGACTGGCGATCGCCCGAGGGCCTGGACGCCGGGCGGGACGCCAGCTGCCGCCGGCTCGGGCAGTTGCTCACGGACGCGATGGCGGGACATCTCGTCAGCGACGTCCCGGTGGGCATCTTCCTTTCGGGTGGCATCGACTCGAGTGCGCTGGTGTCGCTCGCGCGCGCGGCGGGGCAGCGGCCGCGGACCTTCGCCGTGACATTTCCCGGCGCGCCCGAGGACGAGTCAGCGCACGCGCGTCTGGTGGCCGCACAGTTCGGCACCGAACACACCGAAGTCCCCATCAGCCCGGCCGACGCCGTCGCGGACGTCGAGGATGCTCTGGCCAGCCTCGACCAGCCGAGCGGCGACGGTGTGAACACGTTTCTCGTCGCCCGCGCGGTGCGATCCGCCGGTCTGACGGTGGCGCTGTCGGGCCTCGGCGGTGACGAACTGTTCGGGGGGTACCCGTCGTTTGGACGGCTCGAGCGGTGGTCCGGGTACGCCACGGCGTTACGACAGTCGCCGGCACCGGCCCGGCAGGTGGCGGCCGCGGCGGTCAAGCTCGTCGGCCGGTCGTCGGTGGCCTCGTCCAAGGCGGCGGCCCTGCTCGAGACCGACGGATCGTTGCCGGAGGCGTTTCCGATCCTGCGCCAGCTCTTCGGAGCCACTGAGCGGGCGTCGCTGCTCACGTGGCCCTGGCGGGACGCCGGGGCCGTCGACGATCCGTACGTGACGCTCCTGCGCGAGGCGACGCGGCGGCACCCGGATGCCGAGCTCATGACGTTGACGTCGTACGCGGAAGCACGGACGTACATGCACGACCTGCTGCTGCGCGACACGGATCAGATGAGCATGCGGCACGGGCTCGAAGTGCGCGTGCCCCTGCTCGACCACCTGGTCGTGGAGTACGTGATGGGTCTGCGCGAGGAGGTCAAGCGGCCGGGTCGCCGGCCGAAGGCTCTGCTGCTCGACAGTCTACCCACGCGCCTACCCGAGGCCATTGTCAATCGACGCAAGCAGGGTTTCGTGCTGCCGCTCGCGTCGTGGATGCGGAGCGAGCTGCGGCCGACCTGCGAGGAGGCGCTCGGCCCGGACGGGCTCGACGCGCATGGGATCTTCCAGCCCGGGGCGCCTGGCCGCCTGTGGGATGCATTTCTGGCCGGCAGGCGACGCACCTCGTGGTCGCGGCTGTGGACGCTGGTCGCGCTCGGGAGCTGGATGAAGCGGCATGGCATCGAGGCGCGGTTGTGACCGAGACTCCGGCGCGGCTGTCGGTCGTCGTGCTGACGCTCAACGAGGAACGCAACCTTCCCGCGTGTCTCGTCAGCGTCGCCGGATGGGCCGCGGAAGTCTTCGTCGTCGATTCCGGCAGCACCGATCAGACGGTGCCGCTGGCCGCGGCGCACGGCGCGAGTGTCGTCGCGCATCCGTTCGAGACGCACGCCCGGCAATGGACCTGGGCGCTCAGCACCTTGCCGCTGAGGACCGAGTGGGTCCTGGCGCTCGACGCCGATCAGCAGGTGACTCCGGAACTGCGACAGGACATCAGCCGGAGGCTGGCGTCGCCGGAACCGGCGGTCACGGGCTATTTCGTCAACCGTCGGCAGGTCTTCCGCGGCCGCTGGATTCGGCACGGGGGCTATTACCCGAAGTACCTGCTGAGGCTGTTTCGACGTGACGCGGTCAGTCTGGATGTTCGGGATCTGGTCGATCATCACTTCCAGGTTGCGGGGGCCACGGCCCGGCTGTCGGGCGACCTCATCGAGGACAACCGGAACGAGGCGGCCATCTTCGACTGGATCGCCAAGCACAACCAGTACGCGCGGCTGCAGGCCAGCGAAGAGCTCGCGCGGCTGGACGGCGGCGCCGATCGAGGACGGTGGCTGGGCAATTCGGACGAACAGACGCGGCGCCGGAAAGCGCTGTGGACGCGCATGCCCGGGTACGCGCGTCCGCTCGGGTACTTCCTGTATCGCTACGTGCTGCGCCTCGGCTTCCTCGACGGCAAGCAGGGCTTTGTCTTCCACTTCATGCAGGCCTGGTGGTACCGCCTGCTCGTGGACATCAACATCGACGAACTGCGAAAGGCGCGATGAGCTTCGTCTGGTGGAAGGCGCTGGCGGCGCTGGCCCTGGTGCCGCTGGCGCTGGACCGGCCGCGCCGCGCGATCGAGGCCGTGTGGCAGCGCCAGTCGCGCCTCACCTTCGTGGGCGTCTTCGCCGCGAGCCGGCTGGCGGCCTGCCTGCTGGCCTTTGTCGTGCTCGATCTGCCGCTCCCCGGCGATGTGAGCGGCTACTACACGGCGTTTGCCGACGCCGTCCTGGCCTCGGGCCGCCACGAGCTGTCGCCGTACAGCCCGGGTTTCGATTACCTGCTGGCCGCGCTCCGTGGGCTGTCGGGCAGTTCGCTCAGCTTCATTCTGCTGATGATTGGCGCTGAGGTCCTGTCGGTGGCGGTGGTTCTGCGTCTGCTGGATCGCCATCGTCCGGAGTGTGCACTCCCGATCGGGGCCCTGTGGCTGGTGAGTCCGGTGTCGCTGTTGCACGTCGCGCTGGGCGGGCAGGATGAGGCGCTGATTCTGCTGGCGTGGAGCCTGGTCGCATGGCTCGCGTTGTCGGGACAGTCGGCTGCGGCCGGCGCCGCCGTCGCGGTGGGCGTCGCGTGCACGAAGCTTCTTGGCTTGTTTGCGGCGCTGCCGCTGGTCGGGCAGTCGCGCCGGAGCGTCGTACGGGCCGCGGGTGCGGCCGCGGCTCTGGGCGGAGTGCTGGCGCTCGTGCAGGTGCAGGCCGGCATTCCGCTGGGGAATCTCGCGAGCGAGTCCCGACTCGTCACCTCAGGGAATCTCTGGGCGCTTCCAGCCATTGCGATGGGATGGGGCCGCCCGCCGTCGGTCCCGGGGCTGCTGGTGCTCGGCGGCGGTGTGCTGGCCGTGGCCGGTGTCTACCTGCACTGGCGCCCGTGGGCGCGGCCCATCGATCAGGCGCTGCGCGTGGCCGGCACCATGGCGTGCCTGTTCCTTCTGGTGAGTCAGAAGTCCTTCACCACCTACCTCGTGATCTTCCTCCCCGGCGTGCTGTTCCTCGCCCTCGAGGCTCCCGCGCGCGAGCGGATGTTTCTGCTCGGCATGGTGCTTCCTGCTTCGGCCTTCGAGCCCAGTCTCTGGTTCCATTTCCGGGAAGGTGAGAGCCTGGTCGGCTCGGTGCCGGGACGCGTCGCGATGCTCGCCGTCGAGGGCACGTTGATTGCCGGATACCTGCTCGTGGCCCGCCGAGGGCTGCATCCCTTCCGCGGCGGCGTGCCGACGCTGCAGTCCAGGGTCGCCCGATGATGCGGTGGCAGTGGCCGGGCATCATCGTGCTGGGCGCGTATGCCGCAGTGTCACTCGCCGTCGGATCCGCGCACGCGCTGGCGCCAGGGCAAAGCCAGGACCTGGCGCCGGTCTACATGGCCGCCCGGTTGTGGCTGCACGGCGACGATCCGTACCGCGCCCACTCGGCCGAGGAGTGGCGCCGCGCCACCGGTGCCAGCGAGGTGCCGACTGCCCAGGTGGACCGTGCCTACTCGACGCCTTACCCTCCGATGGCCGTCGTGGGGCTGGCCGGGATCAGCGGCGGGGAGTGGCAGACCGCCAAAACGTGGTGGCTCGTGATCAACCTCGCGCTCGCGGTGTACGTGCCCTGGCTGATTCGCCGGCTGTGGTGTGGACACCTGGGACCAACGCCCACGACGGCGCTGTTCGTCGTCTGGTTTGGAGGAATGGGCCTGCGCGTGGGTCTGGCCAATGGGCAGCACGCGCTGTTCTGGTTCGCCGCGATGCTGACGGCCCTGTGGCTGATGTCGACGGGTCGCGCCGGATGGGCCGGGCTTCCGCTCTCCCTGTCGTTGCACAAGTATCCGCTGACGGCGGTGTTCCTTCCGTACTTCGCCGCCGGCCGTGCGTGGCGCCTGCTCGCGGTGGCCGGCGTCGCGACCGTCGCGTGGATCGGACTGTTCATCTTGGGCCTGCGGGTGAACGCAGGCGAGGTCGCGGGCAGCTACCTGCGGGAAGTCGCCTGGTGGTACCGGCAATCCGGCGCTGGTGGCCTGCCCGGCAGAGGCATCACCGACGTCTACCCAGTGCTCGCGGCGCTGGCGAGCGAACCCGTCGCATCGGTCGTCCTGTATGTGATGGTGGGCGCCGCGGCGGTGGCGGCGTGGTGGCCCCTGCGCACGGGACACTCGGCGCCGCGTGCCGTGGACGTCGCCGGTCTGGTGCTGCTGATGCTGTGGGGCACCTACCATCGCGTCTACGACACGATCGTGCTGATCGTGCCGCTGCTGATCCTCGCGGCGCATTGGCACGGGAGTCGCGCGGGGTGGCCGCGCCGAGTCACGGCCATGCTCACGCTGATGCTCGCCGCCGTCTGGTACGCAGACGCGTGGAGTGTGTATCGGCGCTTCGATGCCGTGCCGCTCGACCAGATGCCGGACAGCCACGTGTTCACGGCGTTGAACATGAGCTACCGCTTGACCCTCGTCGCGGCGTTCGCCGCCGTCGTCGTCCTGCGCTTTCGGCCCATCGACGGGGTGGTTCCTGCGAGGGTCGTGGCATGATGGCGCCGGGGTCGATGACTGCGAACAGGCCCGCTCCGGCCTTCGATCGAACCGGACCTGCCGACACCACGGCATCCGGCCTGCCGTACGAACCCCAGTGGCCTGACGCCGCGGGGGCGGCCGACGACGAGCGGGCGGCGGATTGCCGCGGCCGGCGCATCGGCATCCTGATCGTCACCTATAACGCCCTCTCGACGATCCTGCCGGTCCTGAAGCGCATCCCGCCCGCCGTCTGGCGGAACGTCGAGGAGATCGTCATCTTCGACGACGACAGTCAGGACGCCACCTACGAGCTGGCGGTCGGGTTGAAGACGCTGCGGCATCTGCCCAAGCTGCACGTTCTGAAGCACCCCCGCAATCTCGGCTACGGCGGCAACCAGAAGGCCGGCTACCGGTACTTCATCGAGAAGGGCTTTGATCTCGTCGTGCTGCTGCACGGCGACGGGCAGTATGCGCCCGAGATTCTGGCGCGGATGTACGCGCCGATCATCAGCGGCGAGGCCGATGCTGTGTTCGGTAGCCGGATGACCGGCACCTACGGAGGCCCGCTCAAGGGCGGCATGCCGCTCTACAAGTTCGTGGGCAACCGCATTCTGACCTGGTACGAAAACCGGGCGCTCGGCATGCAGCTCACCGAGTTTCACAGCGGGTACCGCGCCTACAACCTCCACGCGCTGGCCGCGATCGACTTCGCCCACATGACCGATGACTTCCACTTCGACACGGAAATCATCATCAAGCTGCACCACCAGGGCTTCCGGATTCGCGAGGTGCCGATTCCGACCTACTACGGGTCAGAAATCTGCCGGGTCGACGGTCTCAAGTACGCGCGCGACGTGGTTCGAGCGGTCCGCCGCTACCGCCGGACCGTGCGTTCGTTCGAGCGCGCGCCGGAGTTCGGGGAGTACTTTCTGAAGTACTCGCTGAAACGTCTACGATACTCCTCACACGAGATGGCTCGGCGCCTGGTGGGCGCCAATCATGACGTGCTGGACGTCGGCTGCGGCGACGGCTGGTTCGCCGAGACGCTCGCCGAGAGCGGGAACCGCGTCGTCGGGATCGACGTGCTCGAGACGCCGGAACGGTTGACCGCTTTCGAACGTTACCTACAGGCCGACCTGAATGACGGCCTCGACAAGGCTGCGCCCGCGCTGGCCGGCCTCAGCTTCGATCACGTCCTCCTGCACGACGTCCTCGAGCACCTCGTGGTGCCGGGGCGGTTGCTGGCCGACTGTTCCCCCTGGCTCAAACCGAACGGCCGGCTGATTGTCTCCGTACCGAACATCGCGAACATCGTCATCCGGATGCGACTCCTGCTCGGCCGGTTCGAGTACGAGGACCGCGGGATTCTCGATCGCACGCACCTGCGGTTCTTCACGCGGCGGACCGCGCGGCGGCTGCTGGCCGACCACGGCTGGGAGATCGAGCGGGAACTCGCCACGGTGATTCCGCTCGAGCGCGTGGTCAATCTGTCGCCGGACAATCCGGTGATGCGCGCGCTCAATGCGCTCCTCGCCGGTGTGACGCGCCTCGCGCCCGGCCTCTTCGGCTACCAGATCATGTTCGTCGCCCGGCGGGGCAAACCCGGTCGGTCGCAGGCTTCGGCCCCGCGCGACGATCGCGTTTCCTGACCCGGACCGCCGGCGGGCTGAGCCCGCCGGCTACGAGCTCGAAGCCACAGCTCCCAGCTCCCAGCTCACAGCTCCAAGAGTCTCCCTGATGCACATTCTCGGCATCAACGCGTATCACGGC
>CAZFAT010000219.1:0-10349 GCA_964517075.1 uncultured Solibacteraceae bacterium
CGAGCGCCACGACATCGACTACGTCCGCTGCACGCTGCCCAACGTGGGCGGCATCACGGAGATGGTGAAGATCGCCGCGCTCTGCGAAACGCACGCGGTCGGCATCGTGCCGCACTTCACGGGCACGATCTCCACGGCGGCGCTGGTGCATGCCCTGGGACCCTTCTCCGGGCCGCTGATGGTCGAGATTGGCAGCAACACCAAGCTCCGCCCGCACGTCAGCGAGGGACGCGACTTCCGCGCGGGCAAGCTGTGGCCCACGGGCCGGCCGGGTCTCGGCGTCACGCTCGACATGGCGCAGTTGACGCTCGTCACGTCGATCGATCAGCGCGGCGGCGGCCCGCAGACGTTCTTCCGCCCCGACGGATCGCAGACGAGCTGGTAGGGGTCTCTCGAGCCGGGCGCGTGGCGAAGGTGCGCGTCCCGCACGTCGGTCGACGAGATCGGTGAATGCACGCCATCAGGATTGACGATGGCCACGATCCGCGGCTGGCCGACTATGCCGGGGTGCGTGAGCCCGCACTGCTGAGGCAACGCGGGTTGCTGATCGCCGAAGGGCGGTTCGTCGTGCGCCGCCTCTTGGACTCCGGGCGAATCCGCGTGCGATCGTTGCTGCTCAACGACGCGGCTCTGAACGGGCTGGGGAATCTGTTCGACCGCGCCGACACGAGCTTCGACGTCTACGTCGCGTCGCCCGAAGTCATCACGACCGCGACCGGGTTCAACATGCATCGCGGGTGCCTCGCGCTCGCAGAGCGCCCGGCCGAGCTGTCGTTGGAGGCCGTCCTCCCGGCCAGCCAGCTCGTGGCCGTCCTCGAACGCGCCGTCGATGCGGACAACGTCGGATCCGTGTTTCGCAGTGCCGAGGCGTTCGGAGTGGATGCCGTCCTGCTCAGTCCGGGCTGCTGCGATCCGTTCTACCGGAAGGCCATCCGGACATCGTCTGGCGCGGCGCTGGTGGTGCCATGGGCCGCGGCCGCGCCATGGCCGGCCGCGCTCGATCGGTTGCGGACCGAAGGTTTTGTGATCGCGGCGACGACACCCGATGACCAAGCGATCGACATCGGGACGTTTGTCGGCACACCCGCCGCGCGCGGGCGGCTCGCGGTGCTACTCGGCACCGAGGGGCATGGCCTGACCGAAGAGGCGCTCGCGCGTGCGGGCCTCCGGCTGCGGATTCCCATGAGCGGTGCGTTGGACTCGCTGAACCTCGCCACGGCGGCCGGCATCGTGCTGCACCGGCTGCATGACGTGCGACAGCCACAGCCCGTGAGGTAGAGTGCGCGAGATGCGCCGTGGTGTGCTGAGAAGACTGGTCGTAGTCTGTGTCGCGGCGTGCCTGCCGCTGATGCTGGCGGGCCCGGTCGCGTCAGGCTTCGCGCGCGCGCTGGAACGTCTCGCAGCAAGCGACCAGGCCATGGGCACCACGTTCTCGCTCGTGCTCGTCGGACCGGACCGCGTGGCGCTCGAGGCCGCCGCGGCCGCGGCGTTCGACGAAGTCCACCGGCTCGATCGGCTGCTCTCGAACTACATCCCTGACAGCGAGTGGAGCGCGGTCAACCGATCCGCCGCACGGGGGCCGATCGCGGTTTCGACCGAATTGTTCGACCTCCTCTCGGCCTGCCTGACGTACAGCCAGCAGAGCGACGGCGCGTTCGACATCACGGTGGGTCCGCTCATGAAGGTGTGGGGGTTCTACCAGAAGGACGGCGCGCTCCCGCGCCAGGGCGAGGGCGTGCTGCCGCGCCGCGCCGAGGTGGCCGGCGCGCTCGGCCGGGTTGGATACCGCCATGTCACGCTCGATCCGGTCCATCGCACGGTGCGATTCGATCGCGACGGCGTCGAGCTCGATCCCGGGGGCATCGGCAAGGGCTACGCGGTGGACCGGATGGTGGCCGTACTCAAGCGGCACGGTGTGGCGATCGCGCTGGTGTCCGCAGGGGGCAGCACG
The DNA here is from genome assembly GCA_964517075.1 of uncultured Solibacteraceae bacterium. Lineage (GTDB taxonomy): Bacteria > Acidobacteriota > Vicinamibacteria > Vicinamibacterales > SCN-69-37 > CAZFAT01. The sequence continues at coordinate 1,952 of CAZFAT010000219.1, forward strand.
ATCTACGGTTTCGGCGCTCCACCCGAGGAGCCGCAGGGCTGGAAAATCGCGATCGGAGTGCCAGGCGCTCCGGATCGCACGGCGACCGAGGTCTTTCTCAAAGACACCTCGCTCTCGACGTCGGGCAGCTACGAGAAGTTCTTCTGGGCCAACGGACGGAGCTACTCGCACATCATGGATCCGCGGACAGGCTCCCCCGCCCGGGGCGCCGCATCGGTCTCCGTCGTCGCGCCCCGGGCCATCGACAGCGAGGCCTGGGCGAAACCGTACTTCGTGAACGGCCGCGAATGGACCGCGGCTCACAGGGCGCCGACCCATCGGGTGTTCTTCTGTGAGGACGCCAGGCCGTCCGTGTGCGAGTGGGTGGACGAACCGGACCCGACCGCTACCGGCCGGGCGCCTGGACATCAAGGCTGGGCAACTGGCCTCCAGCCTCCACCACCATCCGCGCCAGGTGATTGACGACGGTGATGTCGTTGCGCGCGGCGGCGATGTAGGCCGCGCGCAGCACTTGTTCCCGCTGCTCGCGGATCCCGCTGGTGATGGCGTCCTTGACGACGGGCTGGTTGAGATCGCGCTGGCCCGCGTCTTCGCGGGCCACGACGAACACGAAGGTGTGCGCGCCGCCGGCGCTGATGGCGCCGACGCGGCCCGGAGCGGTCTTCAGCACGAGCGCGCGCAACTCGGGCGGGACCTGGTTCAGCGCCGACGTCGGGATGAAGCCCAGGTCGCCGCCCTGCGGGGCCGACTCCGGATCCTCCGAGTAGTCCCGCGCCAGCTCGCCGAAGGCGGCGCCGGCCTCGAGCCGCTCGGTCAGCATCGCGACCTTCTTCTGCGCCTCGGCCGGGGTGGCCGCGTCATCCTGCAGACGGTTACGCACCTGCGGGTCACGGACCGGCGTGACGACCAGTTGCGCGATGCGGTACTGCGTCTCGGCCACGTTGAACCGGGCACGGTTGCGATCGAAGTAGTCGCGGACTTCCTGGTCGGTGGGCGTCACCTTCCCGCCGAGTTCCTGCTCGAGGAACTTCTGGACGATCAGCTCGCGCCGGAGCGCGTCCTTCATGACCTCCACCGACAGTTGGCGCCGATCCAGCTCCTGCTGGAACGCTCCATTCGGCATGTTGCTCCGGCGCTGCTCGAACGCCTCCTCGATTTCCGCGGCCGTCGCGTCCACGTTCTGCGCGCGAGCCAGACCGAGCAGGATCTCCTGGTTGATCAGTTCGTCGAGGATCTGCAGCCTGACGGCAAGCATACTTTCGGGGGGCGGCGCGTCCGGCTGTGATAAACGCCGGTAGGCGGTCTCTACGTCCGTGCGGCTGATCTCGCGACCATCCACGACGGCCCAGACGTCGGGCGAGGAGGGTGCGGCGTTCCGGCCGCAGGCCGTCGCGGCACACGCGATCAGGACGGCGCCGGCGATGGGCCGCAGGCCCAGCCGGCGCCAGGTCATCAGAGTCATCGCGTCAGGGTAGCAGGTCCGCGGGTTCCGTGTGGCCGGGTGAACCAACCGTCACCGCATCGCCGCGAGATCCACGATCGCAATCGTGCTGAAGGGCGGCAACGAGAATTCGGTAGTCCGACCCGGATGCCGGACATCGGCCAGCGTCGCGTCAACGGCGGCGCCGTAGGCGGCAACCGCCGCCGGCGAATAGCGTCCGGCCAGGCGCACGCGCAGGCCCGGCTGCGTGCGATTCCGGCTGTAGCTCAGCAAGTACAGCCGCGCGCGACCTCCAGCGCCCGTGAGGTGTGCAATCGCGGTGGTCGATCCGTACAGGCGAACGAGGCGTTTGTCGTCGCCCAGCTTCGCACGGACGCGCGCGGCAAACTCGCTCGGGTTCATGACGGCGTCGGCCGGAAAGTCGCGCGTGCCGAGCCGCACCGTCAGGTCGAGGCGGCGATCGGGTTGCAAGACGACCCGGTACAACAGGTTGCGCCGGGTGAGCATGTTCAGCGCCTCACCCATCGCCGGTGTCCCATCGTCCACGACGCCGATGTTCGCGAGCGGTGGCATGCGCGGCTGACTGTGTGCTCTCAAGAACTGCAGAACGTCCGCGAGTGGCTGCACGTCAGTGGGCGCGGCGTTGAGAATCGCGTCCACCCCGAACGTGAAGGCCTCAGCCGCGGCCAGGCCGGCCGACCCGACGGGCAGACTCGCGTAGTGTGCCTGACGAAGGCCGCGCTGAAACCGCCAGGCGTTCGACTCGATCCACGGATCGCTCGTCGCAAACGCCACGTTCGGCACGGTGCGGATGGCCGGAGGCGGCACCGTCTGGAACGCCGCGGCGCCTGCTCCGGCGGGGGCCGCCTGGGCGAGCCCTTGTTCGACCAGCGTCGCGGCCGCGTCGGTCACGTACAGCCGACCTGTCGTCGCAGGCTGGAGGTCCCGGGCCGCCAGCGCGGCGCCGGCCACGAGCGCCGCGCCCACGAGCGACCACGCGCGTCTCCGGCTCATATCGTGACTTCGGTGTGATCGATCCGGCGGATGTCGTAGACGCCGAGGCCGAGTGTCGACGCGTACTCGATGTGCCCGGTCTCGCGGTTGAACCGGTTCACGTTCGGGTCCTTCTGCCACGCGGCCGTCGTGCCGAAGTACTTCGGGTCGCGCTCCCAGACGGAAATCGCGCCTTCCTGCTTGCGTTTGTCGTCAATCACGTCGATCAGCAGTCGGTCCATCGCCACGGGATCCGTCCCGAACTTCATCTGCTTCGGATAGAACCGGTAGCGCCGATCCGCCGAGAACGGTCCGCCGTGCCAGACGCCGCGCAGCCCATCCATGACGTTCAGTACGGTGCGGGATCGCAGCGGCTCGACGCGGGCGAGCGTGCCGATGAACGTCAGCGTCTCGGTCTGCGCCCGGTAGTGCGATCGCGCCACGTTGCTGAACTCGCCGTACGCGACGTTCTTCAGGCATCCGGTCACGCCCGACGCGCTGTGATCCTTCATGTTCGGCACGTTGATGATCTTCGTGCACTGCTCGGAGACCACGCGAAGAAGGTAGGACCGCGTATCGTCTTCGCCGAAGAAGTTGGCGTCGACATAGACGTCTGGATCGAAGCTCGACAGGCCGGGGCCGGACGGCTGCACGCGGACCCCGGCGGGCACGAACTGCTCGTAGCGCGGCGTCTGGATCTGCGCGCCGCGTTCGTGCACGACGATGTTCGGGGCCGGCACGCCGACCAGGATGAGGTTCCGCGCGATCTCGGCGACCACGTCGGGCATCGACATCGCCCCCGGCGCGCCGGAGGAGTTGACCTTGATCCCGACCACGTCCTGCGCGTTGAAGAACCGCGCCCAGCTGTCGCGCGGGTCCCGATCGCCGGTGAGCAGCGTCATGCCGCGGGCGATCATCTGCTGCACGGTCGGGATGTCCACGCGCTCCGTGGCCTCGTCGATACACCCCGGCGCGTGCACGGTGATCACCCGGCCCGGATACGGCCCCGGCATGCCGGCGCCTCGTCGCGGCGACCGGTAGGGCGTGACGACGCGGTAGTCCGGGACCGGCCGCTGTGCCGAGGTCGAGAGCGCGGGCAACGCGGGCAGCAACCCCGCGGCAGCCAGGAAGTCCCGCCGGTCCATGGCGCGGACTATAGACCGTTCTGCGACGCGGTGTCAGGGTTTTCTGGTGGCACACCGGTGGACGCCTGCACCGGCTCGCCGTCTCAGTGGTCTGTCGGCGGCATCGCCGGCGCGGACGACCCGGCCAGCGCCGCGTCGACAGGCCGGAGCATCGCGCGAAAGACGGCGTCCGGTCCCTGCATGCCGTCGATCGTCACCAGCGCGGACTGACCGCGGTAGTACTCAAGCAGCGCTTCGATCGTCTCCTGATAGGTCGAGAGGCGGTGTCGAATCGTATCGCTGTTGTCGTCGTCGCGCCGGATGAGCGTGGTGCCACATCGGGAGCAGAGTTCCTCCTCGGAACCGTACGCGGTGCCGCCGCCATGGATGGTGCGGCACCGGAGGCAGATGCGGCGGGACCGAAGGCGCCGCTCCAGCGCCTCGGTCGGGACCATGAGGAGCATCGCGAGGCGCGGACGGTGGTCGATCATCTCGTCGAGCGACCGTGCCTGCGCGAGCGTGCGCGGAAATCCATCGAGCACGACGCCCTTCGCCGCGTCCGGCTGGCTCAGCCGCTCGCGCACTAGATCACCCATCGTCTGGTCGTCCACGAGCCCCCCCGAGTCCAGGGTCGCCTTGACCCGCAGGCCCAGTGGCGAGCCGCGGATGACCGCGGCGCGCAGGATCTCACCGGTGGAGATCGCGACGAGACGGTATCGCTCGCAGAGACGGGCCGCCTGGGTCCCCTTGCCCGACCCGGGCGGGCCGAGCAGCACGATGGTGAGCGGCTGGGTGGTGACGGCGGCCTCGACAGTGGGCGACGGCCACGTCCGCTCCGTCGCATCTCTGACGATATCCGAACCGGGACGTCGGCCGCATCCTGCACGCCCCGCCCGCGACGCCTGCGGGCGCGTATCGTGGCAGAATGCCGGTCAACCCGTCCGCGCACACCGCCATCGTCACGGGTGGAGGGGAACGATGACGAAGCGCAGGTCAATCGGCGGGACATTCCGCGCCGCAGTGGCGGTTGTCATCTCGAGCTGGACCATCGCGGCCCACACCGATCAGATCCCGCGCGGAGCCGCGGTCGACGCGAACGGTATCGCGTACCACGACTTCGCTGGCTTCGAGTACGTCGCGGAGCGCACGGACTGGAGGCGGAACTTCAGGTCCGACGGCTCGATGCGCCATGACTTCATCAACGTCCCGGACGACAATCAGTGTCTCGTCGGATACTTCAAGGTGACCGGACCCGACAACGAGGAGATCTCGGCCAAGCTCGGGAGCGGGCCGCACACCGACAGCCGGAGCACGTGGGCTGACACCTACGGCATCGGCATCATCAACTTCCAGGGCACGCGTGCCAGGCTTCGTTACGAAGCCACGCACCCGGTCTACCGGGCCGGGCCGTCGCAGCCGGTCGGCGGTGTCGGCAGCATCCAGGGCCGATGGATCGGGGCGCTCGGCTGCAAGCTGAACGTTGACCGAAGTGGCGATGGCCCGCCCGATGCCGCGCGGATCGTCGCGATGATCGACGTGGGCGGACTCGACGCGTCAGGCAGGCCGAGGAACGGGTGGAGGACCACGCTCGACGTGGAGATCCCGTTCACGGAGGTCGGGCTCAAGAGCCCGGCGACCCCCTACGTCGCGACCATCGGCCACCCCGAGGAGGCGCAAGCCACGCTGCGCATTGACGAGCAGGGTTCCGGCTACGAGTACAAGTACGTCACGTACCGCAGGCTCGAGCGACGGCGCTAGAGGTCGCTACGGCCCGGACCGTCTCACTGCCGCCGGGTGTACCGGATCGCGCTCGCGCACCCATGCTTCGATGCCGCTCGCTCTGGCAATCGGGGGTTCGGGGCAACAGAATCTGCCATTCTCAGAGGTGACGCGATCCGGCGTGGCCTACTGGCCGACGACCTCTTCAGGCCGAACGAACAGCGCCAGAGCCACCCCGGACCACTGGTCGTCAGGACGCGGGCTCGCGGCAGCCTGGCTGCCGATGGGCATGACGCCCGTCAGCGTCACGCGGCGCCGGAAGCGGCTGACGAGGTAATCGCGCACGAGGAGCGCGCGATCGGACGAGAGCAGATAGGGGGCCTGACCCTCGGTGCCCAGGGCGTAGCCCTCGACGACGAGCGGACTGTCGCGCGCATAGCGCACGAGGTCCGCCATTGCCGCATCGACGCGGCGGCGTCCGGCATCGGTGAGTTGCTCGGCGCCGTCGGCGGTGCGTGCGAAGAGACCCGCCGCGTCGATCCAGATGCGCAGCGGGATGCGGCCGCTCTGCTCCAGCGCACCGGCCAGGTACTGGTCGCGCGAGAGCGCGTCCAGATCGAAGAAGCCGCGGTCGCGGAAGAACCCCCGAAACAGGAAGTGGTGCTTTAGCGCCTCGGTACCCTCCGACAGATCCAGCACCACCTCGCGCGCATCGACGACGGCGTCGCGCAGCGTCTGCACGATCTGCTGCGCGGCGCCCTGCGGCGCGGTGAGGCCCTGCATCAGGTCCCTCGTTCTCGCCGTCGTCGCCTGCAGGTTCGCGAGTGTCTGCTCGGCTTCGCGACTGATGCCCACCCACCGTTCGTACGCCGCATCGTCGGTCAGCAGCCGGCCGATCGTGCCGCGTCCGGCGCGAACATCCGTGACGAGGCCGCGTGCGTCGCTCACGAGCGTGCGCACTTCGTCAGCGGCGTCGGCGCTCGCCGCCGTGAGGCGCGTGACCTCGGCGCCGACGCTCGTGACCACGCCGCTCGCCAGCGAGGCCGTCTGGACGAGCGGATCAATCGCCGCGGCCACCTCGTCGGTCACCACGACGATCTGCCGGCTCACGGTCTGGAACGTCTCGCGCCCTTCGGCGATGAGGTCGGCGAACTCGACGGGATCGCGTCCCTGGATCGTGTCGCCCGGTGCCACGATGGGGGCGGCATCGGTGCCGCGGCTGATCTGGATGAACGCATTCCCCACGATGCCGTCGGTCTGGACGGCCGAGACCGAGTCGGCCCGCAGCAGCGGCCGGAGATCGTCGCGAATCCGCATGCGGACGCGAAACGGATCGGAGGGCCGCGACGGAATCGCCACCTCCAGCACCTCACCGGCATCGAACCCGGAGACGCGCACCTTACTGCCGGTCTGCAGGCCCGTGACCTTCCCGAACGTGGTGTTCAGCTCGAAGTGGCGCTCGAACAGCAGCCGCCGATCGCCGATCAGGAACAGTCCGAAGGCGAACAGCAGGACGCCCCCGAGGACGAATGCGCCGATGGCGGCGCTCCGGATCGCAGTCATGGTGTGCCCTTCCCTGTGCCGTGGCGCCGACGCGAGGCCCTCGCCGCCCTGGCGCGTCAATACACTCACCCGGCGCCAACCGACGTCATGAACCCACGCACGAGCGGATGATCGCTTCCGTCAAGGACCGACGCCGGCCCCTGCGCCAGCAGCACGCCTGCGTCGATGAACGCCAGCTCGTCGCCGATCCGGCGGGCGCTCGGAATGTTGTGCGTCACGACGACCAGCGTCGTGCCCGCCGTCTCCTTCAAACGCACGAGCAGGTCGTCAATTTCGGCGGCGGTGACCGGATCGAGCCCCGCGCTGGGCTCGTCGACCAGCAGAATCGCGGGCGTGAGTGCCATCGCCCGCGCCAGGCCCGCGCGCTTGCGCATGCCGCCCGACAGATCCGCCGGCATCGTGTCGACTTCGCGCTCCAGCCCCACGCTGGCGAGCAGTTCCCGCACGCGGTCCTGCCTGGCGCGCGCGCCGAGGTCGGTGTGCCGCCGCAGCGGAAATGCCACGTTCTCGCCGACCGAGATCGAGTCGAAGAGCGCCGCGTTCTGGAACAGGAAGCCCATGCGGCGACGGACGCGCGTGAGGTCGCGGCTGGTCATCGCCGTGATGTCCACGCCCTCGGCGAACACCTGGCCCGCGTCGGGCTTGATCAGACCCGCGATGTGTTTCAACGTCACGCTCTTGCCCGTGCCGCTGCGCCCGAGGATGCACAGGCTCCGTCCCGCCGGCACCGCCAGGCTCACGCCGTCCAGCACGCGTCGATCGCCGAACGACTTGCTGACCTGCCGGAGCTCGACGGCGAGCGGAGGAGACGTCATCACTCAGGCCGGATAGAAGAAGAAGATCAGCCGGACGAGCACGACATTGGCCGCGATGAGCAGAATCGACGACCACACCACGCTCTGCGTGGACGCCTGCCCCACGCCTTCGGTGCCGCGCGTGGTCGTAAAACCCAGATGGCAGCCGACGGCACCAATGATGAACCCAAAGACGGCCGTCTTCAGCGTCGCCGGAATCAGATCGGAGAACTGAATCAGCGAGAACGCCTGCTGGAAGTACGTGCCGAGCGCGACGCCGGTGAGTGCCGTTTCGGCCGCGTAGCCGCCCAGCATCCCCATGAAGTTCATCAGCGTCGTCAGCAGCGGCACCGCCAGCACACAGGCGACCACGCGCGTAACGACGAGGAACTTGAAGGAGTCCACGGCGAGCGCCTCGAGCGCGTCGATCTGCTCGGTGACCTTCATCGCACCCAGTTCGGCGCCGATGCCCGCGCCAATCCGGCCCGACAGCAGCAGGCCCGCCGTGAGCGGGCCGGTCTCGCGCACCAGCGCCAGGCCGAGGCCCGCCGGGATGAGCGCTTCGGCGCCAAAGCGCGCGAGCGACGCGCGCGTGTGCATGGACAGGACGATGCCGACCGCGAAGCCGCTTGCAGCGATCAAGGGTACCGATCGGCACCCCAGCTCGAACAACTGACGCGCCGTCTCGTGAAATTCGTAGGGTGGACGCAAGGCTTCCCGCATCACGCGCCAGGCAAACTGAGCCGCCTCGCCCACGCCGACAA
>CAZFAT010000220.1:0-7686 GCA_964517075.1 uncultured Solibacteraceae bacterium
TGGCGGTCAGCAGATGGCCGACCGCGTCAGCGAACGCGCGCGCGACCGGATGCGCGGGCACCCGCACCGCGAGCGTGCCCGCTCCGGCGTGCACGGCCGGTGCGATGGACGCGGGCGCGTCGACAATCAGTGCCAGCGGCCCGGGCCAGCAGGCGTCGGCCAGCCGGCGCGTGGACGCGCCCAGGTCGCCGCAGGCCGCCTCGATCTGCTCGCGCGACGCGCCGATGAGCGGCAGCGCCTCGCCGGCGTCGCGCCCTTTCAACCTGAACAGCGCGTTGACCGCGGCGGGCGATCGCGGATCGACGGCCAGTCCGTAAAACGTGTCGGTGGGCAGGGCGACGATGCCGCCCTCGCGCAGCCAGGCGACGGCCGGCTCGAGATCGATCGGGCGGCAGTGGTCGGGATCAATAACGAGCGCACGCACGGGACGCGGGTCTCATCCAGGTTCGTCCGCGGAGGGCAGATCACAGCGCGTGGGCCGATCCGTCCGATAGCCGAGGACGTAGTCGGCCTGCATGAGCGTATGGATCTCGCGCGTGCCTTCGTAGATGACCGCCCCCTTGCAGTTGCGATAGAAGCGGCCCACCGGGTACTCGTCGGAGTAGCCGTTGGCGCCGTGCACCTGGACGGCATCCGCGGCCGCCCGTTCGGAGGCCACCGTCGCGAACCACTTGGCTAGACTGGTTTCACGCGTGTTCCGTCGGCCCCGATTCTTCAGCCACCCCGACCGGAGCCAGAGCAGGCGCGCGGCCTGATAGTCGGATTCCATCTGCGCAATCATCGCCTTCACGAGCTGGTGCTGCCCGATCTCGGTCCCGAACGCGCGTCGCTCCCGCGCATAGCGAACCGACGCGTCCCGGCAGGCCCGGATCAGGCCCGTCGCGCCGGCCGCGACCGTGTAGCGGCCCTGATCGAGCGCGAACATCGCGATCTTGAACCCCTCGCCCTCGCGGCCGACGAGGTTGGCGGCCGGAACCTCCACCTCATCGAAGCTGATGTAGCCCGTGTTGCCGGCGAGGATGCCCCACTTCTCGGTCAGCGTGCCCGTCGACACGCCCTTGAAGGTCCGCTCGACGATGAACGCGCTCAAGCCGTCGGGATCGCGCGTCTGTTTCTTCGCGGCGTCGGTCCAGGCAAACACCAGGAACGTGTCGGCGACGTCCGCGAGCGAGATCCACATCTTCTCGCCCGACAACACGTAGACGTCGCCGCGGCGAATGGCGGTGCTCAGGATGCCGCGCACGTCGCTGCCCGCACTGGCTTCCGTCAGGCCATAGGTGGCGATCCGCCTCCCCTGCGCCTGCGGCGTCAAGTACCGCTGCTTCTGATCCTCGGTGCCCCAGGCGAGGAGCGTCAGACTGTTGAGCGCCACGTGCACCGACAGGATCACGCGAAGCGACGTGTCCACGTACTCCAGTTCCTCGCTGGCGAGTCCCAGGCTGATGTAATCGAGCCCGGCGCCTCCGTAGTCGGCCGGCACCGACAGGCCCAGCAGTCCCAGCTCGGCCATGCCCTCGAGCACGCCGCGATCGAACCGATGCGCGCGGTCCAGGTCGCGGATGCGGGGCGCCACGGCCCGCGCCGCCCACTCGCGGACAGAGGCGGTCAGCAGGTCGTGTTCAGGCGAGAGATCGAAATTCATGCGAAGGATCAATGGCCAGTGAAGTATCAATGATCTCGTGATCGCATCATCAATGCCGAACTCAGGATCGCCTGAGCTCGACGGGGTCTCCGACCGAGACACCGAGCCGGTCGGCCGCGCTCGCCGACGACGCGGCGCACTCGAGGTGGTCGGTGCTGCCGAACAGCGCGCCGATCTCGTCCGCACCGATCTCCGCAAACGTCGAAACAATGCGGCTGATCGTCCGCCCGCCCACCGTCAGAGTAATCGTCCCGAGGCCGTCGGTCAGCTTCTCGCACGACCGGCGGTCGAGGTTGGTGACGACATTCCCGAATCGATCGATCCGCACGACAACGCCGCGCAGCACGGCATCGTCCAGTGACGGACGCGGCAGGTCGAGCGTGCGGTAGTCCGTCAGCGCGCGCCCGAACGCCGACAACTGGATCCCCTTCGACAGCCAGGCGGCCGCTGGCGCGAACCGGTCCCGCCCTTCGAACGTCCGGCTGACCGTGGGCCGGGCGAAGCGCCGCTCGGTCAGTTCCACAATCTTCTTCGGCGGCGTCTCCTGGAAGACGCCGGTCAGCACGCCGTTGTCGGGCGCGACGAAGCGCCAGTCCCCGGCTTCGGCCGCGATCGCCCGCCGGGGGGATCCGACACCCGGATCGATCACGACGACGAAGATCGCGCCCGCGGGATAGAACCGGTAGATCGCCATCAGTTCGTGGGCGGCAAAGACGAGGTCGTGCGGGGGCAGGTCGTGGGACAGATCCACGAGCGTGGCGTCGGGATTGATGGAGAGGACCACGCCTTTCATGACACCGACGTAGTGATCGCGGGTGCCGAAGTCGGTCAGGAAGGCGACCAGGGGCTTGGCCATAAGAGGAGCATACCGGAGCGGGAGGCGCGCGCCCGCCGGTCGACCGCGGGCCGGTCTACTCCAGCGGCTTGCGAAAGAGCGTTTCGCGCGTACTCGTCTTGAGCAGGACGGACTCGGCTACGGTCAGACCGTCGAACATCCGGTTGATGTCGCGCGTGGTCCAGACCGTGCGCGACGTCATCGTCGCCGGAGACGGGCGCAGCCGCAGCGTGTTGACGGCCTCGACGACGAACCGGGTGTAGGACGTGAGGTTGGCCTGCGAGGCGCCGAAGAACCCGTACAGGACGCCGCCCGGCCGCAGCAGGCTGGTGAGTCGCGACGCCAGTCGCTGCCCCGCGGGTCGATCGAGGAAATCGAAGAGATCCCAGCAAAGAATGCCGTCGATGGAGCACGGCCCGTGCTGGATGCGCGCGTCCATCGCGTCGATCAAGCCGTCGCGCGACGCGGCGCGGGCATGGGTTTCGACCTCGGCAAACAGGTCGGCGACGTGGATTTTGCACGCGAACTGATCGCCGAAAAAGGCGATGTTGGGCCCGACGACCGGTCCGAGATCGAGCAGGACCGGCGTGGGCCGCATGGACAGTGTCGACAGAAAGCGCGGCATGACCTTGGACGCCGCGACGGTGCCGGCGTTGTCGGCCGGCGCCGCCACGGCGTCCTCAGTTGCGACGGCGCCGCGCGTTCCCCACTTGAAGAGGCTCGCCACTACCTGGCCTCTCACCACCCGCAACCGGCGGGCGGATGGATGCGCTATCGGGCCACCGACGCCGCGGCAGCCGGCGCGGGGACGGCGGGTTTCGACTCGGCGGGCTTGGCGTCAGCGGGTTTCGCATCGCCCGGCTTCGCGTCGCCCGGCTTAGCGTCGCCCGGCTTGGCGTCGCCGCGGCCGGGCTGTTTCTGCATGTCAATCGCGCCGCGGAAGTGGGCGCCATCGGCAATGGCGACGCGCGGGGCGATGAGGTCGCCATCCACCGTGCCGTTGTCGCGGATGTCCACGCGCTCGGTCGCGGCGATGTTGCCCTGCACCTGGCCCTCGACCACGACGGTCTTGGCGGTGATCTGCGCCTTGATCTTGCCGTTCGGCCCGATCGTCAGAACGTTCTGGCGGAGCTCGATCTTGCCTTCGACCTGACCTTCAATAGTCAGATCTTCACTTCCGCTCAACTCTCCCTTGATGATGACGCTTTTCCCGATATTCACCACGTCTCTCTCCTGACGGCGGCTCGCCTCGGTGCGGGGCACCGACGATTCCGGCACGACGGCCGGGTTGGGACTGGGACTGGGGCTCATAGGCTGAGGGGGCTTTACGGCCTCGTCACGCTTCCACATGTCAATCACTCTCCAAGCTGACAACGCTCCTGGAGGCGGCCTGGCGGACACAGAGCGTCCGCTGGTCGAGGGGAAGTCAGGTTGCCGGCCAGTATATGGGCCTCGACTGACCCTGTCTAGTCCTTTTCTTTTCTAAGAGTTAGCCCGGTGCTACGATGGGCAATCGTGCGCATCTACCTCGATCACAACGCCACCACGCCGGCGCTCCCAGACGTCGTGACGGCCGTCGCGCGCGCGCTGACCGATCGCTATGGCAATCCCTCATCCATTCACGCCTACGGTCAGCTCGCCAAAGCCGAGCTGGACGAGGCCCGCGCGGCGGTGGCGGCGCTCATCGACGCCGATCCGCATGAAATTGTCTTCACGAGTGGCGGCACCGAGGCGGACAATTTTGCGCTGCGCGGCGCGGCTGACGCCCTCGAGCCCGCGGGCCGGCGCCACCTCGTGACGATCGGTATCGAGCACGAGGCCGTCCTCAACACGGTCAAGGCGCTCGAGCGGCGCGGCTGGACTGCGACGCTTGTGCCGGTCCCCGCGTCGGGCGTCGTCTCCCCCGCCGCCGTGGCCGAGGCCATGACCGATCAGACGTCGATCGTGTCGGTGATGCACGCCAACAACGAAGTGGGCACCATCCAGCCGGTGGCGGAGCTGGCGGCGCTCGCGCGCGCGCGCCGCGCCATCGTCCACACCGACGCGGTGCAGTCGGTGGGTAAGATTCCGGTGTCGGTCCGCGCGCTCGGCGTGGATCTGCTGTCGCTCTCGGCGCACAAGTTCGGGGGCCCGAAGGGCGCCGGTGCGCTATGGATCCGCCGCGGCGTCCGCCTCACGCCGATCCTGACCGGCGGGCGTCACGAGCGCAGCCGCCGCGCCGGCACCGAAAACGTGCCGGCTATTGCCGGCCTGGGCGTGGCCGCCACGATCGCCCGGGCTAAGCTCGCGGAGGATGCCCCCCGGGTCGCGGCGCTGCGCGATCGGCTCGAGCGCGCCATCCTCACGACCGTGCCGGGCACCACGCGCAACGGCGATCCGCAGCCGCGCGTGCCGAACACGACCAACATCAGTTTCGAGGGTATCGAGGCCGAGTCGCTGCTGATTGCGCTCGATCTGGAAGGGGTGGCCGTGTCGACCGGATCGGCCTGCTCGTCGGGAACGCTCGAGGCCTCGCACGTGCTCCGGGCGATGGGCCTCCCCGCCTCGCGCACGCGCAACTCGCTACGGTTCAGCCTCGGATCGCAGACGACGGCCGAGGAGGTCGACTTCGTTGCCGGCGTGCTGCCGGCGCTCGTCGCGCGGCTGCGGACGCTGGCGCGCCCGGCCGCGGTGGCGCGGTAGGATCGTCACGGCATGCGCATTGTCGTCGCCATGTCGGGCGGTGTGGATTCGTCCGTAGCAGCCGCGCTCTGCTCGCAGGCCGGTCACGACGTGATCGGCCTGTCCATGCAGCTCTACGATCAGCGGCCGGGCGGCGACCAGTTCGGCAGCTGCTGCAGCCTGGACGATCTGCACGACGCCCGGCGGGTGGCCGCGGCGCTCGGGATTCCCCACTACATCGTCAACTTCGAGGATCGATTCGAAGCGACGGTCGTCCGCAATTTCGTGTCGGAGTACACCCGGGGCCGCACGCCGATCCCGTGCATCCACTGCAACGCGGACCTCAAGTTCGCGACGCTGGTCGAGCGCGCGGCGGGTCTCGACGCCGATGCCGTGGCCACGGGGCACTATGCCCGCGTCGAGTTCGATGCCGGACTCCGGCGGTATCGCCTCCGCCGCGCGGTGGACGCCCAGAAGGATCAGACGTATTTCCTCTTTTCGCTGACCCAGGACCAACTGGCCCGGGCGCGGTTTCCGGTGGGCCACCTCAGCAAGAGCGAGGTGCGCCTCGAAGCGGCCCGGCTTGGCCTGGCCGTCGCTGACAAGCCGGACAGCCATGAGATTTGCTTCGTGCCCGACGGCAACGCCGGCGACTTCGTGGCGCGACGCAGCGGAGAGGCCTCGACCGACGGGCCGATCGTCGACAGCGGCGGGCGCGTGCTGGGCCGCCATGGCGGCGTCCATCGCTTCACCGTGGGCCAGCGGAAGGGCCTCGGCCTCTCGGCGCCGGCCCCGCTGTACGTCCTGAGCCTCGACGCGAGCGCCCGTCAGGTCGTCGTCGGGTCCCGCGAGGAACTCGGTCGCGCGGAATGCACCGCGAGCGGCGTGAACTGGACGGCCGGCGTCCGTCCGGACGGACGGCTTCGCGTCACCGCGCGGATCCGCCATCGGCATGTCGACGCCCCCGCGACGGTCGTCGCCGACGATTCTGGCGCGCACGCCTCCATCGTCTTCGACGCCCCCCAGCTCGCGGTGACGCCCGGACAGGCGGTGGTGTTCTATGACGGGGACGAGGTGATGGGCGGGGGCTGGATCAATTGACGATTTGGTGATTGACGGATTGACGATGGAATTGCTCGATTGATGATTCAGGGATTGACGAGGCAATCGTCAATCAACCACTCGTCAATCGCCAATGCCTTCAGTGTCCATGATGCTCCAGATACCGCTCCGCGTCGATGGCCGCCATGCAGCCTGATCCGGCGGCGGTGATGGCCTGACGGTAGATCCGATCCTGGACGTCGCCGCACGCGAAGACCCCCGGAACGCTCGTCTTCGTCCCGTCGCGGGTGATCAGGTAGCCCGTCGGATCCATCTCCAGCTGCCCCTCGAAGAGCGCCGTGTTCGGGGTGTGGCCGATGGCGACGAAGAGCCCTTCGACGGCCAGGTCCTTCTCCACATTCGTTTTCACGTTGCGCAGCCGCACCGCAGAGACGGCGCCGGCTTTGGGGTCGAGCACGTCGACGACCTCCGAGTCCCACTCGAACGTGATCTTCGGGTTGGCGAAAGCCTTGTCCTGCATGATCTTCGATCCGCGGAGCGAGTCGCGCCGGTGCACGACCGTCACGCTCGATGCGAACCGGGTCAGGAACGTCGCCTCCTCGAGCGCGGAGTCACCGCCGCCGACGACGGCAATGGGCCGGCCGCGAAAGAAGAAGCCGTCGCACGTGGCGCACGTGGAGACGCCGTGGCCCATGAGGGCGCGCTCGGCCGGCAGGCCGAGGAGCCGCGCCGACGCGCCGGTCGAAATGATCACCGTGCGGGCGTGTACCTTCCCCTCGTCGGTCGTGATCGCGAACGGACCGGCCGACAGATCCACGGCCGTCACGTTGCCGCGGCGCATCTCGGCCCCGAACCGCTGCGCCTGCTCGCGCATGGCTGCCATCAGGTCGGGGCCCATGATGCCGTCCCGGAAGCCCGGAAAGTTCCCGACTTCCGTCGTCATCATGAGCTGCCCGCCCGCCTCGAGCCCTTCGATGACGAGCGGGTGGAGGCTGGCGCGAGCGGCATAGACGGCCGCCGTCAGCCCGGCGGGGCCGGATCCGATGATGACGACTTTTCGGGAGGAGTCAGGCATGGGCGCGGGCGCGAAAACGACGTCGGGCGTAGTCTCGCTGCGAAACTACGCCCGACGTCGTGTTCGTCGCGACAGAGCTCAGAGGTGCTTGTCCACCATCTGCTTGAGGGTGCCCTTGTCCACCAAGCCGACGACCTGGTCGACGATCTCGCCGCCTTTGAAGAGGATGACCGTCGGGATGCCGCGAACCATGTAGCGCATCGTGACGGTCGGATTGTCATCGACGTTCAGCTTGCCAACGCTGATTTTGCCCACGTAGTCGCCCGCCAGCGCGTGGATGGACGGCTCCATCGCGCGGCACGGACCGCACCACTCGGCCCAGAAGTCCACGAGAACCGGGGTGCCGGCTTTCAACACGTCGGCGTCGAAATTGCCGTCCGTAAAGGTCTGAATGTGCTCGGATGCCATCGC
>CAZFAT010000221.1:0-7052 GCA_964517075.1 uncultured Solibacteraceae bacterium
CGATCTCGTGGCAGCCGGATTCTGGTCCAGCCGCGTCGGCGTCGCGGACCTCGGGTACCAGGGCAATCGGCCCGTGGAGTGGACGGGCGCCCCGCCCGACGTCCTGCAGAAGCTCGGCGTGCGCTACGACTAGCGCGAAGCGGGAGCCGGCGGCTCGCCGCCGGCCCGGATTCTGCTACTTGGGTTTCTTGCACAGGTTCACGCCGATGTCCGGCGTGGCGCCCACTAGGGTCGAAGTCCCATCGCACGTGGCATCAGCCCCGCCGTTGCCCGACATGCTCACGCCCGCAAACGACTCAGCCAGCGACATGTGCTCCAGCCGGAGCCCCTCCGCGATATTCCCGGCGATCGTGACATTCACGGTGGCCGACGGATTGACGATGGGCCCGAAAATCACAGTGCTGTTGAGCTGCGCCCAGATACCGGGACCATTGTTGTTGAGCACCTGAATACCGCCGCCCGCGTCAACGACCGCGTTCGCGGCAGCCCAGATCCCGGCGTTGTTGTTGTTCTGAATCGTCGTCTGCCTCCCGGTCGAGAGATTCGCTCCGCCAAACACCCGCACGCCGAAGCCCAGGTTGTTCTGAATCAGGATCGAGCCGGTGCCGGTGCCTCCACCCAGATTGGCGTGACCGCCGAACACGTGGACTCCGAGCCCATTGCCCTGAATGGTGGCGGGAGAGCTGACGTTTACGACACTGTTGCTGTTGACCTGAATGCCCGCCCCACAGTTGTTCTGGATGACGTTCGCTGTTGGCACACCGCTGAACTGCCCTTGAAGGTCGGCGCTGCTGCCTTCACCGGCCGCGAGGCCCTGACCGCGGTTGCCCTCGATCGTCACGCTACGGAGGGCGACGCCGTAGGCGTCCGTCAGATCGACGCCGGCGCTGCCACCGCCCCTGATGATCAGGTCAACGAGGCTGATGTTGGAGGAATTGAGGATGTGCACGACCGACCGGTTGGCGAACGGATCCGCCGCACCACCCCCGCACGCGCCCTGGGTATGGCTGATGACCGCGCTCCCAGGCGTGGCGGCGGCGATGGTGAGAAACCTGAAGTGTACGATTTGCAAGAACTCGTTGTGGCAGTCGCCGGTCACGTAGATGGTGTTGGGGCCGGCGGGATCCAACGTGGCCAGTGCCGCGCTAATGGACGTGAACGCGCCAGGAGGCGGGGCGCCGGTGCAGTCAACGAACACATTCGCAGCCTGCGCCGCGCCGACGTTCAGCGTCAGGGTCGCGACGATCACGGCGGACATCAGCCCGAGAGCGCGAGGCACGTGCGAGCGACAGTCGGTAGGGAATGCCATGGGGCAAGCTCCTCGATGCGTGCGCGGCGACCGGAGACGCCGGGGGCCGCGCGTCGTTGCCGAGCGTCGAACAAGGACTGGATGAGGAACGAAGATCGCGAAACCGTAGCAGGAAAACACCAGCCGGGCAATCGCAAAAAATGCGGTCTGACGCATCAACGGCCGAGGCAGACTTATCTCGCCGCAGCGGGGCACCTAAAGCGCCGAAACCGATCCCTTCGAGTTGTTGGCGTTGTCAGCGTTCCGCTGCCACGCGTTAGACACCGGACTCACCGCCGCGGACTCGCCCATCCCGATCCGGCCGCAGGTCCGCAAACAGCGTCGTCCAGTCCCGACGCGATTCGCGGTCCCAGACGATCTCGAACGTCGCCCGCGAGGCGCGTCGCTGTTCCAACGCCTCGACGCAGGCTTCGGCAACGTCGGCGCGGGCGATGCGATAGCGAAGGCTGAGCGGCAGGCTGCCCTGGCTGACATCCACTGCGCGCCGGCCGCCCGCGGCGTTGAGAAAAAAGCCGGCGCGGACGATGGTGTAGTCGAGCCCGCTCCGTCGCAATTCCTCGTCCGCTCGGCGCCGCCAGATCAGCACGTTCCCCTTCAAGGCGTTCAGCAGGGCGGCCGGAATCGATGGGGTGACGCCCCCGATGGACGTCATGAACACGAAGCGACCGGTGAAGCCCGCGTCGCGCGCCGCGGCAATCGCATGCGCCACACCCATGTAGTCCGTCGCCTTGATCCGCGCCTCAGGCACCAGCCGTCCGCTTCGCACGCCGGCTGTGAAGATTACGCCGCCCACATCCTGGAGCGCCGGCCGCAGCGTTGCGGCGTCGATCAGATCGTCGCGAACCACTTCGACGTCCGGTCCCACGGCAGCGCGCGCCACATCCGGCTGCCGGGCCAGCACGCGCACCTCGCGGCCACGGCGCCGCAGCGCCCGCACCGCCAGCAGGCCGGTGCCGCGCGTGCCGCCGATGACGAGAACGCAAGGTACGGCCATGGACGAACGCCCCTACCGGGCCAGCGCGCCCGCAAGCGCCAGCATCGCGTAGGTGATGACCACGATCACCGCGGGGACGGCGGCCACGAGCACACCGCCCCCGAGCGGCCAGCCCCACGCCCGGCGGTTTCGGACCGCGCGACCAATCAGACCGCCGCCGACAACCAGCAGCCCGGCGCTCAGGCCGATCCCCCACCCGTTCGCGCGAGTGACCCAGATGCGATTGTGCGCGTCGAATCCCGTGGTGAGGCCGATGACGGCCGGCACGACGAGGACCAGCATCAGCGGCACGGGCGCGGCCGCGAGATACACCCGCTCGAGCCGATCCGGCGTCTGGCCTCCTCCCCGAGTGCGCAGGATCAACGTCAGCGCAACCAGCACGATGACGAGAACGGGAAGGACCATGGGCGCGACCGGTCATCCGCCGCCGACGGCCGCCAGCCCCGAGAGGAGCCGCCAGAGCAGGAGGCCGAGCATGATGCCGCTGGCGCCCAGCGCGGCGCCCAGAATCCGGAGCCAGCGCCCGGCCCGTGCGGCGGCTTCGCCGGCGACAACGGGCGTGTCACGCACGACGCGACGCCCCGGAGGTGGAAACCGCCGCGAGCGGACGACCTGTGTGCCGAGTCGCCACAGGTAAACCGACATCGCGATCGCGGGTCCCGCCATGAGCACTATCAGCGCACCGGCAACCAGCCGGGACCGCGTGTGCAGGTCCGCATCGACCCAGGCTTCGAAGGCCGGCCTGCCCGAATCGGCCATCACGATCAGCAGGACCCCGACGAGCGTTCCCGCTCCGACGATGAGGAGCGCGGTACGCCGCGCACGGGGATCGGCCTTCTGGATTTCCGCCATGCGTCTCCGCACGCGACGCGTCAGCGAGTCCGCTGGCGGCTCGTCCGCGTCTTCCTGATCTCGGCGGCGCGCGCCCTCGCGAGCCGCTTCACCAGCGCCAGCGGGACTGGCTCGCTCAAGGGAAACTGAATGGTCCCTTTCGAGGTCTTGTAGCCCTCGATGGCGGCCGCATGAGCCCGCCGAATCGTGGTGCCCATCGGATACAAACTGACGTGCCTCGCGAAGCCCGCGTACCAGACAAGGGGTTGGCCCTCGAGGCGGAATCCGGGAATCCGGTAGCTGAAATGTTCGGTGGCGTCCGGGACGGCGGCGCGAATGGCGCCGCGGATCGCCGTGAGCGCACGGCGCGCCGGGGCGGGCTGCGCGGCGAGATACTCGCGTACCTGCTGTACGGCGGGAGGCTGGGCTTTCATCGATGGTATCTCCGGGGCCATCGCGGCTCCTCGTCGCGCAGGATCGGGTTGGAGTGTCCGAATCCGTGCGAGCGGGAGCCGGCGGCATGGCGAACTCAGGGCGCCGATACGGTGACGTGCGGGTTTTCGATCAGGCCAATCACACTGCCGAAGGGATCGGCAATGGTGGCGACCGTGATCCCGCCGCCGACGTCCTGCGGCGGAGCGATCTGGCGTGCGCCAGAGGCCAGGAAGTGATCCATCGCCTCGGTCATGTCAGCCACCCGCCAGTACGCGACGCCTCCGGCGGCTCCCGGCTCGCTGATCGTCTGGTTCGGATCGAGCCCGAGCTCGTAGCCGCCGATGTTGAAGCCGACGTAGTACGGCTGGTCGAAGTAGGGCTGCTGCTGGAAGGCCGCCGCGTACCAGGCCTTGGCCTGTTCGAGATTCGGCGCAGGGTAAATGACCGTGGCGAGTCCTTTGATCATGGTGCGGTCCGCTCGGCCAGAATCTCGAACAGTCCTCGCACCGGCATCCCGTCCGCCCGGTGAGCCTGAAGATGATGGAGACATCCCGGGTCGTCCGTGATGAGCCATCCGGCGCCCGCCGCTCGCGCGTCGGCCATTCGCGCCGCGGCCAGCTCGGCCGCAATCGCCGGGTGCGTGAACTCGAGGCCGCCGACGGCGCCGCAGGGATGCGCGCGCCCTTCGCGCCAGAACAGCGGGCGCGCTTCGGCGCCGCCCAGCGCTGCGGCCAGTAGCGCCCGCGGCGCGGCATGGTCGCGCGCGATGCGCGGCGCGTGACAGGGATCGTGATAGGCGTACGGCCGCGCGTCGCTCGGGGGCGGCTGGAACCGCAGGCGACCGGCCTCATGCGCCTCGAACAGGGCCGACGTTGCGTCCTTCACGACGACGCCCGCGGGCCAGGCGAGACCCAGCCGTTCGGGATACACATGCTCGATCGCCCAGCGATCGGCCGCGCTCAGGACGAGCACCTCGCGAACTTCGGTCGCCGCCACCTCCGCGATCAGCGCCTCGCCGAGCGCCACGGCCGTGGACCGCAAGCCAAGTGAGCTGGCGAGCCAGCCGGTCGATCGGGAGACACCGATCGGCAACGCCAGAATCCCTGCGGCACTGAGCAGCACCACGGCCGCCTCGAGCGCTTCCGGGCCCAGGTGCATGCCGGCGTCACCGACGAGCAGCGCCACGTCAGCCATCTCCCGCGCGGCCGCCGGCGCCTTCACCCCGTACGGATTGCCGGACGTGCGCAGCCGCTGATCGATGTCGTACACGACCGGCGCGGCGAGGCCGGCGCCCGCCACCTCGGTGCGCGCGGCGGCAATCGCATCCGGCAGCGGCCGGTCGGTGACGCAGTGTGTGCGGCACAGGCCGCAGTCCGCGCACGCGTAGAGCACATCGACCGTCTCGCGGTTCCACGTCAACTGCCCGCGCGAGACCGACTCGATCGTCAGCGCCCAGGCGTGCGGCGTGTAGGTTTCGCGGTGCGTGACGTGGCCGACCGGGCACACGTGTCGGCACATCCAGCAGTACCGGCAGCCTTCGGTGGCTTCCGCGGGCGTGACGACGATCGGCGCGGCCGGGGTCGTCATCGCTTCCCCGCCGGCTCGGCCGCCGGCGTGACTGGCAGCTGCACGTCGTCGACCGCGAACCCCACCTTGCCGGGGTTCATGATGCCGTGGGGATCGATCGCCTGTTTGAGGCGCTCGACGAGCGGCCACGCCGCGCCGTACTGCGCTTTCATGAACCGGCTGAGCTTCAGACCGACGCCGTGGTGCTCGTTGATCATGCCGCCGTGGGCGAGTGACGTCCGCACGGCCACATCCCAGATTCGATCGTGCAGGTCCTGCGCCTCGCGCGGGTCGGCCGGCGTCTCCTTCAGCAGGAACCGGTCGTAGAGACTGACCCCCCACCGCCACCAGTGCGAGAAGTGGCCGATGTAGCCGACGCCCTGCGCGCCAAACGTGCCTTCGATGGCCGCTTTCTTGGCGTGATAGATCTGCTCGATCCGGTCGAACGTCGACACGGTCTCGATCGTCCCGTACATCGCCGGGAGCTTGAGGCTGAGCGGCGGGTAGTAGAAGTCGTAGCGATGCTCCCACCAGCGCTCGCCGGGCTCCCGGCCGAGGTCCCGCGCCCCCAGCTCGCCGCAGATGGCCATGGCGCGCGCGTCCTGCGCGGCGGCAATCTCGGCGAAGCCGTCGAAGCCGATGATCATGTACGCCCCTTCGAGCTCGTACCCCAGGACGCGCTTCACCAGCAATCCCGTGGAGTGCGGGTCGTACATGCGAATGACGAGCGGATCGAGGCGGCTCGTCATCATGCGGCGTCCGGCCTCGAGGCCGGTGGCGACGTCCTTGAACAGCACCGCCCGGAACAGCCTCACCTCCGGCAGCACCGCCACCTGCATCGTCGCCTCGGTGATCACGCCGAAGGTGCCCTCGGATCCCAGGAACAGGCGCATGAAGTCCGGGCCCGACGCGTGGTTCGGCACGTGCGGCGTCCGGATGATCGCGCCGTCAGGCAGCACGACTTCGATGCTCATCACGAGGTCCTCGGCCTTGCCGTACTTCGTGCTGATCGTCCCGGAGCCACGCGGCGCGAGGTAGCCGCCAAGCGTCGCGCAGTTGGCGGAGGCGGGATAGTGCGGCAGCGTCAGGCCGCGCTCGTTGAGCGCCCACTCGAGCTGACCGCCGTTGATGCCGGCCTGGGCGCGCACGTACAGCGACCCGGCGTTGATCTCGAGAATCCGGTTCAGCCGCTTCAGGTCGATGACGATGCCGCCGTGCGTCGGCAGCGCGCCGCCCTGCGTTCCCGACCCGCCGCCCCAGGGGACGACGGGAATGCGGGCGCTGTTGGCAATCTTCAGGATGGCCGCGACGTCCTCGGTGGACCCGGGATGGACGATGACGTCGGCCACCGGCGTTCGGTGGCCGCGATCGAGCCACATCTGTGGCAGCCAGTAGGCGTCCACCGAGTACACGAGCCGATCGGTCTCGCGCGTGGAGACGCGATCGGCCCCGACGACGCCCTCGAGGGCGCGGACGATGTCAGGAGTCACAGCACCCGATCCACGAACTCCCGGTTGTGAATCGTCACCTCGACCGTGAGCAGCGCGGCAATCGCCCGGGCCACGTGTTCGGAGTAGCGGCGGAACGCCTCCTCGCCCTTCTCCTTCGTCGCGCGCTCGGGGTTGCCGATGACGCCACTGTGGGTGAACTCGTGGTGATCCATCGGGAAATTGAAGTAGCTGTAGCCCTCGAACTGGATGTCGGGCGCGCCGTCCTTCTTGCCAAACGTCTTCGGCAGCCACTGCGGAATCTCGGTGAGCGTCTTCACGGCCCGGTCCATGCGGACGAGGCGCGCGTCGTTGGCGAGCATCTGCGACGTTTCCAGCTCGCTCGCGTGCCAGCCGGGCGTCTCGTCGGGAGGATTCTCCATCAGGCCCTGGAGCAGGCCGACGTAACGCTCCATGTACGGCACGCAGA